>DKVC01000029.1 GCA_002490995.1 Lachnospiraceae bacterium UBA7188
AAATACAAGAAAAATTGCAGCAAACCCGCAGCGGTTATTTGTAGACACTTCCTTACTGTCCCTGCCGGCGCTTAACTCGCAACGGCAAGGCTCTGCAGCATTTTCTCGAAATCGCTGTTGTACCCGTCATAGGATACCTTCAGCGGCCTGCGAAGATCCAGTCCGTACACTCCTAAAAATGACTTTGCATCCACAATATATCTGTTATAGGAAATGTCGATGTCAAAATCGCACTTAGAAGCCACGTCAACAAAATGCTGCACTTCAACCGGAGTCAAATGAATCGTTTTAACCATTTCCGACCTTCCTTTCAAATGATAACAGCTATCTGTAACGCAACTATTTTACATATACATTATAGACAAAATATGTAAAAAGTAAAGGCTTTGAGACAAATTTCCGCGGAAATTCCTGCATATTCGGCAATATGGGCCATCAAGCAGTTACCATGAAAGTGCATCCGATTACTGAAATTCCACCATATATTCCCGAAAACGCAGGGGAAGCATATTTTGCTGAAGCTTCCGGTTCTTACGCTCTTCAATTGTTATGGTATGGCAAAACTGCCGGAAAAGTTCCTGGTACTGCAGTTCATCCTCCGAGTACTTGAACTGCAGCGGTCTGTCTGCTTCCTCCCCGCGAAACAGATACCACTGCCTTCCGGCCGGGTGGATTCCGAAAAGATTCCTCTTCTCATCATAGATGATAAAATGCTCAATGGGAAGCCTGTCCGCAAAATGCGGCATCAGAAAAGCCAGCACGTCATTTTTCGGGCCGATTTTAGAATACAACACACCGTTATCCAGTTCCTGAAACCGCAGAAACTGCAGCTGATGCCCCACTTCTGTGGACACGCCTCTCCCCAGCGCAAATGCCTTATGAATCTGGTAATTCGCCAGATTGTCAAACAGATGTCCCGGACGGCATTTCACGCGCAGTCCTTCCACAATCGTCCGGTACACTGCCTGCGCCTTCTCTTCGTCTTCGGAAGCCAGCGCCATTGCCAGATGCCGGCTGTTCTCCATCCCGAACCGCCTCACCAGAGTATTCATTACCCTGCGGGTCTTCTCACTGTCCGCTTTTACTGCCACGTCCTCCCCAAAAAGGACCGGGTCATCCGTAAGACACAGTATGGTATCCTCGTGATTCCGCCTTTCCTCATAAGCCTGGTAAACCGCTGTGTAGATGCTTTCCACACTGTCCTCACATCTGTATACAATCATAACGCACCGCCGCCTGTCTTCAATTCCTTAAATCTTCCTCTTTATTTTCTTCCATGCCGTTACAGCTGACCCACCGCCGCCTGCTGCTGTTCTATGACGGTAACCGGGCGGGTAAAATTCACATCGTCAAACAGCGACATCTGCCGGTACCCCATTCCGTCGCTTCCAAACTGTACCCTGTCCTTCTCACTGGTCAGATTTCGCACGATATAGTCCTCTTCCAGCTTCACAGGATACATCATCTTACCGCTGCATGTGATAAAATACAGCGCCCGCTTCAGCACAACCCCGATTTTTTTCAGATCCTGAAAAGTCAGGCTGCCGCTTCTGCGCGCCGCCACAATCCTCCGGGCGCTTTTCACCCCGACTCCGGGTACCCGGAGCAGCTTCTCCATGGGTGCCCGGTTGATTTCCACCGGAAACTGCTCCAGATGCCGTACTGCCCAATCCTCCTTGGGATCCAGCATGATATTAAAGAAAGGCCGTCTCTCATCCAACAGCTCTTCCGCCCGAAACCCGTAGAAGCGCAGCAGCCAGTCCGCCTGATAAAGCCTGTGCTCCCGCAGAAGGGGCGGCCCTCCGGGCAGGGCAGGCAGGCATTTGTCTCCAGTCACGTTTACAAATGCGGAATAAAACACCCTCTTCAAACCAAATTTCTGATACAGCCCCTCCGCCACATTGATAATCTGAAAATCATTCTCCGGCGTGGCTCCGATAATCATCTGGGTTGACTGCCCTCCTGCCACAAATTTCGGCGCATTCCGATACAGTACAAGATCGTTCCGGTTGGCCTGGATACCGTTCTGTATCTGTCTCATGGGGGTCAGAATACTCTTGCGGTGCTTATTCGGCGCCAGCGTACGCAGTCCCTCCGCTGTAGGCAGCTCCAAATTCACGCTCATCCTGTCTGCCAGAAAGCCTGTCTGTTCAATTACCTCCGGGGCAGCTCCGGGAATCGCCTTTACATGGACATAACCGTTGAAACGATACTTATTTCTCAAGAGCCATATGGTGCGGCAGATCAGCTCCATGGTAAAAGTAGGATTTCTGATGATGCCGGAGCTCAAAAATAATCCTTCGATGTAATTCCTGCGGTAAAATTCCATGGTAAGGGTACAGATTTCCTCCGGCGTAAAAGTAGCCCTGGGAATATCGTTGGAATGGCGGTTGCGGCAATATTTGCAGTCATAAATACATTCGTTTGTCAGCAGTATCTTTAACAGGGAAATGCACCTGCCGTCACCGGAAAAGCTATGGCAGATACCGGCTGCCACACAGCTGCCTATACTTCTGCCATTTCCTCTCCGGTCTACACCGCTGGAGGTACAGGCCACGTCATACTTGGCGGCATCTGTCAGTACCTGCAGCTTCTCCTCCAGAGGCATATCCTGGCTGGTTTTCAAATATTCCATTTTAGATGCACCTCCGTTTATCTGAAGTTCTGTTCAGCCATGCAGCGGGAAATCCGGACAGGTTGTTGGCTGCTCTCCTGGTTCAGAACGTTTGTTCTCATTCATAATAGCACATATGTTCCCCATATGCAACTATTTTTCTTATTTTTTCAAAAAATATGATTGAACCCGCCTTCTTGCCATCTTCTCCCAAATATGTTATCCTGAGTAAGGAACTATCTACAAATAACTTGTGCAGATTCCTGGATAATTTTGCTGTGACTATAACCTTTCAGATATGCAGAGCGCACAAGTTATTTTCCGCCAGTTCCTAAGGAAATGTCTGTAAGACAGTTCCTTAGAAAATGTTTGTAAGACAGTTCCTTAAGAAGTGTCTCAATCCCTGAAAATACGGAGGTATCAAAATGAGCAGCAGCCACATAGCAATCCCTTCCATCCTGAAAGTGGGGAAGGGCGCCTTAAAAAGCATAGGAAGCCATATCCGGTCGGGTGGCCTGGAAAAAGCCGTGATTTACTTCGGCAACGGCCTTATCGATATGTTCGGAGGAGAGGTAATGGAATCCTTAAAGGACGCTGGCGTCACTGTCCTGGAATACAGAGAGCTGGATTCCATCAAGATAGAGGACATTGTGGAACTGGCCTTTTCCATCGATAATAAAGCGCAGGTTATCGTGGGGCTGGGCGGCGGCAAGGTCATAGATGCGGCAAAATATGCTGCCTACCTGCGAAAGCTGCCCTTCCTGAGCGTTCCCACCTCTGCGTCCAGCGACGGTTTTTCCAGCGCCAGCGCATCCCTGACCGTGGGCGGCAGGAGAACTTCCGTGCCTGCGCGTATGGCTTATGGTATCATTGCCGACACGGATGTAATCAAGAGTGCTCCCGAAAAATTCCTGTATTCTGGCATCGGCGATATGGTGTCCAAGATAACCGCGCTCTATGACTGGGCTTTTGAAGCGGCCGGAGGATATACCGGGATAAACGATTTTGCGGTAATGATTGCCAAAAAAGCAGTAAACAGCTTTGTGCGCACGCCTTTTCAGGATATCCATGAAGATTTGTTCCTGCGGGAGCTTCTGGACTCTCTCGCCATGAGCGGAATTGCCAATGAGATTGCGGGAAGCAGCGCCCCCACCAGCGGCAGCGAGCACCTGATTTCCCATGCCCTGGACAAGATGCTGGAACAGCCTCAGCTTCATGGCATACAGGTGGGGATTGCAACCTATCTGATGAGCAAAGTGCAGGAGCATCGCTTCCAGCGGGTAGACACGATTTTTACGGAAACCGGGTTCTGGGACTATGTGCGCACCCTTGATCTGCACCGTGAGGATTATGAACGGGCTGTCGATATGGCGCCTTCCATAAAACCTTTCCGCCACACTTATCTCCATGAGGAAAAATACCGTGAGGCGGCAAAACAGATCCTGCGGGAAGATGCCGTATTGCAGAGCATTTTCCGGTAAGCGGCACATGCATTCTTTTCGTTTTTCGGGAAATGTCCCCAGCGCATTTGCGGAACGGGCATTTCCCGACAGGAGAGTATCCTGGCGCACTTTCAGAACGCATATTTCACGGTCAGGGAACATTCTGGCGTATTTGCGGAACGCTTGTTTCCCAGCCGTGGAATATTCCGACGCATTTACGGAACGCATCTTTGTGTTATTCAAGTCCAAGGTCAGCAATCTCGCGCTGCAGATTCCGGTGTACATCATAAATCAGCAGCTCCTGATTATATTTAAAATAGGAATCGCATCCCCACATTTCAATGAAAAGCATGCTGTCTTCACTGGCAGTCAGCTCCGTCATAAACAAAACCATTTCCTGGCCTTTCCCCCAGGTATGTTCCATAAAATCAAAGCTGTTCTCCAGAAAACGTTTTGTCTCCTGTACCTGGTTCTGATGCGTTTTAACCCCTGCGTCAAACGCTTTTTTTATCCGCTGGAACGGTTTTCCCGGCTTCTTCTCATCGGTGCATTCCGCCATGTATTTCTCCAGAAGCGCCAGTGTATCGCGGTATTCCATTCTCAATTTAAGCCCCAGGCTGTTGGCAGCCTCCTTTCGGCTCCGTTCCGTCCTGATTTCCCCGCACTGCTTCTCCAGCATCTGGTACCACATGGCATCTGTGTCTGCTCCGGCGGATTCAAATCCCACAATTTTTGTCCCTGCCGGCGGCACCGCCCTGCCCGCACCGGTCTGTTTCTTTATCTGCCGCAAACTCCGAACCACCCGCTCCAGCACTGCCTCCTGATTTACGTCCCGGGCAAACCGAAGATTCAGCTTCTCCAATATCAGCCCCAGGAGCGAAATCCGCTCGTCAAATCCGGCTCCGGCAGCGCGCTCCACAAGGTTTTCCGCCGCTTTCCCCTGGAGAATATCCTCCACCTGGTATGCGGACTGATATTTCTGGAAAAGGTCATAATATATGCCGAATTTCCCGGCAACCTCTGTATCGGTGATATACTGCCCGATGAGCCTTCTGTCCACCGGAAAATGCTTTTTTTCATAGACGGAAATTGCCCTGGATAAATCCTCCCAGCCACGGGCGGTCACATACTGTGCTCCGTCTACGGTTGTCCGTATGGAATAAAACCATTCAGGATTAATTTCCAGAAACGCAATGACTGCCGCATGAATTCCGTTCCCGTAAGCATAAGGTTTCCACACGCTGAAATCTTCCTCCACAGTAAAGCATTTCAGGCGATCCAGCGTCGCCACATCAAATTCCTTCACCGACTTGTTGTACTGGGGCGGATTTCCTGCCGTGACAATCACCCAGCCTTCAGGCAGGCGTCTGTTGCCGAAGGTTTTGTACTGCAGAAATAGAAGCATGGCCGGAGCCAGCGTCTCTGATACACAGTTAATCTCATCCAGGAACAGGATGCCCTCCCGCTTCCCGGATTCCTCCATTATTCTGTACACGGAAGCCAGGATTTCGCTCATGGTATACTCCGAAACCATGGCCTTTTTCCCGCCAAACTGCTTTTCTTCGATAAAAGGAAGCCCCAGTGCACTCTGCCTGGTGTGATGTGTCATGGAGTAGGATACCAGCGCGATATCCAGTTCCGATGCGATCTGTTCCATAATCGCAGTCTTCCCGATTCCCGGCGCTCCCACCATGAAAATCGGCCTTTGCTTCATGTAGGGAATATTGTATTCCCCGAATTCGTTTTTATCGAGATAAATTGCTACGGAACGCGCAATCTCTTCCTTTGCTTCTCTGATATTCATTGTAAACCTCCTGATTATACTTAGGAACTGGCGGAAAATAACTTGTGCGATCCGCATATCTGAAAGGTTATAGACACAGCGAAATTATCCAGGAATCTGCACAAGTTATTTGTAGCCATTTCCTTACGCCCAGAGCCATTTGCCACATCCATGAGGCGTTAAGTCACCGTATCCAGATATACTTTCATGGCCCAGGGCGGTACTCTCACTTCCTCGTCTCTGTCCAGGAATACAAAAGCCGTCCTGTATCCCGGTGGTCTGGACGGAAAGGTGCCGTATCCGTCCGTAAAATACAGCAGGCCGTCCAGGCGCCTGATTTCACCAGTTTCCAGCAGGCGGTCCGCATATTCGAAAACAGGTGTGAAATCCGTTCCCCCAAAGCCTTTCAGCGTCAGGCCGGCTATATATGCTTCCAGCTCTTCCTGCGTTTCGATTCTGGTGTCTTCCTGAATCCGGGCGTCACACTGCACGATATGTATATTCACTCTGGAGGTAAATGCCTGGGTCTGCCGCAGGATATTGTAAGTTTTAGTCAGAAACCGCTCCACCACTTCCCCCTGGCAGGAGCCGGAAGTGTCGATTGCAATGAGAAACTCCCGTATCAGATTTTTCTCCCTGTATTCCAGAGGTTCTATCAGCGGAACCGTTCCGAACAGTTTCAGCCCGTAAGTATAAAATGCGTAATCAAATTCATCCTCATCAATCTGCATCCGCTCTTCCCAATGGGTGGCGAATTTCATCAGGAACCGGGTATAATCACAGTTTTCCCTGGTCAGCTTTTTCAAGTGCTGCAGCATATCTCCTGCAATTTTCCCTCTTCCGGAGTGTGCGAAGGCCTGGGCTTCCACCAGTACCCGGTTGGCTACGCTTTTCCATATCTGCTGCTGATTTTCTTTTTTCTGATGCCAATCGTTTCCCTGGTTCTGTTTCTGGCAGTTTCCATTCTGCTGTCGGAGGTTTTCGATTTTATGATCTGACCCTGAAATCCCTCCTCCTGCTTTCCTGTCCGGTTTCTCCCTGCTTTCTGCTCCGGCGGCACTGGTCTTCCTCATTTCCGCTCCATCAGCCGAATCTTCCCTGCCTTCTTCCCAGGCAGAACTGGTCTCTCCGGTTTCCGCTTCTGTGACCGGGCCTTCCCTCTCTTCTGCCTCGACAGTACTGGTCTCCCCGGTTTCCGCTTCTATGGCCGGGCCTTCCCTGTCTTCTGCCTCGGCAGCACTGGTCTCCCCGGTTTCCGCTTCTATGGCCGGGCCTTCCCTGTTTTCTGCTTTGACAGCACTGAACTCCACAGTCTTGATATCTTCTGCGCCACTGCC
Organism: Lachnospiraceae bacterium UBA7188; assembly: GCA_002490995.1. Classification (GTDB taxonomy): domain Bacteria; phylum Bacillota; class Clostridia; order Lachnospirales; family Lachnospiraceae; genus Acetatifactor. The sequence continues at coordinate 7,177 of DKVC01000029.1, forward strand.
CGCGTACCAAAATCTGTGGTCATCCCTCCGAAACATTCTGCAGAGTTCCTGAAAGTCCACTCCGCAAATATGTTCTGCCTGTCCCAGCAAGGCATTTTTCTGAAAATATGAGTATAATTTCTGTGCGGAAATAAATCCGATTTCCTGCTTCAACTTCTGTAGTATCTCGCTGCGCTGCACTGACGCAGTGTCCGAAATCTCCAGATCCTCCGGTTCCCTCATCTCCTCCAGAACACACTCCACAGCGATATCTGCCGCCAGATTCCAGCACATTTCCTGTTCTTTCATGCAATTTGGGGGACAGAAAAAAGGATGCTGGTACAGGCAGTGCATAACGGTATGGAGATAATCCATGGACATCTCTACAGGACTTTCCATATATCGTTTTAAGATGTATTTTTTATTGTAATATAGATATTCCCCGTCATTTCCCAGGAAAATATCTTCCGTCTCCGCCCATTTCAGCCGAAACAGCGCCTGCTCCAGAAATCGCTTCCGAAAAAACAGCTGATTCCGGCATGCTTCCAGTACACGCACTGCAAGGCCGGCTCTGCTTCTTTCATTTCCTTCCATTTTCTCCCTGCCCGTCCCGTTCTGTCTGCCCTGTTCCAATCTGTAACCTCCCTGTCACCCTGTTTTAGGAACTGCCGGAAAATAACCTACGCATTTTGTTTAGAGTAAACCTGCTAAAATCTGTAAATTTTGCAACAGGCTTGCGCAGGTTATTTGGAGGCATTTCCTTACGTCCTCCCGGCCGCACCCCCCGTCTCCTTCCCTGGCGTCCGGAACCTTATTTCAATATTTCGTTTCCTTTTCCTGTCCCGATTTTACAGCACAAATCTTTTCTTCTTTTTGCTCCCATGGGCATCCTGATATCGCAAAATATAGGCACTGCAGGTGGTTAACTGCTTCTGGTTCGTCATTTTCAGCAGCCTGGAAAGCGCGGATTCCGACAGATATCCCCTCTGCAGGAAAGCCAGAAATTCCTTCTCCTTCGCTTCCTCCACCAGGTGCGTGGCAATCTTCAGAGCAGAATGTCTCATATATGCAGTGTAGGGTGATTCCTCCCCGCCTGTACGCAGGATCCCCATCTCCGCAAATTCCATTCGCTCTTTGGAATCCTGGATCGCATCAAAGCAGGCATCATATTCCGCATAATCAATTTCATCCCCGTTCCATGCCATATCCAGATGATATGCCGCATTGCGCTTCAGGCTCCCGGGAATCAGGAATTTCTCCGTTTTGCTCCCCCTTTTATGGCGCGCGGAAACCATACATCTGCCCCATTCCAGATTCGCGCATTTGTCTGTCAAATCCGGCAATACCGCATTCACTGCAGGTACGAGCCCCTTCGCGGTACCTGTATAGGCTTCCACCGTTTCCGCATACAGCAATGCCCCTTTTCCCAGCCGTTCCAAAGACATGGGCAGGCTGACCTTCTGCAATCCCTCAGCGGCAAGGGCATATTCCCCCATCTGCCGCAGTCCCTCATTCAGCCGGATCTCCTGCAGTCCGCTGTCATAAAAGGCGCGGCTGCCCAGATACTGCAGCTTCCGCGGAAGCGCCACCTCCTCCAGCGCCCCGCACTCTTCAAACACCCCGCCGTTCTGGTACGCGCTGGCATCCGGTATCTCCCTGATATTCCCTGAAAAAACTATCTTTTTCAAAGAGCTGCACCGGTAAAAGGCCCCCATCCCCATTGTAACAACGCTGTCAGGCATGGAAACCTCCTCCAGATATTGCTGCCCCAGAAAAGCCTGCCGTCCGATCTTCACCACGCCTTCCGGAATATGGTACGACCTTTCCGTCTTTCCCTGGGGATAGAATTCCAGTGTTTTTCCGTCCTTTGAAAAAATAATTCCGCCTGACGAACAGTACCTTTTATGCCCTTCTGCAAAATGAACTGCCCTGAGCCCGTACCAGCTGCGCAGCATCTCTATATCAATCCTGGCTCCGGCACAGCGCAGTGTCAGTTCTTCGCACTGCCGATACCCCCGCCTGCCGCCCAGATCCTCCATATTGCTCCGTGAGGGCATCACTGGTGTATCCAGATATTTCGGAACGGCCTTCCAGAATGCGCTCTCGTGGAATCTCCGTATTCCTTCCGGAACCGTCAGGCGCTCCACAGAGCAGTTCAGCCTGAAAAACTGATTCCCCACCACACAGTATTCTCCCTGGCATTTAATCCACTCTGAGTCTTCAAAAGCATCCCGTTCTGCAGAAATATCCGGATTTTCGAATATAATTTCACGGCACACGGCACCTGAAAAAGCATTGCGGATAATCTTTCGCACTTCTCCCGGCACAACCGCTTTCTCCAGGTTTCCCGCCGCGAGGCTGTACAAAAGCTCCCGCCTGTCTGCCGAAAGCAGCATCTTCCCGTCCGTGCCGAATTCGGAATGCCCTGCCTCCACCTCCACCTTTTCCAGATTGGGAAAAAGCGCATTGTCAATGGAAATCTCCGTAACTGAACACGGAATATACAGCTCCTTCACCATGGAAAGGGGCTCCCCGCCATGCATATACCATCTTTTCACCGGATTCCCTTCATAAGAATCAGGCAGGCACAGCCGCGCATTCGTGACGAATATTTTTTTCACAGTCATATAATCTGTCCATTTGGAATACCAGCCTCTCTGCTGCTCCAGCACAAAACGGTTGTCCTGATACTCGTACAGGATTTCTTTCTTTTCCACTGATTCTGTTCCTCCTACAGGGTAATTGCCGTCGAATTGACAGCGCACGATATGTCTATAGGCGTTTCGTTTACACGTATTATATAACTGCCTGTCTGATCTGTCAAGCATAATCTGAAAATAATTCGGCAAAAAATCCCCCAATAAAAAATATTTCCGCCTGTGCTAATCCAATGGCACGTCTGCATGGCAATAGCCTGCATACAGACAAGCCCCTGGACTGCAACCACACAGGCGGAAATATTTCAGGCCAGTTCAGGTTTTACTGCCCTGCCTGGCCTGAAAGCATTTTTCGATTATTTCCGATAGCACAATCTGCAATGCCTACTCCCTTGGGAAGCCATAGATCCCTGTGGAAATCAGAGGAAATGCAATGCTCTCACACCCCTGATCCCGCGCAAGGCGCAGGCTGTTCCTGTAGCAGTGCCTGAGCACATCGGCTTCTCCCTGTCCGCCGCCCTGCCACACCGGGCCCACCGTATATATGATATATCTGGCATCCAGCCCGAAAGCGGGGGTAACTGCCGCTCCGCCTGCCGGTATCCGGCCGATTTTCTTCCGCTCGGCAAGCAGTGCTTCTTCCCCTGCCGCCCTGTAAAGCGCGCTGTCTGTCCCCCGGGAAAATACAGGCTCCGGATTGGCCGTATTGACGATTGCATCTGCTCTTACGTTTGTAATATCGTTTCTTATGATTTGAAATGGCATTTTAAATCTGCTCCTGTTCAGTCTAAGAAAGTGGGCTTACTCCTAAAGAGTTGCATCGGTTGACCTGTTCACGGATTGCATTTTTTACAGGGATCATAGCCCTGGTCGATCAATTCTTCCCTTGTTGCACTGGTCGGAAGTTTGTTCTTTTCCTCCATCTGTTCTACGCTGGAGCATTCCGGATAGTGAAACTTTTTCGTATTGGTATTACAGATGTAGGATACGGCTTCATTCGAACCGACAGGCTCTCCCGCCAGCCAGGTAGCGGAGGGGCTGCAGTTCCACAGAATTTCGCTGCCGTCACTGGTCAGGACTATGCTTCCCTGTTCATCGGTCCTGAAAACCTGTATCCCCAGAGCGCGGAAAGCATTCATTGTCTCCGCATGGGGATGCCCGTAGGAGTTCCCCTCCCCGCAGCTGATGACAGCATATTCGGGCAAGACAGCTTCCAGCAGCCTTTCGGAAGATGAGGTACGGCTTCCGTGATGGCCGGCTTTATAGACATCCACATCCTTTAAGATGCCGCTGTTTAACATTTCCGCCTCTTCTTCCTCTTCTGCGTCGCCTGTGAAAAGGATACTGTTGCTGCCGTGAGTTAACAGAATGGCAATGGAATTATTATTGCTGTCATCACCCAGGTCAGAAGGAGCCAGAATTGTAAAACAGGCATCTCCCAGGGAATACTGCTGCCCCACCACCGGCAGAGTCCGTTCATATCCCCTGTTTTTCATCGTATCAACTACATCCCTGCAGGTGTTGGTATCCTTATCTTCCTCTGTCATCAGAATGGTTTCACAGTCAAATTTATACAGTATAACGTCCATTCCGCCGATATGATCCTCATCCGGATGAGTGCATACCACGTATTTCAGTGTTTCCACATTCTGTTTCCGGAGGTAATTCTGGATCCTGGTACCCTGTTCATTATCCCCGGCGTCTATCAGCATTGCTTCCCCGCCGCAGAGCAGCAGCGTGCAGTCTCCCTGGCCCACATCAAGGAAGTGGATCTCCAGTTCTTCTGTCACTTCCGGGGTTTCTTCATTTCCTCCTGCCGGCTGCCGGTTACTTCCCGGTTCTGTATTTCCTCCTGCCGGCCATTCAGAATCAGGCTGCCGTATGCTCTGTCCGGTTTCGTGAATTGTGTCCGCGTTCCCCTGTCCTGGATTCGCCTCGTTTTCCGGACCGACCATGCCGCCTGCTCCCCGGCTCTCTTCACCTGTTTCCTCCCCGGAAGCTCTCATCCCAGCCGTCTGGTCTTCCACAGACAGCGCCCTGTCCGCCGATGCCGTTTCTACAATAACCGCCCCGGAAGCTACGCTGCCGTGCACATCTGCCGGTTGAGTCGCTGCACAGGACGGAAGGAATAACAACAACGAGGCAATTGCCGGGAATATGCTGAATTTCCGCTTTTTCATTGCGTTTTCTCCTTTGTTTTCTATGTTTTCTCCGTTTTTGGTACTTAATTTGTCATTCTCCCTTCCTTCTTTTGGTTGTGGGTTGTATTTCCGGGATACAGGCTCCCGCCAGCAAGAAGTTCGATACAATAGCTTCCACCCTTTAGATGGTTTCTATCTTTGAAGTATTGCAGAAAAGCCAATGCGGTTTTTTAGATATTATTGTATTTCAATTCCATGCCTGTGATTAGGATAGCATGGCTTTGGGGAAATGACAAGGGTGAAATGCATTGCTTTGAATATTCCTTTTGAATAAGTTCTGAATATTCCTTTAGATTGAGAAAATATTGAGAAAATATAGTTATTTGCCAACAGGTAGTGACTTTCTCTGTTATTTCCTGTATAATTTCTTTTGACAGAGAGATTGTCTGCCAGCCATGAAGCTTAGGCATGATGCGGCGCTTGTTATTTGGAGGCATTTCCTTATGACAGGGAAAAAGGGCATGGATGTAAGCTAGATGTGCTGTGATCATTCCCCAAAAACCCTGCCTGTAAAAATGGTATCCGGCATTCATATCGGAAAGGAGACGGCTTTCTATGGGAAATTATCTGAATATCGGCAATGCTGGCTTTACAGCAGCCAGAAAAGGAACCTATGTTGATAAGACGGGGATGATTTCATTTATCAACAGTACCCTGGGCACGGCTGATAAACTGACCTGTGTCTGCAGGCCGCGCCGGTTCGGCAAATCATTCGCGGCTAAAATGCTGTGTGCATATTACGATAAAAGCTGCGACTCAAGGGAACTATTCGAGGGACTGGAGATCTCCAGGGATACCTCGTTTGAAAAATATCTGAATAAATACAACGTGATCTACCTGGATGTCACATTATTCATATCCTGCGCCTCTGATGTAAAGGATGTTGTGCGCAACATCAAGCTGGCAGTCATGGATGAAGTGACCCGTGATTTCCCTGATGTCCCAAAGGGCGCAAGCCTGGCTGAGACTATGGTCAACACTGTAAAAACTATCGGCGAGAAGTTTATTATAATCATTGATGAATGGGACGCGCTGTTCCGCGAGGCGAAGGACGATGTGAAACTGCAGAAAGAGTATCTCTTCTTTTTAAGAAGCCTGTTCAAGAGCAGTTGGACAGATATGATATTTGAGGCTGCTTATATAACCGGAATCCTGCCAATCAAGAAATACAACACCCAATCGGCTATGACAGATTTCAGGGAATATACCATGCTTGCGCCAAGAAAGCTTGCGGAATACGTGGGATTTACAGAACCTGAGGTCAGAAATCTCTGTGCCAGGCATGACATGGATTTCGAAGAGGTCAGACGATGGTATGACGGGTATTCCTTTAACCGGGCAAAGTCCATATACAGCCCCAACTCTGTAATCGAAGCGGTAAAGAACGGGGAGCTGGGCAATTATTGGACACAGTCAGAGACATATGAGTCGCTGAAGGTTTATATAGAGATGGACGAAGACGGTCTGAAAGAGGCCATCGTCCAGATGTTGGGCGGAGCAAAAGTCAGGATAGACACTGCCACCTTCCAGAACGACATGACCACTATGAAAAGCAGGGACGATGTCCTGACACTGCTGATCCACTTAGGATATCTGGCCTATAATGCCGGCGAGAAATCAGTATACATTCCGAACGAAGAGATCCATGAGGAGTTCATCCGGGCGGTGACGACCGGAAGGCATACAGAACTCGCAAAACTTATCCGCAGCTCAGACCTGCTTCTGGAAGCTACCCTGAATATGGACGAAGAGGCTGTGGCAGCGGCAATTGAGGAAGCACACAAGGCAGGGACAGCTCCCACGTTTTATAATAATGAGCAGGCTCTCCGCAGCGTTATCAGGGTTGCCTATATCAGTTGTATGGAAGAATATCTCAAAATTGATGAATTGCCGTCAGGGCACGGTTATGCGGATGTGGTGTTCTTCCCCAGGAAAACATCCTCTAAGCCCCTGCTCCTGGTAGAACTGAAATGGAACAAAACGGAGGCAGGAGCCATCAGGCAGATCAAAAACAAAGACTACCCTCAGGCATTGAAAGGCTATGGCGGAGATATGTTGCTGGTGGGGATCAATTATGATGTTAAAAGCAAAAAGCATACCTGTAGGATAGAAGCTCTACATGATGCCATTTGAAGGCGGATTTCATCTCTGTGTTCGTGGACAGAATGTATTCCTCATCGATCTGTGCCAGGTCAACCAGATAGTAAATCTGATGGTTTCCCTTTATGTCAATACAAAACATTTGTTGCCGCCCTCATCCGTTTCATGCAGATCCAGTAATTCCGTTCCGCCACACGCTTCGCAGCCCTGATTCGCCTGCCAATCTCATCTGCCGGCAGTGTCCAGTCAGGCCGGACACTGCCCAGGCGCAGGCAGCGCATTGCCTCCTGAAGTGTTTCCTCCGGGGCGCCCTCCTCCAGCAGCCTGTCCAGCACCGCCTCCGCCAGGCAGTCGTAATCAGGATGCCGGAACGCCCCTGTCTCATAGTCATACTCCAGCTCAAAGAGGCGCTTCTCCCCGCCGTTTGGCAGGAAACAGATATCCTCCGAAGTTTCCGTCACATGCAGATAATACAGGGACGCTCCCCTGTCACCCTCCTTTTTCCGGAGGATCCGCCCCAGCCGCTGAACCCGCTGTCTCTGGGTGGATGTTCCTGAGAGAATAATGCCCACGGAGGCATCCGGCACGTCCAGGCCCTCATCCACCGCCTTGCAGGCAATCAGAATCCGCAGCTCCCCGTCGCGGAACCGCTCCAGCACGTTTTTATTGGCCTGCTGTCCCATCCGGGAATGATACCGCCCGACCCTCCCTGGATATCGCTCCCGCAAAAGTGAGTAAAGCTCCTCCGCCTGGGCAATGCGCTCCCCGAAAACCAGAATCTTTTCCTCCGTCTCCAGCCTCTCAATCAGGGAAACGGCGCAGGCCGTCCGTGCCTGAGCCTGGCACACCAGGCTCTTCCTCCTGTAGGACAGACTCCTGTACTGGGAGGCAGCCTCCGCCAGTTTCCTGTTCCTGCCGCCGGCAATCCTGCCCAGCAGCTCATAGCGCTCTTTCTGGTTTATTTTCTCCAGAACGGGATACGCCTGAAGCAGCTGCCGGTACAGGTAAAGCATCCGCTCGCTCATCTCTTCGTATTCTGCGCGCTCCCCCCACTGAAAGGACAGCGCGATGTGATATATTTCAAAGGGACACACCGTTTGCCGGGAGGACGCCTCAGCCATACCGTAGCTGTAAATCCTGCGCCCCAGCACCCCCGTCAGATACTGCCCGGCCTCCCCGGAAGGCAGCGTCGCGGTCAGCCCCAGTGAATAGAACTGCCCCTCATGTGGCTTTATATAGGGCAAAAATTCGAAAATCAGCCTGTTCTGCCCGCTTTCATAGCGATGGCACTCGTCCGCAATCAACAGCACCGATTCCCCTCTCCGAATCTCGGCCAGAATCTGCCTGGCCAGCTCATACCGGGCGGAATTGATGACGTATATCATATATTTGCAGTTTGCCGGATCCTTATATCCGCAGCCGCGCAAACCGACCTTTCCGGGTTTCACCTGGGAAGCCTTCCCCGCCTCCTCGTCACAGGAAGAGTCTGCCAGAAACTCTTTTACCGCCCGGTTCCACTGCTGCAGCAGAGTCCCGGTGGGTACCACAATCCGGACAAGCAGCCTTCCCTTCAGCTTCCTGTCCAGCTGCCCGGCGCCCTCCAGCGCGAGCAGCGTCTTGCCGGAACCGGTGACCGCCTGCACAATCCCTTTTCCCCGATGCGCGAACCACCGCTTCAGGCATTCCTCCTGCCATTGATAAAGCTCTCTCTCCATCCTTTTCCCCGTCTGTTGCATCATGCACTTCCTTCGTCCCCGGTTCCTCACCGCTGTTACCATTATACTCCTGGGCGCGTTTATTTGCCACCTGTTTTACTCATTTATCCAGGAAATCAGTTGAATTTTGTTTTTTCGTCATATTTTGACCGGAAACTATTGAAAATCCCATTCTCTTCCAGTATACTGGTAACAGTTCGGTACCCTGTGTGAACTAAGACAACTTTATCAACAATAATTCTCGGGAAATGCTGCGAAATAATTTTGCAGGCAACTTTATTTCGCAACCTTTCCTGGTCCCCAGAAGGACAGATTGGAGCGAACAAATGAATTACGAAGACCTGTACCAGACCCTGCAGCCCCATGAAAAGTCGGTAAAAGACTCCCTTGCCTCCCTGCAGAAGCTTTTCAAGGCGGTATGCCGTGAGACGGAAAACGGTGACCTCAAAAGCCTGGCCAGAGATCTGAATGCAATGTCCGAGGCAGCGGCTGCCGTCTCCGCTTCCCTGAAAGAAATCGGGTCTGTCACGGAAGGCTTTGATGCGAAAGCATACTTTGAAAACGGGGAATTTGCGGAGCAGATGCTTGCTGCCTGCGAAGAAAAGGGCGTGGATGTCCGGGGAGAGTCCCCCGTCTACGAGATGTTCCCGTACCGTGTGCGGCTGGACACGGAAAACCAGGATATCTGGCTTGACCGCAAAAAGGTACAGTGCATGCGCCCCAGAAGCTTTGTAGAAACTGTCCGCGGCGGGCAGGAAAAATTAAATAAAGCGCCCTTCAACGCTCTTACATTTGTCAGTGAACTGTCTGACGCCTATGACCTGGCAGTGCTGAAGCTGAACAAGCGTCCGGAGTCAGATATTTACCTGACCAGCCTGTATAAATTCCTGGCTCCCATGAGCCGGTTCCGCAAGGACTACGATCAGCAGAGCTTTGCTTTCGATCTGGCCAGGCTGTACATTTCCGGTACGGAAGAGACGAAAAGCGGGCGTAAATTCCAGTTCGGCCCCAGCCGGAACAGCAATAAATCCATCCGCATCCTGGACAGCGAAGGAAAAGAGCAGTTCCTTGCCACCATCCGTTTCTATCAATAGTAAGGAAATGGCTCATAACAGCGGCAGTCTGGCGCCTCTGTCTGAACCGTTGCGAATCATACGTTGAAAGAGGAATACTTATGAAACCGGAATCCAACGAAAGTACTGAATTACTGGATACTGCCGAACCTTTCAGCCTCCTCCGCGCCGGGGAGCTGACCTGCGGTATTGATTTTCTCACCGATTTCTGGCAGGAGAAATATCTGCGGGAATTCATACGGGACGGCGGCAGCAAAATCAAATTTGTCACCGGGCGACCGGGAAGCGGCAAGACCCATCTCCTGCGCCTTGCCTGCACTCTGGCTGAAAAGGAACATTACAAGACCGTCCGTTTCTCTGCCAGAAATATCTGGATGCACGATTTTAAAGAAATCTATGTGGAGATTTTCCGGCAGTGCGGCATCCAGTCCTGCCTGGAAGGCATCAGCCGCCATCTCATTGGGGAAATGGGATTTCAATATACTGATATCCCTGAAGGAATGAAGTTCATCGATTACCTTTCACAGAACGGTTCCGGCGATGCAATCACGAAACGGGAAATCCGCTCCCAGCTGAGGCAGATTTTTCTGGACAATTCCCTTTTGGATAATAATTTCGCCCTGGCCTGCAGCATGCTGACAGGGAGTATCCTGGGATATCCCATACTGGAAGAGCAGAACCGGGATCTGCTGTTGGCCTGGATGGAGGGAGACCGCTCCGTCAAGCTTTCCCAGCTGCGCGCCCTGGACTTCTATCCCAGCCGCATTACCAAATACAATGCGAGGCATATGCTCCGCTCTCTGGCAGAGATCGTCCGCATGGGAGGGTATTCCGGCCTCTTCATCGCCGTGGACGACCTGGAAATTCTGACCAGCCGTTCCAGCCTGGAGCCCGTCCATTATACAAAAATGAAGCGGGAGGATACCTATGAGAGCATCCGCCAGCTCATCGACGATATCGACAGCATGAAAAATATTTTCTTTGTCTACGCCTTTGACCGGGAACTGGTGGACAATGAAAACGCGGGGCTGAAATCCTATCAGGCACTGTGGATGCGGATTCAGAATGAGGTTGTGGGAGAACGCTTCAACCGCTTCTCCGATATGGTGGATCTCGACCGCCTGGCAATGCAGGAATATACACCCGAGATCATAAAGGCTATTTCCAATAGCCTTGCTGCCGCTCCTCTCTCCCCCATAGATGATGAGAATGCCCGCAGGATTGCAGCGCAGGCCAGAACCGGGGCGCTGGGCATCCCGCAGCTTATCCTGAACGCAATGGAGGAGGTAAACGCCAATGTATGATTTCGAAGCAAGACACATCCTGGAAGCGCTGCGTTCCGGCATCCCCTCCCGGGCGGTGGGACAGTATTTTTCCGAAGCCCGCCCCAGGATCATGAAGGAAATCTCCGATCGTCTGGATATGGTATGCGAGCATGGCAAATCCAGCGGAATGGTCATCAGCGGAAAATACGGAGAGGGCAAAACCCATCTGCTGAACACGGTCTTCAACCTGGCACATTCCAACAATATGGTTGTCTCCTACCTCTCCTTAAGCAAGGAGACGCCCATGGACAAGCTCTATCTGGTCTATCAGAAGCTCATCGGCAGCACCTACCTTCCCAGGCGAAGGCAGCCGGGCTTTATCCATGAACTGGAAAAAATATCCGCGGGCAGCCCCGTGGCCAATGAGATGCTGCTTTATGCATTGAAACAGCTGGAGACGGACAAGCTTTATTACCTCTTCCGCTCCTATCTGAACACGGAGGACGCGGACGAAAAATTCCTCCTGCAGGCGGATTTGGAGGGAGATTTTATCGCCAATGCCTCCCTTAAGAAGATATACCGCCGTATTTTCAATGAGCCCGTAAAATACAACGTGAATTTCACCAAGACAAAACACTGTAAGGATTACATCACCTTCATGAGCCACCTGTTCACCCGGATGGGGTATCACGGCTGGGTCATCCTGATAGACGAGACGGAGCTGATGGGACGGCTGGGGAAAAAGGCCAGGCTGAACGCATACCGGAATATGGCGGACTTCCTGCTGCCCGAACGGTGCCCGGAGTCCACCTTCAGCGTCTTTGCGCTCAGCGCCTCCTATACGGAGGATGTGATTGAAGGGAAGCATGAATATGAGAATCTGGCGGAACTCTATCCCACAGAACCCGAACCTGCCAGAACCGTGCTGGACCTTCTGACCAGGGCGCCTCAGCTGCTGCCGCTGACCCGGGAAGAATTTAATGAAGTGCTGGCGAAAATACAGGATTTCCACGGCAGGGCTTACGGCTGGAGTCCCAACCTCTCCCCCGAGGCTCTGATGGAATCCACCCAGTCCGGGGGCTATCTGCTTCGAACCAAAATTCGTTCGGCCATTGAATTTCTGGATCAGCTCTACCAGTACGGAAAAGCCGGGCATACCACCATCGACGAGCTGGGGCAGGAGACTTTTTCGGAGGATCTGCCGGTTATTGAGGATATTGAATAGGCCGGCTATCCCTTTCCTGACGGGCTGCCGCAGAGAGGATCCGCGCGTTCTTCCCTGCGGCAGCCTGGCTCTAAGCCTGTGTTGAACACTTTTCGAACCCGTTTTCTTTTCCTCGTCTCTGCAGGCTCTTATTCAATATGAGTACCGAAACCGGTAACCGCCCCGAAAACTCGGCTCGCAGGACTTCCAATAACTTTAAATGTACAACAATAAGCACCTCTCATCAGCTGCAATGTCTCTGGCGGTGCACTTCATACATCAGAATCGACGCAGTGACGGCTGCATTCAGGGATTCCACACTGCCTTCCATGGGAATCTTCAGGTAGGAATCCGCCCGGGAAGCCAGTTCTGCGCTGAGTCCCGCGCCTTCATTGCCGATGAGGAATGCTGTCCCTTCCCGGAAGGAAAAACTGTCATAATACCGCTCTCCTTCCAGATGTGCAGCATACACCCTGACACCGTTTTCCCGCAGCCGCGCAACTGCCTGTCCCAAATCCTCCGTGCACACAAAAGGAACCCGGAAAACAGAACCCATTGTCGCCCGGATGGTTTTGGGATTATAGAGATCGGCTGTTCCGGCTCCCATAATGATGCCGGTAACCCCTGCGCCCTCACCCGTCCTGACAATGGTTCCCAGATTCCCCGGGTCCTGAAGATTCTCCAACACAAGAAACAGAGGTGCAGGGATATTCAGCAGCTTTTCCAGGCTGTACTGCGGACGCTTCAGGACACACAGAATTCCCTGAGGGCTCTGGGTATCCGACATCTTCCGGAATACTTCCTGACTCACGGTCTCGCACCCGACCCTGGCCAGCTTCTCACTCATGCCCGGAATCGCGGATGCTCTGTCCTGGATGCCCTCGGACAGATAGACCTCGCGAATCCATTCCTCCGGGGCTTCCCCGAACATTTTAAAGCCCTCTGCCAGAAAAATACCGGCACTCCGCCTTTCCTTTGCTTTATTCTGCCACTGCACAATCTGCTTCACTTTTGGGTTTGAACTGCTGGTAATCATAAGCGCCTGGTCAGATTGCCAGCATCCTGGATACTTCGTACTGGTACCTGTCGATATCCTTCTGCATCATCAGGGCTTCCTCAATGCCAAAATCCGTAAACTCGCCGTATTTATATCCAACCACTCTGTTGGTCTTGCCCTCCAGCATGATATCCACCGCATAGGCCCCCATAATAGAAGCGTAATAACGATCCTTTGCCGTCGGGCTTCCGCCTCTCTGCATGTAGCCCAGAATCGTAGCCCTTGTCTCCACGCCGGTGGCAGCCTCTATTCTCTTTGCCATGGATGTGGAATGGCCGATGCCCTCTGCATTGATGATCAGATGGTGAATCTTGCCCTTCTTGCGGCTCTCAATGATATGATTCACGATCTCCTGCTCGTTGTAATCGTAATTCTCCGGAAGCAGAATGTCCTCCGCGCCGTTGGCAACACCGCACCACAGCGCGATATACCCCGCATGGCGCCCCATTACCTCAATGATACTGCAGCGCTCATGGGAAGAGGAAGTATCCTTTACCTTGTCGATGGCCTGCATGGCAGTGTTTACCGCCGTGTCGAAGCCTATGGTATAGTCCGTGCAGGCAATATCCAGGTCAATGGTGCCCGGGATGCCCACCGCATTGATTCCCTGTCTGGAAAGAGCCTGGGCTCCGCGATAGGAACCGTCGCCCCCGATTACAACCACACCTTCAATTCCGTGCTTTCTGCAGATTTCGGCAGCCTTCTGCTGATATTCCGGCTTCTTAAACTCCAGACACCTGGCCGTGCCCAGAACGGTACCGCCCTTCTGGATAATATCGGACACATTGCGGGGCTGCATATCAATAATATCCTCATTCAGCAGGCCATTATAGCCCTTTTTGATTCCTTTTACCTTCAGTCCCCTATAAATAGCAGTACGGACTACCGCCCTGATGGCGGCATTCATACCCGGCGCATCTCCGCCGCTGGTCAAAACTGCAATGGTTTTAATGTTGTCAGCCATAACTTGTTCCTCCTGTCATTCCGTCACGAAACATTTTATACCTTTTTTATCCGTTTTTCAATAGAAATTGTGAGAAATAAATATGTGAACTACAGATATTCAGCGGATTTTTACATTTTCCCTTCCAAAACGCTGCCCCAGCTTCTCCGTGAGGCTGCTGTCCGCCTTCACACGGCGGCTGGACGGAAGTATCCTGAACGCTTTGGCATCCTTCAGATATATCACCACATCATCATTTCCCTCAGAATCCGCAATGTCGGAAAGCAGCTCCTGTTCTCTCGCATAATAGCTGTCCGCATCGGGAAACTGAATCCACAGCCCCTTGGGGAATCCCGGCTTTCGTCCGGTATTCTGCCCGCCAGCGGAACTGCCATTACCGGGCTGGCTGTTCCCGTTATTCCGGTTCTGCCAGCTGCCATAATTGCCGCTTCCCCCTCCGTACCGGTTCTTGAAAATGGGGCTGCCGTTTGCTTTCCTGGCTTCCTCAAAGCTGACAATCTGCTCGCAGAGCAATTTGCCGTCCTTCTCTTCCTCCATATTTGCCCTGCCCTGGATAAAGAGCCTTGCCTCCTCCGCCAGCAGCCCACTGTACTGCTCGTAATCCCTGGGAAACACCACAACCTCCACATTCCCCACCAGATCCTCCAGGTTCAGGAAGGCCATAACCTTGTCGTTCTTGGTGTATTTGATATTCTTATCCACAATCATGCCCCCGATCACCACTCTCGCCTGATCCTCCAGAGACGCCTTTCCGCTTTCCTCGTCCAGGATAAAATCATTGGTGGTATTGGTCACATACTGCTCCAGAAGCGCCTGGTCCGATTCCAGGGGGTGGCCGCTGATATAGATTCCCAGCACTTCCTTTTCAAAGGCCAGAAGCATTTCCTTGGGATACTCCCCCACATCCGGCATGCGGATATCGAATTCTTCCTTCTGGGATTCCTCAGCGATGTCAAACAGGGACATCTGCCCCGCCAGGTTGTTTCTCTTATCCTTTGCGATATGGTCCATTATCTGCACGTAGACGCTCATAAACTGCTTTCTGGTACCGCCCAGGCTGTCCAGCGCCCCCGCCTTGATGAAATTCTCCACGGCGCGTTTATTTACATCTTTATCCGCCACCCTGGTGATGAAATCATTCAGATTGGTGAACGGTCCCCTCTCTTCCCGCTCCTCTACCAGGCTGTCGATAGCGGAGCGCCCCACCCCCTTAATGGCGGTCAGGGCATAACGGATGCTGTCCCCTCTGACGGAAAAGCCGCTCTGTCCCTGATTGATATCCGGAGGCAGCAGGGTAATCCCCATGGAACGGCAGGTCAGAATATATTCCGACACCTTCTTGGTATTGTCGATGACAGAGGTCATAAGCGCTGCCATAAATTCCACCGGATAATAATACTTCAGATAAGCGGTCTGATAGGCCACCACCGCATACCCTGCCCCGTGGGATTTGTTGAAGGCGTACTCGGCAAAGTCTATCATGTCATCAAAAATGCCGTTTGCCACCTGCTCGTCTATCCCCTTTGAAACACAGCCCGGCACTCCTTCCGCCTCATTTCCGTAGATAAAATTCGCCCGCTCCTTCTCCATGACGGAATGCTTCTTCTTGCTCATGGCACGGCGCACCAGATCGCTTCGGCCCATGGTGTACCCGCCCAGATCCCGGACAATCTGCATGACCTGCTCCTGGTAAATGATGCAGCCGTAGGTGGGCGAAAGGATAGGCTCCAGCTGGGGACAGGCATACGCTATGGAACTCTTATCGCTCCGCCCTTTGATGTATTTGGGGATGGAATCCATGGGACCGGGACGGTATAACGAAATACCGTCAATAATATCCTCCAGGCTCCGGGGCCGCAGTTCCTTCATCAGATTTTTCATTCCCGCACTTTCCAGCTGGAAAATGCCGTCAGTCCTGCCGGCGCTGAGATATTCATATACCTTGGGGTCATCGAAATCCACATTATCGATATCAACCTTCTTCCCCTGGGCCTGTTCCACGAATTTCACGGTATCATGGATCACCGTCAGGGTCCTTAGCCCCAGGAAATCCATTTTCAGAAGCCCCAGCTCCTCCAGCGTGGTCATGGTAAACTGAGTGGTGATGGAGCCGTCGCTTCCCCGGGACAGAGGCACGAACTCGTCCGCTGCCTCCGGACAGATGACCACTCCCGCAGCATGCATGGAGCTGTGCCTGGGCAGTCCCTCCAGACGCTTACACATATCAATCAGACGGCGCACCTGCTCGTCCTCTTCGTAAAGCTTATGAAATTCCGGGTTCTTCTCCAAAGCCTTGTCAATGGTGATATTCAGCTCCCCCGGGATCATCCTGGCAATGGAATCCACAAATGCATAGGGCAGATCCATGACACGTCCCACGTCCCGGATTACCCCCTTCGCCGCCAGGGTACCGAAGGTCACAATCTGTACCACCTTGTCGCTTCCGTATTTCCTGCCTACGTAATCGATTACCTCCTGCCTGCGGTTATAGCAGAAGTCCACATCAATATCGGGCATGGACACACGCTCCGGATTCAGGAAACGCTCAAACAGCAGATTGTACCGGATGGGCTCGATATTCGTAATCTTCAGGCAATATGCCACAATGCTTCCCGCGGCAGAGCCCCGACCGGGACCCACGGGAATTCCGTTGCTTCTGGCATAATTGATGAAATCCCACACAATCAGGAAATAATCCACATATCCCATTTTGCGGATGACGGAAAGCTCGTAGTCAAGCCTTTCCCGCAGTGTCTGTCCCGTATCGCCGGCCGGCTTCTCTCCATCTCCATAGCGTTCTTTCAGCCCGTCATCGCACAGTTTATTCAGATAGACCCAGGAATCATATCCCTCCGGCACCTCATACCTGGGCAGCTTTGTGACACCGAACTCAATCTCCACATTGCACCTGTCGGCAATGCGCTGGGTGTTCTCCACCGCCTCCCATGCGTAGGGGAACAGCCCTTTCATCTCCTCCTCGCTCTTCACGAAATACTGGCCGCCCTCATAGCGCATCCTGTCCTCGTCCGCCAGTTTTTTATTGGTCTGGAGGCACAGCAGGATATCGTGGGAATCCGCATCCTCAGCGTAGGTATAGTGGACGTCATTGGTGGCAACCAGGGGGATGTCCAGCTCCCGGCTCATCTTCAGCAGTTCCGTATTTACCATACGCTGCTCCGGATATCCGTGATCCTGCAGCTCCAGGAAGAAATTCCCCTTCCCAAAGCATTCCTCATATTTCCTGGCTGTCCTGCGCGCCTCGTCCGGCTGGCCTTTGGAAATGCAACGCTGCACCTCCCCGGCAAGGCATGCCGACAGGGCGATAATCCCTTCATGGTAGCGGTTCAGGATCTCCATGTCCACTCTGGGCTTGTAATAAAACCCTTCCGTATACCCCTTGCTGACAATCTTCATCAAATTGGAATACCCGGTATTATTCTCCGCCAGGAGCACCAGATGGTAATATCTGTCCTCCCCTCCGGTAAGTTCCTTATCAAAGCGGGAATTCGGCGCCACATATATCTCACAGCCCAGCACCGGTTTGATGCCCGCTGCCCTGGCCGCACGGTAAAAGTCGATGACACCATACATGACGCCGTGGTCCGTGATGGCTGCGCTGTCCATTCCCAGTTCCTTCACCCGGGATACATATTCTTTTATTTTATTGGAGCCGTCCAGGAGGGAATATTCCGTGTGGACGTGGAGGTGTACGAATGCCATGTGAGATTCTCCTTTTCCATTCTGTGATATCCGTGCAGGCGCTCTGGGACACTCCTTCCCACAGCCGGCCTCTTCCGCAAAACGTTTCTTCTATAATAATACTGAAATCAGGAAGGTTTGTAAAGATATCACATGAAAAAGGTGCAAAGCCTCTTTCAAAAGACTTTACACCCCTAAAGCTTTTACCGCAGATATTTTTTCAGCATCTCCGCCTTGTCGACAGCCTCCCAGGGCAGGGACACATCATCCCGACCGAAGTGGCCGTATGCCGCCGTGGGCCTGTAAATCGGCCGGCGAAGGTCGAGCATTTTAATAATGCCGGCAGGGCGCAGGTCAAAATTCTCCCGGATAATCTCCACCAGCCTCTCATTGCCAAGCCTCCCGGTGCCAAAGGTATCCACCATTATGGAGGTGGGCCGGGCAACGCCGATGGCATAGGAGAGCTGAATCTCGCATTTGTCTGCCAGACCCGCAGCCACAATATTCTTCGCTACATAGCGGGCAGCATAAGAAGCGCTCCTGTCCACCTTGGTGCAGTCCTTGCCGGAAAAAGCGCCGCCGCCGTGACGGGCAGCTCCGCCGTAGGTGTCAACGATAATCTTCCGCCCCGTGAGGCCTGCGTCTCCGTGAGGCCCGCCGATGACGAAACGCCCTGTGGGATTGATGAAAAATTTCGTCTCCTCATCAATCAAATCTCCGGGCAGTACGGGATCAAATACATACTTCCGGATATCCTTATGAATCTGTTCCTGGCTCACATCCTCGTCATGCTGAGTGGAGAGAACCACTGCCTCCAGTCGGACAGGCCTGCCGTTTTCATCATATTCCACGGACACCTGACTCTTGCCGTCCGGCCTTAAGTAGGACAGAGTTCCGTCCTTACGGACCTTCGCCAGCTGCCTTGTCAGCTTATGGGCCAGAGATATGGGATACGGCATCAGCTCCGGTGTCTCGTTCACCGCATAGCCGAACATCATGCCCTGGTCCCCTGCGCCGATGGCTTCCAGCTGGGCGTCATCCATATTGCTCTCCCTTGCCTCCAGCGCCCTGTCAACCCCCATGGCTATGTCGGGAGACTGTTTGTCCAATGCCACCATGACGGCACAGGTATTTCCGTCAAATCCCACCCTGGAATCATTGTAGCCAATCTCATTAACGGTTTTCCGTACAATTCCCGAAATGTCAAGATTTGCCGTGGTGGTAATCTCACCGGTTACCAGTACAAAACCCGTGCAGCTGGCTGTCTCACAGGCTACACGGCTCATGGGATCCTGCTCCATGCAGGCATCCAGGATAGCGTCCGATATGGCATCGCAGACTTTGTCGGGATGTCCTTCCGTAACGGATTCTGATGTAAATAAATGTTTTTCCATTTGTCTGTCTTCCTTTCTTAATGTATACTCGTTAACGAAAATATCTGTTCCAACCTACATGTATAACGAGGAAACGCTTCTGTAATGCAAGGCAGAAAAGCGGCGCGGGCAATGGATTCTCCCGCTTTCTTTCCGTCAGTGCCAGAACCATACTGTCCCAAAATGCTCCTGTGCCCCCAACGCTCCTTTCCCCTGTGCAGCTGCAGCCTGCACCGAACTCTTCTCCCGGTGTCCATAAGAAAAAGCCCGCTTACCATGGAATGCCTTTCTTCCATAATAATCGGACTTAAATCTGTCGATGTCAAATCCTCTTATTGTTCGAAAAACACTCGCTCAGGTGGGCACCTTCCTCAATGGGGTTGCCGCGGCTTCATAGATCCTATGTATCTCCACCGACTCTGAATAAGAGAAATCTTATTTAGTTATAAGTTCTGATGCTATCCTACTACAGAATTCACCGCCTGTCAATAGGTAAATTTTTTATCCCAGCCTTTTCTCCATATATTCATAACCGTAATGGGTACGGTACTTCAGAGCTGTGGATTTGGTTATTTTTCCCTCCTGGCAGAGCCCGATCAGGTTTCCGTCCATGGTACACATGCCTTCGCCCGCGCCTGACTGCATGGCGGAATTCAACTGGTTCACCTTGTTTTCCCGGATCATATTCTGGACCGCGTCAGTAGCCTTCAAAATCTCATAGACCGGAATCCGGATCAGCCCGCCGTCCCCGTCTTCCGTCACGGAGGGAACCAGCTGCTGGCAGACCACCGCCTTTAACACCTGAGCCAGCTGTGTCCTGGCCTGCTCCTTGTCCGGGAAAACGTCTACGATACGGTTGATGGTATCGGCAGCGCTGTTGGTATGAAGCGTACTGAACACCAGTACGCCTGTCTCCGCCGCAATCAGGGCTGCGGAAATTGTATCGTAATCCCGCATTTCTCCAAGCAAAATAACGTCAGGGCTCTCCCGCAGCGCCGACCGCAGCGCCTCCAGATAACCGGGCGTGTCAATGGAGATCTCACGCTGGGTAACAATGGCCTTCTTGTGTCTGTGAATATATTCAATGGGATCTTCCATGGTGATGATATGACAGTCCCGGACACTGTTAATGCGGTCAATCATACAGGCGAGCGTGGTGGACTTTCCCGTTCCCGCCGCGCCAGTGATCAGCACCAGGCCGCCGTTTCGGTTGCTCCTGCTCCCATTATCATCCGCCAGGGAAAGTACCTCCTCAGATATCCCCAGCTTTCCGGGATCGGGCAGTTCAAAGCGGATTACACGGATCACCGCCGCCATGGAGCCTCTCTGCCGAAACACATTGACACGGAAACGCCCTCCCGGAAAAGTGCCGTTCCCGTCCACACGCCTGGAAATGGAAAGGGAAAAATCATCATCCTCACCACGCTCCAGCCTGGTCTTCGCGCGCCTGCCCTCAGTATAGATTTCTTCCACCAGCGCATCTATATCCCGCGGCATCAGCATATGCTCGTTCACGCGCATCTGCCTGCCGTTCCTTTTCATGGTAACCGGCAGACCTGCCACAAGGAACACATCCGAGACGTCCTCATCCCGCACTGCCTGTTCAAGAATTTCCTGTAATTTCATATTCATGCCCGTCCTTCCATTCCATACTTCCTGCCTGCTCCGGCAAACATCCAGTCTAAAACTCTCCGTCCCATAAATCGCCCATACTGCTTTCAGGCTCCCAATCCTTCTGTATCCGCCACTCCACGACACGGAAGCCGGCATCCCCCTCCGGCGCGAGCCCCACCTGCAGCCGGGTATCCTCATATTCCAGCGTCTTATGGGTAATGCCGTCCGGACCGGTCTCTGTCCCGTCAAGTCCCTCCAGGCTGCCTCCCGCCGCCAGCACATCCGACACCTCACGAAGGAAACTCTGTCCTTCTTTCTCCAGTGCATACCTCTCCTGCACCGTAGCCGCGTACTTTTCTGCCAGGCTGAAATCCGCACGGGCTGTGGTAAAGGAAAGAATCCCCAGTGTAGCCATGCAGATACTGATCACTGTCAGCAACAGCGCCAGCGGCCCCAGTCTGATCGGTATATGCTTCATCCCGCGCCTCCTTCCCGAAAACTGTCTCAAAATTATCCTGCGGCAGCTTCTCTTCCGTCAGCTGCCGGCCCCACCAGATATACCTGTGAACGCATTTATTCTCCGCTCTCTGTCCTGAACCAAGGCATTCACCGGTCATATGTTTCGTCCGGCAAATGATTCTGAGCGTGAGTATAAACTGCCGTATCCAGCACATAAAGCGGCTCGGCTTCCTCCATCCAGTACACGCTGACTGTACTGCCCACAAGGCTTCCCGCCGCAGCGGCCTCCGGTTTCCATGACACCTCTACCCGAAATCTTCCTCCAGAAGCCGGCCGCATCTCTTCGTCATACCAAATCTGCAGAATCTCTCCTGTCCCGTCCTGCGATACCTGCGCATTGCCATCCTCTTCCAGCAGCATACGCAGTGTATCCATCCCGTCCGATGCGGCAACCGCCTCGGCGGCATTTTCTGCCAGATGCACCGCCCGTGTCAGCCTTCCGGCCCTGTCGCTTAAATCCGCGGAAAAAGCGAACATCCTTGTAAGCACAAGGATTACCGCAATCAATACAACAGCCAGAACCAGGGTTTCCAGGTAAAAACTGGTTACATGGCGCCTTTTCCCCCTGTCTTTGCTCATACCGCCGTTCTTACTCATCCGCCGCTGCCTCCGTTGTCTCCCCGCATCTGGCATGAAAAAGCACCCTGCCCTCATCCGTAGTGACAGCGCAGGTGTTCTCTGCCACCTTTTCCACCCGGAATACCGCTGTCTCTCCGATCACCTGTGCTGCCCCTGGATACAGCGCTTCCCCCAGCTTCCCATACTCTTCCAGCAGATCGCCCTGGTATTGATAGATACGAAGTCCGTATCCGCTGTCCCCGTCCGCAATGGACAGCACGGTAACTCCGTCCTCCTCATAAACTTCTACTGCGCCTTCCGTATCATTTGCTTTCATACAAGTCGTCAGATAGGATAAAAGCGCTCTGGTTTCATTATTTTCCGTCTGACCCGTCACGATACTTCGATAAGTTCTGGCCCCGAAAATAACCGTCAGGAAAAAAACTGCCAGAAAAAGACAGGCGACCCCCATTGTATAAAATCCCACAGGCGAACTGACACTTTTCTTCATAACCAGGCTCCCCTTTCCCATACTCATGAGCGCATTGCTTCACTTCCTCAGAAATTGTCCGGCTGCAGACACTTCCTTACTGCCTTACTGCCGGCTGAGCACCTGTATGGTAGGCGCTATATTGGATGCAAACACATCATAGACTACACGGAATTCGTCCGTATTGATCTGAAGGCCGTAATTTTCCTCCAGATACTCCAGGCTGGGGGGATAGAATCCCTCCACCGCATAACACTGCCTTGCGCTGCGCTCCACAGCCTCTCTCAGGGCTACGATACTTTCTTCCTCCATATCCCGGCCTGAGGCAGGCACTGTCATATGCCACACAATGATAACTGCCAGGACTGCTGCCGCTGCCAGTACCAGCCACGGCCACCGTCTGCGCCTCCTGTCAACATACATTTACTTTCCCTCCGCACTCACCGTTCATGCCCGATTCCGTCATACGCATATTCTTCTCCGGCAAGCCATATGTAACATCCGGCACTCTCCCCTTCTAGCCGATAGAATTCATCATGCCGATCAACGGCAGCATAATGCTCAGCAGAGACAGTCCCACCGTCAGCATGAGAATCCCTGACAAAACAGGATCCACAATGCCCACCAGCCGCTCCACCAGAGCGGAACAGTGCTCTGCCAGCAGGTTGGTCAGCTTCCTGAGTACCGACTCCAGATTACCGCTGCGCTCCCCGGCCAGAAGCATCCTCCCGTAAACCGGTTCAAACAGCCCCACATCATAAGCCGCCTGGGCAATTCCATGGCCTTCGCTCATACGCCCCGCACAGCGGCTCACCTTTTCCTCCACAGGCCTGCAGGAAGTCATCTTCACGCTCTCTGCCACTGCGATATCCTGCATCTCCCCACTGGCAAGAAATGTGGACAATGCCGCGGTAAAGCGGAACATTCCCAGGCTCTCCAGTATGGCGGCACAGACCGGAATCCTGCCCAATACGCGCTCCATCACGCTGCGCTTCTTACTGTTCCACAGAAGAAACCCCGCCACAAGCGCCAGGGCAAGCACCAGCATCACCGCAAAAGCAGTCCAGCACAACGCATATGCCCATTTCACATAAGCATAGGACGAGGCCGCCAGACTCCCCGTCATCCTGTCATAGACATCCGTAAAAGCAGGAAGCACCATGGTCAGCATGACAGCCAGCACCACAATGATAATCACCAGCATCGCCACCGGATACAATACCGAATTCTTCAATTTATCTGTCATTGTCTTCTGGTCCGCATAGTACCTGGCCAGCTGGAACAGTACATCCTCCAGCCTTCCGGCACTCTCCCCGGCAGCCACCATCCGTATGGCATATGCCGGGAAAATCCCTGCCGATTCCATGGCTGCGGAGAGTCCTTTCCCCGCTTCCGTCTCCGCCTGCATGACTACGAGTCCTTCTTCAAGGCATCCACCCTGTTCTCCTCCGGCCCTTAAAAGCGCCACAGCCTCATCCATCTGGATTCCGGACTGCACCATCATGGCCATACTCTCGCAAAATGCGCTGACTCCCAGACTATCCAGTTTCCTACCTATCATATCTTCCCTCCAACGCGGAAATCCATTCCCGCTCAAGATCCCGCCCCATACCGGACCTTATGCCTGCACCGCCCCTGCACAATCAGGAATTCCTTCAATAATATAATGTGTCCAGATAATTGCTGCCATCCCCGATAAAAGAATCATCCGCACCGTTGGCTGAAAAAGTCAGATCCAGCCGATTCCAATCCCCGGATTTCACCTGAAAATGGACACTCACCCACCCGGTCTGCTCTGTGTAAAACATATTCCAGGCGTGGTATACATCATCAGGAGACACATCACCGAATACCATCTTGGTGGGAATCCCCTGGCTGCGCAGCATGGCTGCCGCAAGCGCCGCATAATCAAAGCAGATTCCCTTTTTTGATTTCAGTACCTGATCCAGGTCAGGCACATAGCTGGTTACCTTCTTCTCCTGCACCTGCCTGGCCAGATCCCTGTCATAAGTAATATTATCGCAGACATATTCATATACCGCTTCCACCACGTCAAGAGCCGTTTCCGCCGTTTCCGCCAGTTCCGCGGCCCTGCGCACACATTGGGAATCCTGGCTGTAATTAACATAGACGCTGGGGCGGAGAAAAGGCTGGAATTCATCCTTCAGTTTTACGTCATATTTCGTTGTATAAAGCTGGGCATATCTGGTACCCGACACATTCTCACCCACGAAAAAAGTGTACTGTCCGTTCCCGCTGGTCAGCGGAAAGATAATGGGCGTACCGTCTGTGGGAACATCATATGTATATTTGGGGTCGCTTGCCCCCTCTGTGGTTATCTGAAGCTTAACCCTGGAATCCGCCTTTGCGGAAACACCCCCATAGCCCAGACTGGCGCTGGACAGATCCAGCAGCACACTGCCGCTGCCATCCGCCAGGTCGGCATGAAAGACGGAATCGGCAAATTCAGGCGCCTGATAAGGTTCGAAATCCTCTCCCGGCTCCTGGGTTTCAGCCACCTTCTGCACCTGTGAGGCAGCTGACGCCTGAACCTGGGGCGCTTTACTCTCCACAGCCTGCTTTTCGTTACCTTCCTGCGCCTGGTGGGACACTGCCGCCCCTCTGGCTGTTTCATTACTCCCCTTCGGTTCTCCAGTGCCGCACCCAAACAGGCATACAAGCGACAGCGCCACCGGCACAAGGCGAAGACTTGCGTTACGCCGCATAGATTTCTCACCACCTCTCCATGCCTCATAGCTTTTATCGTCACAGCCGAAAACATTTACCAATGTAAATGTATAACGCTTACTAAATTTTCTTAATCATACCGCATTTTATATTGAATGTCAATGTACAAAAATGACCCCGTTACCCACAGGTAACAAGGCCCCTTCTTCGCCGCAATTTCAGTTTTCAGCTCACCTTCAGCTTAAATTTCTGAAGTTCCTTATCTGTCTCCACCAGTTCGATCTGAGCCCCGAGTCCCTGAAGCTTGATGTGGAAATCCTCATAACCTCTCTCCACATACTTGATATTGTCCACCGTTGTAATGCCCTCGGCAGCCAGAGCAGCTATCACCAGCGCTGCGCCTCCCCGCAGGTCCGGTACCGTAATGCTGGCTCCGGTATATCTGGATACGCCGGCAATAATGGCCGTGTCGCCTCCCTCTACCTTAATGTCGGCGCCCATGCGGACCAGTTCCTCTACATACTTAAAACGGTTCTCGAAGATACTTTCCGTCACAATACTGGTTCCCTTTGCCAGGGCCAGGGCTACCGTAATCTGAGGCTGCATATCCGTAGGAAACCCGGGATAGGGAAGAGTCCTCACCTGTGTGTGCATGGGCGGCTTGGATGCCACCACCCGGATACATTCATCCGCCTCTTCCACCTCACACCCGATTTCCAGAAGTTTCGCCGTAATGGATTCCAGATGCTTGGGGATCACATTCTTTACCGTCACATCCCCTTTCGTCACCGCTGCTGCAAACATGAAGGTGCCCGCTTCTATCTGATCCGGAATGATGGCATATTCTGTGCCGTGGAGTTTCGCCACGCCCCGAATCCTGATGACATCCGTACCGGCGCCCTTTATATTGGCTCCGCAGCTGTTCAGGAAACTGGCCACGTCCACCACATGCGGTTCTTTCGCACAGTTCTCGATAATGGTCATCCCCTCGGCCAGAGTGGCAGCCATCATGACATTGATGGTGGCGCCTACGCTGACCTTATCCATATAGATATGGCTGCCACGCAAATGCTCTGCCTTTGCCTTGATCAGGCCGTGCTCAATGATAACCTCTGCCCCCAGCGCCCGAAAGCCTTTTAAATGCTGGTCTACGGCACGGCTTCCGATATCGCAGCCACCCGGGAGCACCACCTCGGCGCATTTATACTTTCCAAGAAAAGCTCCCAGCAGATAATAAGAACCTCTGATCTTCTTACAGCCTTCACTGTCCACCGTCAGATTGTGGATATGTCCCCCGTTGATCATAACCTTATGCCGGCTGACCTTCTTCACCACCACGCCGGTACTGCTCATTGCTCCCAGCATCACATCGATATCGCGTACATCAGGTATATTATCTATATATACGGTCTCGTCCGTCATGGCTGCCGCTGCAAAGATCGGAAGCGCCGCGTTTTTAGCGCCCGCTATCTCCACGTCCCCTACCAGCGGATTCCCGCCCTTGATCACATATTGTTCCATTCGATTTTCCTCTGCCCGGGGAAAATACCCCGTCCTTTTTTTCAACAAATGCCATGTTACCATATTTTCTGTCATTTGTAAACAGAACATATATTCTAAAGTCTCAATCCAGATATTTCAGCGGGTCTACCTGAACCCCGTTTATCAGTATTTCAAAGTGGATATGAGGCCCCGTGCTGACACCGGTATTGCCGCTGAGAGCAATTCTTTCCCCCTGCTTTACCTTCTGTCCGACCGAAACCAGTACTTTGCTCAGATGTCCGTACCTGGTCTGCCTGCCGTCCTCATGCTCAATATAGACTACATAGCCGTAGCCGCTTCCCCAGCCGGCTTTGGACACCGTACCGCCGCAGGACGCATAGACCGCCGTTCCCGTAGGAGTAGCCCAGTCAATGCCCTTGTGGTAAGAGCTGGCGCCTTTAGTAGGCCTGCTGCGCCTGCCGAAGCCGGAACTCAGCCGTCCGCCCGAAATGGGCTTGATATATGTGGGCGGAATCTTTGTTCCACGCTCCACAACCTTTGCTACGGCCTCCATGACTATCTCTTCCTTGAGAATCATCCGCCCCGCTTCCCTGTCATTCACATAGGACACATCCGCGATTACCTTCCGGAATCCTGCGGAAGGCTGCTGCCGAACCACCATGTCCGTGGTATACCAGCTGTCATTGTCTATATAAATGACATCCGCGTCATATATTTCCTCATAATATTCCTCCTCCACCCTGTTCACGGACAATTCCGGTTCCGGTACCGTAATCAGCAGTTCATCCCCTATATGAAGCATGGAATTCTCATCCTCCAGGGAATCATTCATGGCGATAATCGTATCCATGGGAATATCCACCCGGATGGCTATCTCGGAAAGGGTATCCCCTGCCACCACTTCATAAATACTGGGAGTCTCCTGCTCCATAATGACCAGGCTGACAGCTTCCTCCAGAGGCGTGAGCTGGCTTTCGGGCAGATATACCTCCACAATCTCCACATCCTCCGCAAAATCCATGCTCTGTATACCCAGCTCATAATCCGAAAAGTCCTTTGGCCCCACTGTTTCCGTTTCCCCGGTAATACCTGAAAAAAAGCTCTGGACACCGCTTTCCACGCCCGAATGCCAGTCTTCTGTCTCCTGATGCCGGGTATCCGACACACCTGCGGTGAGAACGCTGAATTCCCGTTCTTCTTCTCCTCTTAATTCCACGACAAATGTTCCGTCGTTGCCATACTTGTCCAACGCGGCCTGAAGGAGCTGTCTCACCTCCTCCATGCTGGCAAGATTAATCGTATACTCGTTGATTTTCAGGGTGTATGAACGGTGCATGGTCTCCCGGATGCTGCTCTTCAAAGCCGCTTCCATCTTCTCCGTGACATCCTCCTCCCGGTCCGTTTCGCCCCAGAGCACCTCTTCCCCTGTAATCTCCATATTCGTTTCCATGAACACCAGTTCATCACTGAGTGCTGCCACATTTTTCCGGGCCTGTAAAAGCAGCTCCTCTATCCGGGCTTTATCCCCCAGTGTCCCTACGTCCTGACCGTTCACACGGATATGGAAAAAGTTCTCTCCCGTCTGTTCAAAAGGCGTATATCCTTTCAGAAAAAAGAGGCCTAAAAAGAGGGTACCCAGGGTAGCTTTAATATATGTAAATTTGTACTTTTTATAATTGCTTTTTTTCTTTTTCATAAGTCTTCCAATTCTGATTTTCCGTCTTCCGTTGTCGGTTACTGCAAATATTAACGGCGTGCAGTATATACTCGCGCTCACAAATATTTGCCATCCATACCCTGTATTATATCCGAACCGATATTTTTTATACCCGTGAGCGCATATATTTGACGTTTTCGATTCGGTTTTGCCGAAGCGCTTACCTGTTATCCATTCTGCCTGGCAAAAAAACGGCATGCAAAACCACGGCAAATTCACACACAGCAAAAAAACGTGTGCAAAACCGTAACCTGAACCAGGGCAGACTACTTCTTTTTCACACTGTATCCAAAGGTGCCCAGCTGCTCGCCGCACACAAAATAAGCGCCGTGAGAATAGACAATGGGCTCTGCTTTCTCCAGATGAAACCTGCGCCGCTCATCCATGTATTTTTCATCCGCATGTACCGCCACAACCTCTGCCAGAAACATGTGATGCGAACCCAGCGGCATCATCCGGGCTACTTTACATTCAATATTAACCGGACTCTCCCCCAGCAGAGGCGCCCTGACTTTCTCCCCGGGCAGCGGCGTCAGCCCCAGGTCCCTGAACTTATCCACATCCCTGCCGCTTTTCACACCGCAGTAATCCGTGGCATAGGCCAGCTCCCTGGTGGTCAGATTAATCACAAATTCACCCGTCTCCCTCAGAACAGGATAGGAATACCGCTCAGGCCTGACCGAAATGCTGACCATGGGCGGATTGGTACACACTGTCCCCGCCCAGGCGACCGTGAGCAGATTATATCTGCCGTCTCTGCCGGCTACGCTCACCAGCACCACCGGCAAAGGGTAAAGCATATTGCCCGGTTTCCAGATTTCTTTCGCCATATTTTCTGCCTGTCTCCTTCCCGTTGCCGGCGGTCTTTCGTTATTGGTTACTGCATATTTCATTAGGAATTGTCGGAGCAGTTTAAAATACCAGGATATTCAACATGCTCAGCACCTGTATCACCAGACCGGCCAGTCCAAATGCCATTCCCAATCCGGCGATGACAAGGATAGCCGTCACCTTTTTCTTCATGCCCTTCACATGTGACTTTGTCCTCTCCAGATCGGCGCTCTGTTTACCGCTCTCCTCCACCATGACTGCCTGCACATTGCGATATACTTTTACACATTCCTTGTGTACATTCTCCTCCATCACATCCAGCCTTTCCAGAAGTTCTGCGGATGGCTGTGCTGTCTTCTTTTGCTCCATCGCCTGGGAAACGGCCTCCAGCTGTCCGGCCATTGAGCTGCCCATGCTGTCAACCTGTTCCTGCAGCTGTTCCAGAAGCATCTTAAGGCTATCCGTATCCCGCTGCAGCATCTTGATTCCCTCTGCATTCTCCTCCACCAGGTCACCCAGTGCCACAGTCTCTACCTGGCTGCATGCCAGCTTGGTCAGTCCTTCGTCTACCAGCTTATGCATTTTCGTCAGACATTCACTGTAATCGGCAGCCTGTTTCTTCCATTTGTTCAATTCCTCCACGTCAGCTGCCGTGTTTGCCTTAATGATTTCCTGTGCCGTCGTCTTCTGAGACAGCTTATCCATAAATAGATCCATTCCTTCTCCTCCCGGCTCTTATGTGCTGGATGTATATGATTATAACATACGCTCATGTGCAATCGCAATAAGTTCTTCATTCAGTTTCAACATTCTGGCATCCAGGTCAGACACCATCTTGGCACATTCAACCAGTTCGGTCCTTATGTGCTCCGGTGCATCCCCTTCAAATTTATAGTGGATCTTGTGC
This sequence comes from Lachnospiraceae bacterium UBA7188, assembly GCA_002490995.1. GTDB lineage: Bacteria > Bacillota > Clostridia > Lachnospirales > Lachnospiraceae > Acetatifactor. Next base: position 37,291 of record DKVC01000029.1, read on the forward strand.
TCCAGGCTGGCCCAGAAATCCATCGCAACCGTCCTGATCTGTATCTCCACCTTGGTATCCACCGTCCTGTCCGACAAATACACCGGCACCGTAACAATCATATGATAACTTTTATAGCCGCTGGATTTCGGAAAAGTAATATAGTCCTTCACCGCTATCACCCTGATATCCCGCTGCTCGCTGATCATGTCCGCAATCCGGTATATGTCGGATGTAAAAGAGCAGATAATCCGTATTCCAGCAATATCATTTATGTATTTGATCATATTGTCAATGGTTGATTCATGCCCGTCCCGCTTTAATTTCTTCACGATGCTCTCGGGGGTCTTAATGCGCGCCTTGATATGTTCAATGGGATTATAACGGTGTACATGCTGAAATTCATCATTCAGAATCTCCATCTTCGTCGTGATCATCTTGAGGGCAGCATTATATATCAGGGTTACTTCTTTCCAGCTGTCAATCCCCTCTCCATTGCCTTCTCTCAGTTCCATATTAACTCCTTATAAACAGGCTCTTTTTCCATCCGCCGGGTTCAGAAAGCGGATGAGGCCATTAAATATTTCTATTATAGCATAAACAATCCTATAAATGTACCGAATTCGAAAAAATTTATCCTTTTTTCCAAAACAGTGAAGTGAAAAGTTAACTTCCATTACTAGTACAGTATTGCGGAAAT
>DKVC01000279.1:0-637 GCA_002490995.1 Lachnospiraceae bacterium UBA7188
AAGCTACGATTGAGTGCAGGGATATCCGTACCTGCCAGCCGGAAACACGGTTTGACTATGTAGTGGGGAACCCGCCCTTTCATTTAAAATGGTGGACCAAAAGCGGCAGGGAAATCCCTTCACAAATGTATTATTGCCTGAAAGCGGCAGAGGTATTGAAGCCTTTGGGAATCCTTGCGCTGATCGTGCCCCAGTCTTTTCTGTCAGACAGTTTTACCGACAGCGGACAAATACGGGAGATGGAAAAGCATTTCAGTTTTTTAGGACAGGTGCTGCTCCCGGATAATGCATTCTCTTACCTGGGCATCAGCCATTTCCCCACAAAGCTGCAGTTCTGGCAGATGAAGACAACTGACCAGGGATGGAAGCCTCACCCATACCGGACAGAGGCTGATCACATCCTGCCGAAAGATTTTGATATCCACGAAAATGCAGAATATATCCACCAGAAGATACTGGCTTTTGCCAAATCAGCCCTGGAAAATAACCAGTCCAAAATCCTGCTGGAACTGGCAAAGTCACGCCATACATCCGGTGATTTCAGATACCGGACACAAAAGCTCTTATATCATATCAAAGCACATCCGCTTACCAGGCCATTGTATGCAAAATGCTGCGAATACCTGCACCGCTTTTA
>DKVC01000279.1:942-2171 GCA_002490995.1 Lachnospiraceae bacterium UBA7188
CGGAAACCGGATGAAATGAGTTATGAGCAATGGTGTAAGGTCCAGCTTACGGAGAAAAAGGTGCTCACCTATCTGCAGCAGGCATTAAAAAAACAAAACCCTGTACCGGAAACGGATACTATCCGCCTCATCAAACGCAAAGGAGAGTTTGCCTATAAAGGTTATAGTTCAGCGGCCCGCAGACAGATCAGGGACAGTAAACGCCTTCCTGTACCGGTCTATCGGGCAGTGCTCGAAAACACCCCTGAGTCCTATCCCGGTTATGAACGGCTGCTCCGCAGAAAACGGGCGGAATATGAAAGCCAGAACGTACTTTTTGCCGAAATGGATGAAGATCCTGCGATTACAGAGTGGCTGGATGATTTTTCCCTGTGGGATTCTTCCCTTTTTCAGGAAATCCGTCTGAATGAGATCCAGAGACATGATATCAACCTCACTCTCCAGAAGCGCTATGCACTGCTGCAGTGGGAGCAGGGAAGCGGAAAGACGCTGGCAGGCATTGCAACGGGATTATACCGGATGCAGAAACAGAACGTACACAGCGCCTGGGTAGTTTCCTCTGCCATTTCCATCCGAAACAACTGGACTGTGGTATTGGCGAACTATGACCTGCCTTGCGTATTTATCAGGCGGCTTGCGGACCTGGAACGTGTCCGTCCTGGAGATTTTGTTCTGCTGACCCTGAACAAGGTGAGCTCCTACAAAAAACATTTACGAAAGTACATGAAACGTCTGCATCAGAATATCCAGCTCATACTGGATGAAAGCGATGAGATTTCCAATCCGGGCAGCGCCCGGAGCCAGGCAGTACTTTCCTGTTTCCGCCGATGCCGGATGAAGCTGCTCACTACGGGCACCAGCACCAGGAATAACATTTCTGAATTTGCTCCACAACTGGAACTGCTTTACAACAATTCCATCAACATGATCTCGTGGAATCAATATATTTACCACCATAATAAGGACAGTGAAATGGATAGTGAGCCGGACTATGACTGCAATCCGTATTTCGGCCAGCCGATCCCGGCCTACAAGAAAGGGTATTCCCTGTTTGCCGCCTCCCATCTGCCGGAAAAAATAACTGTATTCGGCCTGGAGAAACGCACCCAGGATATCTACAATGCGGATATCCTCAGCGATATTTTGGGGAAGACCGTGATCACAAGGACTTTTGAAGAGGTGTCGTGCAAGGATATCAAGCAGATCCATCAGGTGCTGCTTAAGTTCCC
>DKVC01000279.1:2531-3636 GCA_002490995.1 Lachnospiraceae bacterium UBA7188
AACTCCAGAAAGGATTCCATGATGCGGCTGGTCCAGCAGATCATTCTTCTTCTGCGTATCGGGGCTGCACCTGACACGGTACAGGAATATACGGGGGATACCCCGGTCAAGGTTATGGCCGCTGTTGAGATGGCGGCTGAATGGGAGAACGAGATCATTGCCATTGGAGTCCGGCATGTTTCTGTGCTGGAATCCTATGAAAAGGCACTGCGGGAATATCTGCCGGACCGGCCTTTGTTTGTAGTCACCGGTTCCGATACCAGCTTTGCAAAAAGACGGGCACTTCGGCAGACCCTGCAGGACAGCGGGAACGGGATACTTCTCTGCACCCAGCAGAGCCTTCCGTCCAGCGTCAACTTTGATTATGTCAACAAAGTTATTATACCGGAACTCCATTATAACAATTCCGGCATGAGCCAGTTTTATTTCCGGTTCATCCGGTATACCTCAACAGAGCACAAGGACATCTATTTCCTTACCTACGCCGGAAGCATTGAGTCCAACCTGATGCAGATGGTGCTGGCAAAGGAAAAACTGAACCTGTTTATGAAAGGGCAGGATGTGGACCTGGATGAAATCTATGACAGGTTCAGCGTAGATTATGACCTGCTCTCCCTCCTGATGAAGCAGGAGAAAGACGAAAACGGCGTACTCCGTATTAAATGGGGCGAACAGAAAATCGCATGAATACGCCAAAGACACCATTATGCCCTAAAAATATGGGCAGAAAAACGAAAGGAGGATCACAGATGAATTTTCACGAAACAAAAATGGGAGCTGTCTTTTTTAACCGCCAGCTTCCGGAACTGATAGGAGCGCTCCGGGAAATTGCCGGTGCCCTGTCAAAGCCTGTCCCGGCAGCTGTCCGGCTGGCAGAGGAGGGGAAACCTGATTTTTTACATAATCTTTTTTACGGGAACTATGAGCCGGATATCTATGGATGTGTAACAGCTCCCTCCAAACTGGACCAAAACGTGAAAGAGGCAGAAAAAGCGCTGCTCTCTGTTCTGGGGCAGTCTACCAGGCTTTTCGAGCAGTATCAGGAAGCAGTCTGTGAAAGAGACAATGCCATAGCGGAACAATCCTATTGCTGTGGATACCGCAC
>DKVC01000164.1:0-3459 GCA_002490995.1 Lachnospiraceae bacterium UBA7188
TGGCTACAAATAACTTGTGCAGATTCCTGGATAATTTCGCTGTGGCTATAACCTTTCAGATATGCAGAGCGCACAAGTTATTTTCCGCCAGTTCCTAAGTTGATAAAAGTTGATAAGAGTTGATAAGGAAGGAGCGGGAATGGGAAATTCGCAGTATACGGAACTGGTGAAAGCGGCACTGGATGCCAGGGCAACGGCTTATGTGCCCTATTCTCATTATGCTGTGGGGGCGGCTCTCCTGACAGAGGAGGGAGAGATTTACAGGGGCGGAAATATTGAGAATGCCTCCTACGGCGCCACCAACTGCGCGGAGCGGACGGCAATCTTCAAGGCCGTCAGCGAGGGCAGGCGCAAATTTACGGCGATTGCCATAGCAGGGGGAATGGAAGGCTGTGAACCGGTGGATTATGCCTATCCCTGCGGCATCTGCAGACAGGTAATGCAGGAGTTTGCGGGGAAGGATTTCCGGGTGCTGGTGGCAAGGAGCGTTTCCGATTATAAAGAGTATCTGTTGGAAGAATTGCTGCCCTGTGGATTTGGGGGTGAGTCTATCAAGTGAGAATCAGATTGTACAATGCCCGGGTGCTGACCATGGAGAAAGACAGGGCTGTCTTTTCCGGAGAGGTATGGATAGAAGATGGGAGAATTGTCCATGTTGCGGAGGACAGGCTTTCGTCAGGCCGGCTTTCGGAAATCAAATGGGACATGGAGCTTGACTGCAGGGAAAATCTTCTGATGCCCGGTTTCAAGAATGCCCATACCCACTCGGGAATGACGTTTTTGCGCTCCTATGCTGACGATGTGCCGCTGCAGAAATGGCTGAACGAGAAAGTGTTCCCTATGGAAGCGAAGCTTTCCGGGGAGGATATCTATCATCTGGCAAGGCTGGCAGTGCTGGAATATCTGACTTCCGGCATCACTGCCATATTTGATATGTACTTAAAACCGGATGAGACGGCGGCTGCCTGTATGGATACCGGCATGAGATGTGTCCTGACAAGCGGGCTGAATCTTTTTACTTCTTCCGTAAAGCAGCAGGAGGAAGAATACCTGAAATGGAACAGCGGAAATTCGTTGATCAGCTATCAGCTGGGTTTCCATTCGGAATATACCTGTTCGAGGGAGCTGCTGGAAGGAGTGGCAGCGCTTGCCCGTCAATATAAGGCACCGGTATACACCCATCTGGCGGAGACAAAGAAGGAAGTGGAGGGCTGCAGGGAACGGTACGGCATGACACCGGCAGTATTTCTGGACAGTCTGGGGATATTTGAATATGGAGGCGGCGGTTACCACTGTGTCCATATGACAGAAGAAGACATGAATGTATTCAAAAAGCATGGGATGTACGCAGTGACCAATCCTGCATCCAATGCAAAGCTGGCCAGCGGGATAGCGCCTGTTGCGGAATATGTGCGGAGAGGGATTCCGGTGGCAATCGGTACGGACGGACCGGCCAGCAACAACTGCCTTGACATGTTCCGGGAGATGTTTCTGGTATCCGGTTTCAGCAAGATTCGTGAGGAGGACGCATCCAGTCTGGATGCCGGGGAGGTACTGCGCATGGCAACTGTATCCGGCGCCGATGCCATGGGGCTTAAAGAGGCGGATGTCCTGGCTGTCGGCAAGCTGGCGGACATGATTCTGATTGACCTGCACCAGCCCAATATGCAGCCAGTCCATAATATACCGAAGAATCTGGTCTACAGCGGAAGCAAGGCGAATGTATGTATGACTATGGTAAACGGACGGATTCTATATCGGAACGGGGAATTCTTTGTGGGCGAAAGCCCCGAGGAGATTTACGCAAAATGCGGGGAGATTGTAAAACGTATTCTATAGGAATTGTCAGTTATTTGGAGGCATTTCCTTTGGATACATTTTATAATACAGACTACAGGAAGCAAGCGCAGTTTCCTGCAGTTGGACACGGCGCAGGAGACGCGCCTTTTCTCTAATCACACTACATAGGAGGGAGTAAAAAATGTTAGAGAAGCTATTTAAACTCAAGGAAAACAAGACCACAGTGAGGACGGAGATCATCGCCGGGCTCACCACCTTCATGACGATGGCTTACATCATCGCTCTGAATCCCAATCTGCTCACCGGCTTTGGCGCGGAGGGAATGGATCTGTGGAACGGCGTTTTCATGGCAACCTGTATCGCTTCCGCAATCGGCATGTTTGTGATGGCATTTTTAGCCAACAAGCCCTTTGCGATGGCTCCCGGAATGGGGCTCAACAGTTTCTTCGCAATCGTTGTGGCGAATATCGTGACGATTACAGGGATGACCTATCTGGAGTCTTTCCAGGCGGCACTTTGTATTATCCTGGTGGAGGGTATTGTTTTCATCCTGCTGTCGGTGCTGAATGTCCGTGAACAGATTGTGGATGCCATTCCGCTGGGAGTCCGGCTGGGCATTGCGCCGGCTATCGGAATGATGCTGATGAATATCGGCATCGGCTCCAATGCAGGCGTTTATTCCGAGACAGGAGGGCCGTTTTATGCGATGCGTGATTTCTTCGGCTCGCTCACTGCCGGCCTGGCAAAGGAAAACATGGGTTCCGGTTACGCGCAGATGGTTCTCACTGTGGCTACTATGTTTGTGGGACTGTTTATCATCGTTATCCTTGCCCAGAAGAAGGTAAAGGCGGCGGTTATCCTGGGCATGCTGGCAGCCAGCGTGGTTTACTGGGCGGGAGAAGCCATTTTCCTTCAAACCAATCCTTTCGCTTCCCTGGCTGCGGCTTCTTTTCTGCCTCCTTTTAAGGATATGGCGGCTACCACACTGTTTAAGTTCAATTTCAGCGGTTTCGCGCAGATTGGAGGATTTACTGTAGTAACACTGATTGTGACGTTTTGTATCATTGACATGTTTGATACCATTGGGACACTGGTGGGGACCGCAAGCCGTGCAGGGATGTTGGACAAGAACGGCAAAATGCCCCAGATGAAGGAAGCTCTGCTGGCGGACGCGGTAGGTACCGTAGTGGGTTCCGCAACCGGTACTTCCACCGTTACCACCTTCGTGGAGTCCGCCTCCGGCGTAGAGGCAGGTGGACGCACCGGACTGACAGCCCTGACTACCGGTATCGTGTTCCTGGCATGTATGTTCATTGCACCCATTGCCGCCATCATTCCCGCGGCGGCCACCTCTTCGGCCCTGATCTATGTAGGCGTGCTGATGCTGACCGGACTGAAAAACGTTCATTTTGACGATATGTGCGAGACCGTGCCTGTGGCATTGATGCTGATCGCCATGCCCATATCCGGTTCCATCGGACATGCCATCGGTATCGGCTTGATTACCTACACGATTATTAAGGTGTTTACAGGAAAAGCAAAGGATGTGTCCGTGCTGACTTACGTGCTTTCCGCAATCTTCCTGATCAAGTTCTTCCTGGTGGCGTAAGGAAGCGTCTACAAATAACCGCTGCGGGTTTGCTGCAATTTTTCTTGTAT
>DKVC01000164.1:3713-3855 GCA_002490995.1 Lachnospiraceae bacterium UBA7188
TTTCCGACAATTCCTAAGGAAGTGCAGCGGCTTCTGCAAATTACAGGAACCAGCGCAGTTTCTGTGATTTGCAGATATACTTGTGAGTGCATTGTTTCTGTTGTACGCCCTTTTCGCGTTTTATACTCGCGAGCGCATTTAC
>DKVC01000164.1:4243-4431 GCA_002490995.1 Lachnospiraceae bacterium UBA7188
ATGTTTGTGACCGTGAGTATATATAATCGAATCAAAGGGCAGAGTTTATTATCAAAATCTCTTTTGGTATACTGGCAAATATTTTTAACTGTGAGTATGAATTCTGGCGGTCTTGAGTTTATACTGCAGACAGCCAGGATTTGTATGGGTGCCTGTGGGAAAATACCTGGCTGGCAGTCTGCAGTCGG
>DKVC01000031.1:0-361 GCA_002490995.1 Lachnospiraceae bacterium UBA7188
TTCTCAGCTTACGCGGCTCTCTGTGACATTTCGAAAATATGTACTTGCTCCGTCATCGTCTTTTAAAATTGATGTTAACTATTTTAATCATTCCTTACGGATTTGTCAACAATTTTTGATTATTTTTTCAAATTCCTTTTTCGAATTATCCTTTTCCTGCCACGAAAACAGTCGCCAGCAAAATGTAGTCCTGCTCCCTTATCCTCCGTCCATAAATATATCATATCCCCACCAGTTCCTTCCGCAGTGATATATTATAATTGTCCTCCTGCAATATTGTAAAACTTTCAGCAGAAACATTCAGTCCATCGCAATTTCTGAGAAAAAGAAGATATTGATTGCTTTTTTCAAAATTAATATA
>DKVC01000031.1:630-17375 GCA_002490995.1 Lachnospiraceae bacterium UBA7188
TTTCAAAATTAATATATACCCTGTCCTCGTCCTCCAAAATTGTATCGCCGTTATCTATCACAATAAATTTATCATGGCACGCCCGCAAAACCGTGTGAAAGTCATCACTTTTATAATTAAATAATTTGATATTTTTTTATTGTTCTAATTGCTTAATATCTTCCAACAACTGATACAAATATGTCTTCCCAGTAGCGCTGTCACCCCTTACCAAAGTAATCCGGCTGGTAAACTGAAGAGTATAATGAAAGGGATTCGCCTGAAATTCAATTTTCTGATAAATCATCCTTCTCCCTCCTCTCATACTCCTTCGTCCACCATAATTCATACCCCCTCTTCCCTACGACAATATCTGTATCATTGAACATAATCTGTATATTTTCATCAATTTCAAAACGCTCCGGACAATTCATATAAAGCCGTATTCCATCTAATTTAAAAAGCATGGTCAGTACATTCCCGCCACATTCATTCGCACTTACTGTTTTTTCAGGATTCTTAAGCACATTTAAATAGGTTTTACATCCTGTAGAAAGATTACGTATTGTTCCAACGCCATATTTTGTCTCTATATGATTATCCTTTGTCAATATTGCCTTATCAATTTGGTATATCGCCTGTTTGTCCATTTCTGTAAACAGCTGGTTGCCTGTATACAGGTTAAAATACAAATCATTTTTTTATATCCAGTTTTCAGTTTCACTTTTTTCGGTATATAAATATATCAAACTATCCACCTTCTTACTTTATTTTCCTATATTCTACCACTTCCCATGTATTTTGCACAGCAGAAAATACGCTTCACCCTGTAATTTCTGAATCTGGTTCTGAATCTATATATTCAAGCCTGTAAAAACGGAAGTATTACAATTGCCGATACCTCTTTTTTACTTGACAAGGTTACATTCAAATAGTAAAAGAAAAGAATGGAAAAAATAAATCCATGCCAAATTGAACCTTTTTCCCTTTTCCCGCGACTATATACATGAAATGCATTTCAAATATAAAAAACAGGAGGTGATGCTGTACGGATTTTGAAACACTGCTTCAGAAATACCGCAGGGACATTGAGCGGTTTGTAAGGTTTCGGATGCCATCTATGGAGGATGCAGAGGATGTTTTGCAGGAGTCCTTCCTGGCCGCATTCCGTCAGTTCCAGTCACTGAAAAGCGAAGAAAGCTTTAAATCCTGGCTCCTGGGAATCGCACGGCATAAATGCAATGACTATTTCCGAAAAAAAGCGAAACTTTTGGAAATTCCCCTGGACGAAGTCCATGAAAGCAAGCTTTGCTATGGCAGCTGCGGAGTATCGGAGACCCTTACCGCCGAAGAAACCCTCAGCAAACTTGGCGACAAAGAAAAGCAGATTCTATATCTGTATTTCTGGGAAGAGCTGCCCCAGTCAGACATTGCCGCGAAGCTGAATATTCCCCTTGGAACCGTCAAAAGCCGCCTGCACACAGCAAAACAGAAATTCAAGGAACATTATCCGCATCATTTGAATTCAGTGAAAGGAGATTTAACCATGAAAAATTTACCCGAAATTTTGCCTGATTACACAATTACAAAATCATCCCAGCCGCCTTTTGCAGTCCGCCATGAAGAGCTTCCGGGAATGTTAATCGTTCCGCGCATGGGCGAGAAACTGTCTTTCGGCATGTATGACCTTCCGGAAAGAAAGCTCACCGGCACCTATCATCTGGCGGTAACAGGAAATGTCAGCATACACGGTGTCCGCGGCGTCGAGATTTCTTCCGAATACCTTGACACCGACGGCTCAAAAGAAGAAAACATAGTCTTCGCCCAGCTCACCGATTCACACTGCCGCTATCTGGGCGGAATGTCTGTCGATAAGGACGGTCTGCGCCATATCACCACATTCCTGGACGGCGATACCTTTTCAGAGGCATACGGCATCGGCGAGAACAACTGCGGCTTTGAAGTAACGCGCCGTCCGAAAGGCATCATCACTGCCTGCGATAACGGACTGATTACAAATGCAAATGATGAAGTGTCGGATATCGTCGGCAGATATACTGTCATGATTAACGGTAAAGCATATGATACAGTACGGCTCATTGATATGCAATCCAGCAGAAACAGTTGTATGATGTGTGAATACTATCTCGACAAAAATGGACGGACCATCCTTTGGCGCAGATTCAATCAGGATGATTGGGCAATAGAACGCTATGGCAGAAAATGGACGGAAGCCCTGCCGGATAATGAAAAGGTCACCATCAACGGAAAAGTCTATGTACACTGGTATGACTGCATAACGGACTACATTCATTGCTGACCCACCTGTCCGCCATCTTATCTGCAGTGCACACATTCACTGCAGAAACACACGCTCTTCATCAACATATCATTGGGGGCCGCTTCCACAGCGGCTCCCTTAATTATACTGCGCACCGGTTAAATTTGCAGTATAATTGCCGCTTTCAGCTCCGGATTCCCGATATGACAGCCTATTCTCCCAGGATCAGGGCTGCCCGGTTCTGGATGCGTTCCGCCGCTTCCCGTGCGCTGATATCCCCGGCAAAAAAGGCATCCGCCTCTTCCTCTATCACCTGCATCAGGCTCTGGTTCTCATAGAGATAAAGGTGCTCCGCTATCTCACGCAGCCGCTCCGTATCCTCCTGTGCGGTGGGAGCTATATCATCTCCACCCTTCCATGTATCATAGTCATTCGTCCAGATACTCAGGTACTCATTGCTTTCATACCGGGATTGACAGTCAAATTTATCTTTCGTCACTGCGAAACGGTCACGCACGTCATCGGAACGGGATGTATAGCCTATACAGAATTCGATAAAATCCCATGCGTCTTCTTTGTAGTCAGAAGCACTGTTGATTCCCATCCAATCACAAAGCACCGCAGGATACCTTGTCTCCCCGCTGCTGTTAGGGAAGCCCGCTATCTTTCCTGAACCGGAAAAAGCCTCCCGTACGCACAGGTAATCTACCATGCAATCCAGCTCTTCCACAATCACCGGCAGCTGCCCGGCATGAAAAAGCTCCGCACGTTCCTCCCGCCCGCTGAGCCTTTCCATATCCTTCAGCAGGGACAGCTTCTCCAGCAGGTTAACAAACTCTTCGCTGTCAAAGGAGCAGCTCTTATTTTCCACGTCTATATAATGGTCCATCTCTGCCCCGGAGAGGATCTGGAGCAGAAGGCTACATGGCCTGACCAGGTAATCGACATAATCCCCCTGTGCCATGGCGGAAACCATTTCTTCCGGCTTCATGCCATTGACCTCCATATCTTCCGGAACAATCATCACATACGCCGCAAAGCTTAACGGGATCCGCGGAATCATCCCATCTTTCGTGGCAAGTTCCAGTATGCCCGGCAGCATATCTTCCGCAGACACTCCTTCCGTCTCCGCAAGGTAAGGAGCCAGGTCCACCACTGCACCTTTCCCCGCCAGTTCTTCCATATCAAAGAAAGTCTGACGTTCCAACAGGATATCCGGCCCTTCCCCTTTCAGCAGTTCCATCTGGAAATTCATGACAGCATTCTGGGAATATTCCTTAAATGTAATATGGCACTCTGGGTGGGTTCGGTGATAAGCCAGCAGCACTCCCTCAATATTGGAGGCCAGGGATGTATTATACCAGTAGCTTCCTGCCACCCCCAGCACAAGCTCCCTTTTCTCCCCCAGCTCAGAGGCGGGAACAGGATCCAGGCTGACCCAGTAATTCTCATTTTCCAATGTATCGAGGACGTATAACAGGAAGCTGCCGTTTTCCTGTCTCCTGACTGCCTTCACATACTCAGCTTTCAAATAAATGTCCTGCCATGCCACAATCGGCTCCAGGGAACCGTCCGTCAGGCCAATCTGCCACAGCCGGTTCTGATCCGCCAGGTAAAGCCCGTCCTCATAGCCGCTGAATACGGAGAGCGCATCATAAGGCCCTGCCGCTACATATACCTCAGCCGATCCATAGTCCAGGCGCAAAGGCTCTGCCCTCTCCCGGCTTTCCTCATCCATTTTTCTCCATTCCTCCAGGCTGTACAGCTGGATGCTGTTATCCGATACCTCATCCTTACCGCCCCAGTATGCATAAACTCCCATATTCCCCGCATTCACCAGACCAAAGCAGGGTTCGCCGGACTGCCCGTTGACTCCTGCTAACGTCACGGGCAGGTTGAACAGCTTGCTGCAGGCTCCTGTTTCATCCCAGCACAACACAGTCCCTCTGCCCGTTAACCCATAAAGCATCCCGTCTGAGCCGGCTTCCATGCTGTAGATTGCCTCGTCTCCGTCCCAGCCGCCATACAGATCCACGGAATAAACCTTTTGCAGTTCCCTGTTCCATTTTTCCAGCATCTCTACCTGAAATAGACCGTCCACTTCCTCTTTCCCATATACAAAATACAGGCTGCCGTCTTCTCCTGCCGTCAAAGGCCATGATATCCCGTGCTGATTTCCGAGGGACAGCAGCAGACGTGCCTCTTCCCCCCATTCCCGGGCATATATTCCACTGACATATTCCCCCTCCGAATCATAGGAAGACGCCTCATAGTACAATAGATTTCCAGAGAGGCAGGCCTCTCCCATCACCGCTCCCTCCCCGACAGGTTCGAAACGGGCAGACAGCACATACCCTTCCGGCAATGGTTCGAATGTCCTGTTTTCTTTCTCTGTATGAGCTTCAGCGGGAGTACCCGCATTTTCCTCTTCCCCGCTTTGGACATCCACAGTTTCTTCCGGTATCTCTCCGCACCCGCACAGCAGGGCGGCAAGCATCCCGATACTGAAAATTACGACTTTAAACCTGTCCATATTTACCTCCCCGGTTACCCCACGCCCAATCTATCCAGAATAGCATCCTGCAATAATTTGGAGAAAGCCTTCTCCCCTCTTTCAAACCGTGAGAGCTGCTGTGCCGTGCACAATCCCTCGCAGACCTGCTCCAGCGAAAATCCCCGCTTAACCCTTAAACCATAGATGTATGTACCGAATGCCTCCCTGTCTCTTCTGTATCTCATAATTCCCCTCCGCTATAGCACGCTCGCAAAGCCATGTGAAAGTCATCACTAATATAATTAAATATTTTCTGACAGAATAAATTTTGCTTCAATTACATCCAAAATCTCCTGTTGTATTTTCTCATGCAAATAAGTCTTATTCAATTTATTCTTACTGTATTGAAGATACGAATCACGAGTATGTTCCACCAACAATGCCGTAAAAAATCGCTCCCAACTGAAATATCTCCGGCTTTCAATAAAGTCTTCCGGATGCTCCAGGATGTCCTGTATCATTTTTCCATCTATTATTCCAGATTTCAGTACCAACCATTCAAACGATTCAGACAAGTAACATTTTATCTTAGGCTTATGGCACATCATCTGGTACAACTCATTCATTTCCGGACCAATCGCCGCACCATCCGCAATCACCAATGCCGACTCGCTGCCCAGTTTGTCCATAACCATTTTCAAATTGGATTTTCCTTCTGCGCTGACACAGACAATCCCATTCTTATCACAAATTGCTCTGAAAAACTCATAGCCGGAATTAGAATCTTCCACTACAACGGTTTCCGGCTTTTCCATGCTGTCAAATACTTCCGTGCTGTAAATATGGTACAATTCATTATAGGTTCGCTTCAAGTCATGATATTTGCCAGAAGTGTGGATACCATAGATCTCTTCCACTGAATAAGGCAGATTGGCCAAATCCTCCCTTGTTATGATTACGAAATAATTATCAGAAGCTTTCACTGCGGCAGCAAAATCCTGCGATTTCACAAATTTATTTTCTTCATCCACAAAGAGAATCTGTTCATGAATATTGGGCAGCACAAGGTTCCAGTCGTTTCCGCCAAGAGTCCTGCATGGACGCTCACAGAGGACTTCGACACCTGAGCTTTCCCCGAGAGATGCTGCCTGTTCCAAAAGGCTGATTAGTTTTGTCTTTCCCGTAGCACTGTCTCCACGGATAATTGTGATATTACGCCGTATATCAAATTCATAGCGGAGCCTGTTATTCTGTACAACAATATGATATTTCCCTTTCATATGTCAACGCTCCTTTATCCTGATCGCCTCTTCCAGGTATTCCCCATAGCTGTGAACAACCACACCCGTATTCAGCATAACCGCCTCAAATTCCGGAACAGAGCTAAAGTCCATCACATGATGCAAATTGATAGTCAAATCTTTCTTCCTGCCAAGCTCCACTATCCATTTCACGCAGTTATCCCCACAGGCAGAAGCATTGAAAATCCTTCCGCTTTGGTCAAAAGCCATCAAAATCAATGTCTTTACACCACCTGAAATTTCTTTTGTTGAAATGGGACCAAGCACCGGGCTTTCAATCAAATGAGCACCTACTACATCTGATTTATCTATATCTTTAATCATTGCAACTGTTAATGGCTCAGTAATCCACTCGTCCTCATATTGATTGTCAAAATAAGTGGGCGGATGATAAATCGAATTTTCAACTTCCCCGAATATAATTTTCAACATCGTTTTGTCTCCTCTAATCCAATGCCTCCAAATCCAACCACTGATACAAATATGTCTTTCCAGTAGAACTGTCACCCCTTATCCGGGTAATCCGGCTGGTAAAGTGAAGATTAGTTTCATTTTTTCGTTCCACGCATGTGCGAAAAGCAGTCCTTCGGCTCCCTTAAGGCATAAGACATGTCCTTTCAATCATACATTCATGCTCTTTTGTTTTTTTACTATAATTCACTCCTACCAAAAGGAGATTTCCCTGATATTCATTCAGGCTTTTACAATATTCTTTCCGTTTTATCTGCTCCAGTGCCCCTTTGGCGTTTTTGTCCCACTTTAATTCCACCACAAGCGCCGGCTTGTCAGGAAAGCGTTTTCTTGGGACGAACACCAGATCCGCAAAACCTTTTCCGCCGGCAAACTCCCGATGCACGGTATAGAAATTCCTCGCAGCATACAAAGCCAGTGAAATGGTATAGCTCAGCGCATTTTCATCATTATATTGAATATGTGATGTCTCAAAATGTGCCTCTTTCATACGCTCCGCAACCTCCTCCGGACGATTCTGCCAGATGGCGTTCAAAGTATCGGCGGAATTTTTCAATGCTTTCGACACTTCCCCCCAATCGGATACCGATACTGCATTTACATACTCGGAACGCACTTCACTGTTCGGAATGAATACGCATCTGTTCACCTGGTCATACCCCAGATATCCCAGATGTATCAGCAGCGTAAGGACATCATCCTCTGTCCTGAAAGTCGCCATATCATTGGTAAAACTCCCTGTATTTACCGGTACCCGCTCTCCGGCAATCATCCTTAAAACATCCTCTTTCAGATTATCAAAATTCAGGTCTATATACACCTGCAGGGCTTCAAAGGTCTCTGTCTGGTTCCAATAATTTCCAATCTGCCCAAACCGCATACAGTTCACTACAGAGCGAGGGCTGTACAGGAAAGGCTCGTCCTCAAAAGAATATCCGTCATACCAGCTTTTTACCTCGTCCATATCCATCCCGTATTTCTCACACAGCCCCCTCACCTCACGTTCTGTAAAGCCTGCATAAGAAGCCAGCGGCCCGGGGGCAATCATGGTAAATTCATCAAACATATTCAGCGCTGAATGGGTGCCATATTTTCTGATAGGAAGGATCCCCGTCATATAGGCAAGGTGGATATATCCCTTATCTTTCATCAAGTCCCTCAAAAAATCAAGGTACTGTTCCTGCGCCGTTTTATCCGCTTTATACTCACGAAAGACACAATCCCACTCATCAATGATAATGACAAAGGGGCATCCTGTTTTCCTATAAATGTCCTGCATGGTCCTTGTCAGATTCGTGCTGTCAAAATATCGGATATCCGGGTATTCTTCAAGCAGCTCCCACAGGACGCTTCTCCGGAGCAGATCCAGCATCCCGTCCATATCCCTGCTCTGGCTCAAAAATTCCTGCATATTCAGGAAAATAGTATCGTATCGATTCAGATACTTCTCAAAGTCTTTACTATCCGCAATCTCAAAAGAAGAAAAGAGTTCTCCTGATTCGCAGCCCCTGCTGTAATAAGCCGCAAGCATGGAAGCTGCCATGGACTTCCCAAAACGCCGCGGGCGGCTTACGCAAAGATACCCCTGCATGGTGTTCAAGACCTTGTTGGTATATGCCAGCATTCCTGTTTTATCTACATAAATTTCAGAATTTATTGTCTTTTGAAATCCTTCATTGCCCGGATTCAGATAATTTCCCATTTGCCGCCTCCTTTCAAAATTTTTCACCGGGAAGGATAAGCCTGTTCAGTAACGGAGCAAACGCTTCAATTTTGCCGCTCTTTTGTGCTGCATCGAAGCAGCGATCACCGGTTATCCCTTTCCGTTGGCAAATGTTTCTGAGTGCGAGTATATATCCGCATTTTCCTATACTGCAGACCGCCAGGATTTGCAGGGATGCCTTTAGGAAAATACCTGGCTGGCGGTCTGTAGTCAGGTTGTACTTCAAATTTAACCAGCCTACAGTATATATTCTACCACCCCCACATATTTTGCACAACGAAAAAAGATTAGAAAAATGTGTTTGTATGAAATAAAAAACTCAGAAATATGTGCAAAACTCAAATTGAAAACTCCGAAAAAATGTGGTATACTCTGTTACAACCTGATTATAAACAAGGGAGGACAAAATGAAAAGGAACGCCATGGAATATTTAATCCGGTGGAAGGCAGACGAAGAACGCAAGCCTCTGGTGCTGAAAGGCGCTCGTCAGGTGGGAAAAACCTGGTTGATGAAGGAGTTTGGACATAGCTGCTACGAGCGATTCGTCTATTTTAACTTTGATGAGGAGGACGAACTGAAGTCCATCTTTGAGACAAACAAAAATCCGCAAAGGATTATTGAGCTTCTATCCCTGATTTCCGAAGAAAAAATACTCCCCGGGAAAACCCTGGTCATCTTCGATGAAATACAGGAATGCCCTGCTGCCCTCAACTCCCTGAAATATTTCAGAGAAAAAGCGAATGAATATCATGTGATTGCAGCCGGCAGCTTACTTGGAACACTGCTGGCTCAGCCCAAATCCTATCCGGTGGGCATGGTTAACCTGCTGGATATCATGCCTCTGACTTTTGATGAATTTCTGGCAGCCACAGAAACCTCCCTTTTTGCATATTATTCCAGTATCCAAAAAGGACAGCACATAGAAGATATTTTTCACAGCCGCCTTATGGAAGCCTACAGCTATTATCTCATCATCGGGGGAATGCCGGAGTGCGTGGCGTCCTGGATGAAATATAAAGACCCGGCCAGGATTTCCATGATTCAGCGGGAACTGGTTCAGGTATACGAAAATGATTTCTCAAAGCACAATGGCAGGGTCAACAGCGGACGTATCCTGATGGTTTTCCGCAGTATTGTTTCCCAGCTGGCCAAAGCAAACGAAAAGTTCATGTACGGCGCTGTCCGGGAGGGCGGCAGGGCACGGGATTTCGAAGAAGCCATCGAATGGCTGGTTTCAGCCGGTATGCTCAACCGGGTTTATAATGTTTCCAAAACGGAACATCCCCTGGCTGCTTTTGACAGGCTGGATCAGTTCAAGCTCTTCCTTTTCGACACAGGCCTGCTCAAACACATGGCAGGAATTGATAACAGCGCCATCCTTTTAAAAAGCAGCTATCAGTTCAAGGGACCGCTGACTGAAAATTATATTCTGCAGCAGCTTCGCGGACAGTTTGAGACGGATCCCCGCTATTTCTCTGATAAAAACGGAGAAATTGACTTCATACTCCAGTACGGGACGGAAATTATCCCCGTTGAAGCCAAAGGCGGCGAGGATAAATCCGCCCCTTCCTTCAAAAGATACATTTCAGAACATCAGCCGGAACATGCCCTGCGTTTCTCCAGCCGAGGCTACCGGAAGGACGGAGCCATCACCAACCTGCCCCCTTATCTGGCAGGAAAAACAAAGGAGCTTTTATAAATACCATTTTGCCTGCTCCCCCCATATCCTGGCGTATTCTCCTCCGGCACCTTTCAGTTCCTCATGGGTACCGCATTCCACTACTCTGCCCTCCTTCATAACCACAACCTTATCCGCGTGCCGGCAGATTCCCACCCTGTGGGAGATGACCACGGAAGTCCTGCCCTGAATCAGGTTTAAGAATCCCGTGAGGACCTCATATTCCACCAGCGGGTCCAGTGCGCTGGTGGGCTCATCCAGTACGATCAGTTCACTGTCCCGGAAAAGCCCCCTGGCTATGGCTACCTTCTGCCATTCCCCGCCGGACAGCTCCCTGCCGCCGAATTCCCTGCCCAACTGGACATCCAGGCCGCCGATGCCCTGGATCAGTTCCTGCATGCCCACGGCATCTGTCACCTTCCGGATGCGTTCCCCGTCCGACATGGCTTCAAAGTCGCTGACACAGATATTTTCCCGAAAAGAAAAATGATAGTGTACAAAATCCTGTGGTACCAGGGAAATGTCGCGGTACAGTTCCTTTTTTCGTATTTTCGATATATTCTGCCCATCGTAACGTATCTCGCCGGAAGCTGCACTGTAAGCGCCTGTCAATACCTTGGAAAGCGTAGTTTTGCCTGAACCGTTGGCTCCCACGATAACCACATGTTCGCCTTTTCCGATATCCAGGTCCACCCCATTCAGAGTATCCTGTTCCGCACCCGGATAGCGGAAGTGTACATTCCTGAGCCTGATTCCGTTTTCTGCGGGACGTATATTCCTGAGCCTGATTCCGTTTTCTGCGGAAGAATCCCTGTCCGGGGAATGGTTCGAATCTCCCTCCCCGGCAGCACAACCCTCTTTTATGGAATCCCTCTCCCCGGTCACACGCCCTTCCCTCATGGAATGATAGTCCTCGCCGCCCGCATCCTCCGTCTCCACCTGAAAGAAATCATAGTACTCCTCTACATGGTGGTATGATTGAATCAACGCTACAACATAACTGCTCAGCATAAAGAGCTGGTCCTGCAGCAGGCCAAATGCCATCAGGCACGCGGCAAACTGCCCTGGTGCCAGCTCTCCCCGGAGCATCAGCAGCAGTGCGACAGCCACATTTGCCACATAACAGCAGTTTCTCACCAGTACTCCCAGCGCGGACAGGCGGACCGCTTTCAGTTCCAGTTCCTCCATCTCCTGTACCACATCCACATTGGTCTCCACCCATTTTTCCTTCAGGTAATCCTGGAACCCCATGGTACGCATCTCTTTCACCGGTTCTTTCATGCAGAAAAGCCGCCACAGATATGCCAGACGCCTCCGCTTTGCAGACTGGCCACGGTACACCCTGTTCCGCCGCCTTTCCGAAATAAGGTCAAGCAGCAGATGAGGCACGATTCCCAATATCCCGCCGGCCAGCAGCCAGACAGAAAAGCTTCCCACTACGAAAAGTGTACTGATACAGGTCAGCACCGCCTCCACATCCATCAGCAGATAGGAAAACATCCTGCTTCCCGCCAGATGCTGTGAATAAGCGGCATCTGCCTTTCGGAAGCTGTCCAGTACCTTTTTATCTTCCAGCGCTTCCAGGCGTATCCTTCGGGCAAATCCGTACATTTCCCGCCCGTAAAACGTTTCTTTCCGGCACTCGCCGTACAGCCCAACCGCCCGCAGCAGAATGGTACACACAGACGGGAACCCGGTGCAGACGCACAAAAATATAATTTTACGTTTAAAAATGCTTATATTTACGTCATTCAACGCCGGTGCCATCTGAAAAATCTCCGCAATCAGAAGCGGCTGCCATACTCTCAGAATGCCCTCCGCAATACTGGTGAACAGTTTCCCCCAAAACAGCAGGGGCATGAATCTCATAATATCCCGTATGCAGCGCCAAAAATACCCGCCGCGTTTCTTTTCTGCCATCATGGCACATATCCCCCTTTCCCCTGCCCGAGCTCCCCACTGACGCCTTTCCTCCCATCGGCGGATTCCATTCCGGCTACTTTCTCTCTACTGGCGGATTTCACCCCGGCTTCCTTTCCCACGCTGGCGGATTCCACTCCAGCTTCCCTCCCGCTGGCTGATTCCGTTCTGACCCCCTTCTCCACGCCGGCGGATTCCACTCTGGCTCCCTTCTCCACACTGGCGGATTCCATTCTGATTCCTTTCTCCCCGCCGGCAGATTCCACTCCGGCCCCCTTCTCCCTGCTTTCGGAGTCCTCTCTGACATCTTTCTCCCCGCTGTCCGCATACCAGGAACTCTGTGCCAGATACATGGTCCGGTACAGCCCCTCCGTCCCCACCAGCTGCTCATGGCTGCCATTCTGCACGATTCTTCCCCCGTCCAGCACCATGATACGGTCCGCCATCTTCGCACTGGCCAGTCGATGTGAGATCATGACGGTACCGTTTTTATGAAAAATCCGTAAAAAATTCTCATACATCCGGCTTTCGGCCAAAGGGTCCAGCGCTGCCGTGGGTTCATCCAGCACGCAGAAAGCCGCATCCGCCAGAAATGCCCTGGCTATGGCCACCCTCTGCCACTGTCCCCTGGACAGATCCTTCCCGTCCTCCTCCAGGTGCCCCAGATTCCGCTCCAGTCCCTTTTCCTCCTGAAGGTACAGCCCGGCCCCGCCTGCCTGCTCCAGAGCCTGCCGTATCCTGTCATCCTCTTTCAATGCGGAAATATCGCCCAGCGCCACATTTTCTCTCAGAGTCAGTTCATATTCCTGAAAATCCTGGAATACCACCGACAGCATCCTTCTGCGCAGCTCCTCCGACAGATCCCGCACATTGACACCCCCGATCAGCACCCTCCCGGCATCCGGCTCATAAAGCCCGCAGAGCAGCTTTACCAGCGTGGATTTCCCGGCTCCGTTTTCCCCTACGAAGGCCACCCGCTCCCCCGCCCTGATGCGGAAAGTCACATTTTTCAATATCTCCCTGTCCGTCCCCGGATAAGTGAAGCTGACATTTTCAAATGCGATATCCCCATGGCTCAGAGTTTCTACGTTCCGCTTATCCGTACGTTCCCTCAATGCCAGAAACTCCTGATAGAATTCCATGTCCAGGGCACTCCGGAACGTATTCGTCACCGTCCATGTGGCGGTATAAACCTGTCCCGTAATGGTACTCAGGGAACCGATGACTGCCACAAACTGTCCTGTGGTAACTCTCCCCTGAAGAAACAAAAAGGTTAAGGCAATGATGATAAAAACAAAGCAGACGAGACTTAAAAGCCTGCTGCCGCCCTCCAGCGCCATGACGCTTCTGCCCGTTTTCCGGATTTCCCTCTCCACACCGGAACTGGCCTCCTCCCACTTTCCGGCTATCATTTCCTGGCTTCCGAATATCTTCATCTCATACATCGCATGTTTATCCTGCATCAAAAGCTTTAAATCCGCAATCCTGCGCGCCTGCATCGTAGTGCTCCGCCAGATGCCCTGCAGTCTTTTCGTCCCCGCAAAATTCATCACCAGCATGGGAATTGCAACCAGAAAAATCCCGGCGCCTATCCAGAAAGAAACCGACGCATACACGCTCAGCATAAAGCCCAGGGAAAGCAATGCATAAATGCTGCACATGCTGCCCACAAAACAGCTCTTTACATTCTGCCAGGGCTCGCCGCTGATCCGCTGTAAGACCTCCTGTACCTCCCGGGATTCAAAGTCACAGTATTCCAGTTTTCCAAGCTTGTCCATGATATCCGGCGCCATATACCTGGTAAGCCGGCTCTCCAGCACCTTCTCCTCATATCCCTGGAGCCGCTCCAAAACAAACCAGACAAACAGCATCACCACCAGCACCGTCCCCGTTACGGCCATATCCTGCGCGATATATGCTCCGCTCACGGACTGCATTCCTTCCATGGAATGTGCCCCTTCTATGAAATATACTCCTTCCATGGAAGGCATCCCTTCCACGGACTGCATCCCTGCCGTTCCCAGGCGCATACCCGCATAGGCCACGCCGCTGTCCACCAGCCTCTGCATCAGAATCACCTTGCACCCGTTAAAAAATCCCGGTATAAAACAGGTCAGAAAATACAGCAAAGCGCTCCATGGCGCATAGTGAACTGCCAGCCTGACAGCCAGTGCACAGTTTTTTATCACTTTCATGGCATTTCTCCCGTCTCCGTTTTGCATGTACCTGCCCGTACGCGATACACGCTGTCTTCTGCTGTCCCTATCATAACATGCTCTCAGGGATCCGAGATATACCTGTCATTTTCTGCGGAGTTTCCGTCACTTTTCGCCTGAAGCGCCTGCAGCCGGACAACCACCGTAAATTCCCCTTCTCTGTAATCGGTTACCAGCGAGCCTCCGTACTGGTGGGCAAGCCGCTCCGCACTCCGCAGGCCAAGCCCATGCCCCACGCCATTGTCCCTGTCTCCTTTCCCGGAGACATATTGCTGCCCCTCTTTCACAGGTTCTTCTGCCATATTGACTACTCTTATATAGTAAAAATCTTCCTCCTGCTTCAAACGCAGGCTGATACGCCCCTCTCCCGGTATAGCTGCACATGCTTCGAGGGCATTGTCCAGCAGATTTCCAAGTATTACGCACAAATCCACAGCCTGAATCCGCATTTCCGACAGATCACACAGCTGCAGCGTCATTTCCGTCCCCTGCTTTCCCGACTGGTAAAGTTTGTCCCCCAACAGGGCATCCACGGCGGCACAGCCGGTTTTCGCAGGGATCATCCGTCTCTCCACATCCCTCTTAAAGCTGTCCAGATAATCCGTCAATTCCTCAAAGCGCTTTTCCTGGGCCAGAATCTCCAGTACTTTGATATGGTTCTTCAGATCATGCCACAATTCTCTGGTGCGCTGGTATTGCTGTTCCACATTTTTCAGATACTCCTGCTGCCTTCTGTGCTGCAGTCCTTCCATGGAAGATTCCTGTCCGGAACGGGAACCGGCACTCTCACCATATCCGTATAACCAGTGGGATTCGGCTGTATGGATGCCTGCCGTCCGGCTTTCCGTGCCCTCCCGCCGGCTTCGTCTTTTATTCAGATATTCATAGAGGAGAAACAAAAAGAGACATCCCGCCTGGACCCAAAATGCCCTCACCGGCTCACTCTCTCCCCAGACCTTAAGCGTCACCCCCAGAAGCAGAAACAGGCCCAGCATAAATTCCGGGTTTATCCCAATCCCTTCCCTTCCGGCAAAAGCCGTACCATACAAAATTTTCCACAGCGGAAACAAAAGCAGCATACTCTCCGCCAGCATAATTCTGACTGCAAATAAAGCCCGGTCTATGCTCCCGGGCCCTGCAATTCCCTGTATAATCAAATCCGCCAGACGTATCGTCCCGGCTCCGTAGACAGCATATTCCAACAGCCATCCGGCTTTCCTGAAAAAGGCCGCCCTGCGTGGACAGCCCTCTCCTGCCGGGCGCTGTCCCTGCCTGCGGTTCCACGCCGGATACAGTACAAATGCCGCAAAAAACAGATTTATCATCAATAAAAGTCCATTTGTCATTTCGCGCTTCTTTCAGAATCCCCCTCTTACCCCTTCCTGAGCATCAGCCTGCGGTTCACTTCCTTTTCACAGCCCCTGCTTATGGGCAGTTCCCTCCCATCCTCCAGCCACAGCGTATTCTCCCTCCAGCTCCTCACATACCGTTCCTGCACCAGGAAGCTTCTGTGGCAGCGCAGAAATCCGTTCCCGGCAAGCTGTGCTTCCAGCACATCCAGTTTCTGGTAAAACGAATAACTTTGAGAGGCGGTAAACAGGTAAATCAGGCGCTTTCTGCTCTCAAAATAGAGAATGTCCGCCCTTGGAATACTGTAATGGCAGTGCCCCTGTGAAAAAGAAAACCAGGCTTCCTCCCCCAGCTCCTGTGCGCATTCCTCTATCAGACGTCCCAGCTCCCTGTCCGCCTCCTCCTTCAGCAGATAGCGGAATGCCCTGACCTCATAGCCTTTTCTGGCATATTCCGACAGACTGGTCAGGAAAACAATCAGCCCTCTTTCTCCCTGCTGCCGCAGCCGCCTGGCCGTCTCCATGCCATCCACTCCCTGCATCCGGATATCCAGAAAAATCACATCCAGGCGGTCCTCTCTCCCCACACAGGCCTCCAGAAGTGCCTCCCCGCAGGAATACTCCCATACCCGGATATCCATATTCCGTGTGAAGCTTTCCCTTAACAGAAGCTCCCGGAAATGCCTCCGGAATATTTCTTCATCGTCACAGATTGCCACGTTCATTCTTATATCCCCTGGTCATATCATTTTTCTTTCTGCAGAATCTGATACAATTCTTCTATCTCTTCCTCGCTGAGCGCATTCTTTTTGATCATGGTATTGACCATCATGCCCACGGAACCTCTGTACACCCTCTGAAGCAGATTCCTGGTCTCAGCTACATCCGCATCCTCCCGGCTGATCGCAGGATAATACTGTCTGGCCTTACCGCCCTCTTCATAATATACAATTCCTTTCTCCACCATCCTGCTGAGCAATGTGTTCACTGTACTCTTACTCCAGCCCGGGTTCAACTCCAGCGAATGATAGATCTGCATAATTGTCCTTGGGTTATTCTCCCACAATTTCTCCATTATGTAACGTTCACTTTGCTGCAATATGATTTCTTTCTTTTTCAAACTCAGTTCCCTCCATTTTGTATTCCTTTTGTATCTTCCATCGTCATTATAGCATCACAGCTGCCATTTGTCTCTATTTTAGCATGGGAAAAGAAACCGCGCAAGCCACAGTTGTAAAACATGACAACGAAATACGCAATTTATATGACCTATTCTGTTCTCCGCTAATTATAGAATTTCTAATTTCCTTTGTTTTTGATATTCAAATTATA
>DKVC01000290.1:0-19567 GCA_002490995.1 Lachnospiraceae bacterium UBA7188
GGAAGCCACGGATACACCAAAACCAGAAGCGACGAATACACCAAAACCGGAGGCCACAAATACACCAAAACCGGAAGCGACGAATACACCAGAGCCGGAAGCGACGAATACGCCGGAGCCGGAAGCCACAAATACACCGGAACCGGAGGCCACAAATACACCGGAACCGACGAATACACCAAAACCGGAAGCCACGAATACACCAAAACCGGAAGCAACGAATACACCGGAGCCGGAAGCCACAAATACTCCGGAACCGGAAGCGACGAATACGCCGGAACCGGTAAGGACGCCAGAGCCAGAAGCGACGAATACGCCGGAACCGGAGGCAACAAATACACCAAAACCGGAAGCGACGAATATACCGGAGCCGGAAGTTACAAATACGCCGGAACCGGAGGCCACAAATACGCCGGAACCGGAAGCGACGAATACACCGGAACCGGAGGCTACAAATACTCCGGAACCCGGGACGACATCAGAGCCGATAGCCCCAGGCACAGATACGCCTGCCCAGGAAAGTCAGAAACCATTTATCAAGGGTGATAGCGGAAAAGAGGGCTGGGATGTCATCCGTGCCGAGGAAGAGAAGGCGGAAGCGGGGAGCCGCATCAATGTGGATATGAACGGGACATCCGTAGTCCCGGGTGATATCTTCGACACCATCAGGGGCAGGGACGTCACCGTCACCTTTGACATGGGAGGTGGCATTTGCTGGAGTGTGGACGGTAAGCAGATTCTTACCCACCAGGCGGCGGATATTGATTTCTCTGTAAAGCCAGGTACAGATACGATCCCTTTGGAGATTGTGAACAGGGTCTCAGGGGAACGTTACAGCATCCAGCTAAGCCTGGCCTACAATGGGGAGTTTGGGTTTACGGCAGTGCTTTCCGTCAATCTGGGAAGAGAGAACACAGGACTTACCGCGAGCCTGTATTATTACAATCACAACGCAGGAGAACTTGCGTTTGTGTGTAAGGAAAAAGTGGACGGGGACGGGATGGTGTCATTTCCTTTTACCCATGCATCGGACTATATTATTGTAATAGACGAAGCAGGGGAGGAAGACAGCGGAGGCACGGTTCCCGGACAGCCTGCTGTTACCGCTGCCCCCGACGTGGCATCCGGAAATGCCGTACCCACAAAGGAAAGCCCGAAGACTGGCGAGGAGGAGAAGAAGCCAGCCTGTCCAACTGTTGCAGGCATCCTGGCAGGGGCAGGCGTTGCGATAATAATGGCATGGAGAAGAAAGGAGAATCGAAGAAAATAACAGGTATCATCGCATCACATGGCATAATATGTCTTATCAGAAGCAATGCCTATGCTTCTGATAAAAGGCGCATCTCTTTGCGCCGCATTCAATTATAGGAAGCTGCACCTGCTTCCTATAATATGTCTTATCAGAAGCAATTCCTATACTTGCTTCCTATAATATCGTAAGGAGCATACGAAAAAAACAAACAGGAAACCACCCTTAAACTCTTTAAACGGGCAGCGGGGTGGTTTTTTATCCGGTTCAACGAAAACGTTCCCCCTGTAGCAGTTTTTATCCCTGCGGTTCTCCTGGAGTCAGCGGATTTTGCAAGGTTAAAATAAATACAGCCATTGACAGCAAATCGGCAAAATAATAAAATAGAAGAAGTGAATTTGCATTACAAAAAATACAAACAGATACAAACAAGATACAAATATTACACATAATAAAATTACCCAGGGCATGCTGAGTATATACTCGCGGGCGCATTCATTTTCTGGTTTTCTGTTTTGTATCATAGAATCAAAAAGCAGATTCTATGACTAAAAACCCATTACAGATGCGTTCGCCCGTTATATATTTATGTCTGCAAATATTTTATTCGGGAGTATAAATTGTATGCCGAAGAGCGAAAGGACGCGAAAATCACAAATAGGAAATGAATTCCGGGGTGAAGATAAATGCTGAAAATACTGATTGCCGAAGACGAAGAACCCATTGCAAACCTGATCAAAATGAACCTGCGCCGTGCCGGGTACCAGTGCACCTGGGCCCCTGACGGGGAGAAAGCTGCGGATTACATGGATAACGAGAGGTTTGACCTGCTGCTTTTGGACGTCATGCTTCCCGGGATAAACGGCTATGAGCTGATGGAGTACGCCAGGACACTGGAACTGCCGGTAATCTTCCTGACCGCTCTGGGAAGTACGGAGAACAAGGTGAAAGGGCTGAAAATGGGAGCGGATGACTATCTGACCAAGCCTTTTGAAATCGTGGAGCTTCTGGCGAGGGTGGAGGCAGTGCTTCGCAGGTACCATAAGACGGAGACTGTGCTGAAAATCTTTGATGTGGTCATCGATACGGCATCACGTTCCGTTATGCAGAACGGAGAACCGGTGCCACTGACCATGAAAGAGTTCGACCTGCTGCTTCTGCTTGCGCGAAACCGCAATATTGCGCTGTACCGGGAGACCATATACGAGACGGTCTGGGGAGGCGAGTACATGGGGCAGAGCAGGACAGTGGATCTGCATATCCAGAGACTGAAGAAAAAACTGAACTGGGATAATGAGATTGCCGCAGTCTACAAGGTGGGATACCGCCTTGAAGGAGAACCACACACCTGATGCGGAAAGGATTCCGACAATGAGATTTGCACATAAACTGTTCCTGTCCATGACGATACTGCTGACATTGATGTTTGCATCCTTTGGTATCTGGATGCTTTCGTCCGATTTTTCCAGCCTGCTGGACAAGGAGATTGAGCAGGGAAATCAGGGCAGCCAGATGTTCCAGTTCCTCTTTGAGATGGGGTACCAGTCCACAGAGGAATATGGGGAAGATTACGCTGTCAGCAAGACTTTAAATGGCATTGCCAGGAATGTGGAACGCGACGGGAGCCATATGTTTGTGGTGAAGAGCGACGGCACCTGGTTTTATGGTCAGGAGTATCTGGAGGCCATGGGTTTTCTGGAGGAAGTAGGAAAGCTGACAGACTCCCTGAGCACGGCAAATAACTATGGCTACTGTATCCGCAGGATAAACGGCGGTTACTATATGTTTGCGGTGGCGGTAAAGGATATTTCCGCCAGCCGTATTTACCTGGGCATGTGCAGGGAACTGACGGCAATTTACAGTGACAGGGATGAACTGGTTTCCAGATACCGGATTGCTCTGATATGCCTGCTGGCAGCCGGTGGTATCTGTATTTTTATTCTGGCCCATTATATTACGAAGCCTATCCGCAGCCTGGACAAGCTGGCGGGAAAAATTGCAGAAGGGGCATATGAACTGCGTTCCCGCAATGGAAGCCTGGATGAGATCGGGCAGCTGGCGAGGAATTTTAACAGGATGGCAGACCGCCTGGTGGAGCAGATGCAGAAAAAGGAGATGGAAGCAAAGCAGCAGGAAGATTTTACCGCAGCTTTTGCCCATGAGCTGAAGACACCTCTGACTTCTATTATCGGTTATGCTGATATGCTGAATTCCATGAAGCTGACGGATGAGGAGTGCCATGAGGCTTATTTTTATATTTACAGCCAGGGAAAGCGGCTGGAGAGCCTTTCCCATAAACTGCTGGAGCTGGTGAGCATGGATAAGACGCCTCTGACGGTTAAGCCGATTCCCACCAAGAAGCTGGAAGAGAATATCCGCTCTACGCTGCGGCCTGTCTGGAGGCAGCGGGGGATTAAGGGCAAAGTGGATCTGGAGAAGGCTGTCATCAGGGGAGATGATGAGCTGCTGCTGTCCCTGCTCTACAATCTGCTGGACAATGCCATGAAAGCGCTGGACAAAGGGGAGAAGAGCTTTATCCTGATGAAGGGAAGCTGTAAGGACGGTTTCTACGAGATCAAGATTGTGGATAACGGCAGGGGAATCCCGGCGGAGGAGATCAGCCGTATCACGGAAGCTTTCTATATGGTAGACAAATCCCGTTCCAGAAAAGAGGGAGGCGCCGGCATCGGAATGGCGCTGTGCCAGAAAATCATCCTGCTTCACAACGGAAAGCTGAATATTGAGAGCCGTCTGGGAGAGGGGACTGTCATCAAGGTGATTTTCCCCAGAGAAGATGCAGGGCGTAAACGGAGAGTGACGGCATCTGCCGGAGGAAGAAAGGCAGCCCGCAGGGAAAAGCCCTGTGAAAATGAAAGCGAAGCCGAGCGGGAGAAAGGAAGTGTTCCCGGAGGTGATGCAGCCGATGAAAACAGCGCGTTCAACGGGACGGAGGAATTCCGTGAGAGAGGGGCGGTATGACAAAAGCGAATTGCGGCGGGAAGAAAAAGATTTCCGGAAAGAAAAAGAAGCGGCAGATGGACAGAAGCAGATTCTCCGGTTATGCGGGGGAAGTCCTTATAATCGGGACAGTGGTGATGGCTGCCCTCTTTCTTCCCCAGCTTATCTTCCGGGTGGAGGATAATATACTGTGCAGCGATACCACACTGGGGCAGCGGGAGAGTATGGATGTGGAGTCTCTCAGCACGAGCTACGAGAGATCGCTGGGGGCAAGGATGCAAAATTATGCTCAGGGGCTGAAGGTAAACAAAAAGTATTATGTGACTTCCCAGAATCTGACCGTGAGTGACGAGCTGACGGATTACCTGTATTCTGACAAAGGGCTGTATCAGGGCTTTATTCAGGAATTCGCCTATTATCTGATTCCCTTTGAAGTATGGGAAGACTACTACTCTGTGGTCTCATGGAAGCAGTATGTGATTTACAGCGACAATTTTGAAGAAGGGGTAAATTTCATTTTATGGTATATTGAAATGCAGGATAAGGACGGCGGGATTTTCAAACTGTTGGCGGATGCGGAGGATGGCACCATTTATGGCATAAAGACGGAAGACAGCTCTTTGCCCGGAAGTAAGTATAACTATAAGGAATTTATGGAAATGCTGCGGTATGGGGACGGAACGCTTGAGGCATGGACCTATTTTGCGTTGTATTATGATGCAATATCTGATGATATGGAAGACTCTATTCTCAGGGCGGAAAATGAGGGAATCGATGTACAGGTTAATGATTCCGACGCTGGTTCTTATGAAACGGAAATCAGCATTTATGACGAGGAGGCGGCGAGACGGCGGTTACTGAATGCATTCAGCTACCAGAACGAGACGGAGAACAATATCCGCTTTCAGGTTCCTTATGGGGACGCGGAGCTGGATGTGGTATTGTCTATTGCAGAACAGGAAGAGAACAGATTCTATTTATTCCCCGATATCACAGTAGGAATAAGCCAGATTTACGAAATGATTCCGGAATTCGCATAAATACGGCCTTGTACTTATATATTTAGAAAAACGGAAAAATACAAGGGGTTTTTGTGAATTTAATGAAAGGCGTTCCTGTACACAGGATGTTGGGGGTATGGGTATTTGGGGGAACCATTCTGGACCAGTTTATAGAATACCTGGATGACCTGGTCTGGGGTCCATGGATGCTGGCGCTTCTGCTGGGAAGCGGGTGCTATCTGATGCTGCGGCTGGATATGCTGCCGCTGAAAAATCTGAAGTTTGCGCTGCGTTGTGCCTTTGGGCTGGAAACAGAGCAAAGAGACGGGGAGGTCAGGGCAGATGTCCGGAAACAGCTTTCCGGCAGGGGGCTTCCGGAGGATGAGGCAGGCCGTAGTTCCAGGGATGGCAGCAGGCGGGACAGGGCTTATTCCGGAAGCGTCTTCGGAAAGAAAACAGCGGGACAGGGTTTTTCGGGGGAGAGGCAGGCTTCGAACGGAGGAAGGGCGTCTGATGGAAGAAAGACTTTCAGAGGGGAAAATGCTTCTAACAGAGGAAAGGCGTCTAAGGGAGGAAAGGTTTCTTCCCTGGCATCGCTGACAACGGAACTGGCGACCACCCTTGGAATCGGAAATATTGTGGGCGTGGCTACGGCTATGGTGCTGGGCGGGCCGGGCGCCCTGTTCTGGATGGTGGCAACCAGCATCATCGGAATGGCTACCAAACTGGTGGAGAGCATGCTGGCGGTGAAGTACAGGGGGAAAAACGACAGGGGTGAGATTGCCGGAGGCCCCATGTACACCTGCCTTCACGGATTTCCCAATAAAACGGCGGGGAAGCTGCTGGGTTTTTTATTCGCGCTGTTCGCGGTGACGGCTTCCTTCGGCATGGGAAATATGACCCAGTCCAATTCCATTGCGGATGCCGTGTGGGTTTCTTTTGGCGTCCCGAAGGAAAATACAGGGCTGCTCTTAACAATTGTCACGATTCTGGTGGTGCTGGGAGGAATCGGCGTCATCGGGAAGGTGACTCAGATTCTGGTGCCGTTTATGGGAGTGTTTTATCTGCTGGGGGCGCTGGCCGTGATTGCCACTCACTGGAGGAATCTGCCGGGAGCAGTAGCCGGAATCCTGACGGCGGCCTTTTATCCGGAGGCTGTGTCCGGAGGAATCTTCGGCAGTGTTACCGTGACAGCTTTCCAGTCTCTGCGCTGGGGTGTGTCCAGGGGTATCTTTTCCAATGAGGCAGGGCTGGGAGCTTCCGGCATCACCACGGCTGCCGCGGATACCGAGGATTATGTCCGGCAGGGATACATCAGCATGACAGGGGTGTTCCTGGATACGGCAGTGGTCTGCACCATTACCGGCCTGGCTTTTGCGGCTTCCGGCGTACTGGGCGCCAGGGACGCGAACGGAAATCCCCTGACCGGAACGGCACTGACTCTGGCAGCCTTCCGGACGACAATGGGAGACTGGGGCGGCAGTTTTGTGAGCATCTGCATTGTGCTTTTTGCCTTTGCTACGATTATCGGCTGGGCGTATCAGGGAGAACGGGCTTTCGAATTCCTTATGGGTGGTAAGTCCAGGTACAATCTCTGGTACCGCTTTGCTTACGGGCTGACTGCTTTTCTGGGCTGCATTTCTTCCCTGGAAACGGTCTGGAATTTTTCCGATATCTGCAATGCGCTGATGGCGGTGCCCAATCTCATCTGCGTGCTGGCCCTGTCGGGTAAGGCCTGCCGGGAAATCAGGGCCTATCCGGTTCCCGGGGAAAGGCAGATAAGGCATAAGGGAAAGGCGGCAGGGAAAGCGGACGGAGGAAAAAAGGCTTTACATGCCAGGTATTGATTGTTATAATAATATGAATGGGTATATCCTTTTTATTTATCAGAAAGGTTGGTAAAGATGATGAAGGATGAATATGGTATCGTGACGGAGAAACCATTGACTACTTCAAAAGCCAGTCGGAAAGTCCTGGAATACCTTACCAGACATTGATTAATTTATATTTATCCGACTGTGTGGCATCAAAAAGAAAGTTACAGTTGGAATGGAGATAAAAGGGATTAACAGAAAGAGGGAAAACCAGGAGAAATGTATCAGGAAATTGATTTGGATAAAATAGATATAAATTCAAAACCTCCCGCAGAAGAACCAGCCCGTCAATATTATTTTATGGCAAAATGCAGGGAATGGGTTCAGGAGTTTGAACGAAAAAAAGGACGCCGTCCCACTGCCTACGTAACGACTTTCGGCTGCCAGATGAACGCCAGGGACTCCGAAAAGCTGGCCGGCATCCTGGAGCAGGCAGGCTATCAGATCATCGATGACGAAAAAGCGGATTTCGTCATCTTTAACACCTGCACGGTCCGTGACAACGCAAACCAGAGAGTCTACGGCAGGCTTGGTGAACTTAACGGACATAAGCGGCGGAACCCGGATATGAAAATTGCGCTCTGCGGCTGTATGATGCAGGAACCGGGGGTAATCGAGAAGCTGCGGAAAAGCTATTCCTTTGTGGATCTGATATTCGGTACCCACAATATCTATAAATTTGCAGAACTGTTGTACGCTTCCTATGAAGCGGAGGGCATGGTCATTGACATCTGGAAGGATACGGATAAAATCGTGGAGGACCTGCCGGTAGAACGTAAATATTCCTTTAAATCCGGAATCAATATCATGTTTGGCTGCAATAATTTCTGCAGTTACTGCATCGTCCCCTATGTAAGAGGAAGGGAGCGCAGCCGGAAACCGGAGGACATTCTGGAAGAAATCAGGAGGCTTGTAGCTGACGGGGTTGTGGAGGTCATGCTGCTGGGACAGAATGTGAATTCCTACGGGAAGAATCTGGATGAGCCTATGACCTTTGCTCAGCTTCTGCGGGAGGTAGAGAAAATTGAAGGGCTGAAGCGGATCCGTTTTATGACTTCCCATCCAAAAGATCTCTCTGATGAACTGATAGAAGTAATGGCGCAGTCGAAAAAAATCTGCCGTCATCTTCACCTGCCCCTGCAGTCCGGCTCCACGCGTATTCTGGAGCGGATGAACAGACGCTATACGAAAGAGCAGTATCTGGAACTGGCGCAGCGCATTCGCGATCGTGTACCGGATATAGCCATTACCACAGATATTATTGTGGGATTTCCGGGTGAGACGCCGGAGGATCTGGAGGAAACCATCGATGTGGTGCGCAGGGTGAAGTTCGATAATGCGTTTACCTTTATTTACTCCAAACGTACCGGGACACCGGCAGCCGCCATGGAGGACCAGGTGACCAGGGAGCAGGTGAAGCAGGGCTTTGACAGGCTTCTGAAGGTAGTGCAGGATACGGCGCGCAGCCAGGTGTCAAGGTATCAGGGATGTGTTATGGAGGCGCTGATTGAGGAAGTGACGGAGAAGGGGCATGCCGTGGAAGAGGGACATTCTGCGAAAAAAGGATCCGCCAGGGAAGAAGAACTTTCTGGCCGGGAGAATGTGCCGATGGTAACAGGCAGGCTGTCCAATAATACTATCGTGCATGTTCCCGGGGATGCCTCTATGATTGGGAAGATTGTGCAGGTGTCTCTGGATGAGTGCCATGGGTTTTACTATATTGGGCATTGTGTGTGAAATTTAGATGACAGTCTTTTCTGCCAGAGATTGACCTGGCAGAAAGGGCTGTATTTATTCAAGAGGAAAAATTCAATTTATGATTCCTTGTGCCGAAGCCATGCAAAACAAACAACAAAGAAGAGAATTCCGTAAATTGTGGTGATGGGTGTGGCGAGTCCAACCAACAGCAGGGATGCACCGGGTAGCCTGGACATAAAGATGGATACGGGTATACGGATCAGGAAGGCAGATGTAATACCCTGTATCATGACCGGAATACTTTTTCCGTATCCGTTGAAATAACCGATACGGGTCACACTGGGCATAGTAATGGACAGGCTGTCACTTACGTCGCTGACACGGCATACACCGCGCTGCTGCTGCGTCTCACGGACTACATTCAGAACATGGATATGGCGGGGCTTCATGTGCTGTGGAAGCTCCGGCAGGGTATCTACAATCCGTTTCGCCAGAAAGCAGGCATCCAACAGACCTTTTAAGCTTGCTACTTTCATGGAATACCTCCTGATTCGTTTCCGTTATTATATTCGTGAACACATGCACTTGCAGAATGTTAGTTCTGTAGTGCGGAAGTGTCCATTCTCTCTGTTTGCGCGGGTAAGGAAGTGTCTGCAAATAAAATGCAAATGAATATTCTTTGTCAAGGAATATTTACCATTTTATACCTTGAATTTTCGCTGAATTTTCCGTTTTGAATTTTCCATTTTGACTTGTCTTTTTTAGTATCAGGTTTACCGGTATCATTTGGCAGAAGGGAAATAACCGCAGTACTTCTTACTTACGGATGTGAGACAGGTGATTCAGCAAAAGTACTTGAAATAATTCAGGGATGGAGTAAAATAATGATTATGAATCATTGATTTGTTGTGGTGGCTAAAAAATAGAAGAATGAAATAAGAAACCATAGCAGAATAAAAGAACGTAATTATGTACGTAATTTCGATACGAATTTCCTCGCAAACAGCTTGAAAAATTCTGAGAATTGTGATATGATATTTGCAAGCAGATTTTCTATACTCAAGACCACCGGAATTTACTGTTGTGTCTTTGGCGGGCATATATGGCTGGCAGTCTTAAAGCCATTATAATGATAATGGCTTGCCACTGTAGTGATAGTGTTTTTTTGGTGGAATGCAAATTTCAACAGCGAGCAGTATAAATAAATACAGATTCTGAAAATCAAAGACGTATTATTCTTGTAAATCGGAAAATTCCTGCTTAAACATTCAAAAAAAACAAAAGTGGGAGATTCCGTATTACAGAGGGACCTCCCGGAAAAGTGAAGAAGGGAGGCATGAAATGGCAGAAAAAGACATTCTGGAGAAGAAGCTGATGGCGCACAGTGACGTATTTGCAGACTGTGGAAACGTTTTTCTTTATGGAGGCCGAAAACGCCTGAAAGCAGAGGACATCTGCCCGGCACCAACAGAAAGCTTCTACCGTGGAAAGGGCAGGGTACACAATCAATTTGAAGATGTGAGCGCATATCTTCTGGAAGAGGGAGAAATAAAGCTGCAGTACCTCATAGGCAATGAGACAGCCCTGGAGGGAAGGCAGGTGCTGAGGAAGGCATCCTATCAGGGAGGGGCATACCGTTCCCAGCTGGAATCCGGTAAACCGGTATATCCCGTGATTGGCATGGTAATAGACTGGACCCGGAAAGGAACAAGGGTTCCGCTGAGCCTTCACGAGCTTCTGCGTCGCGAGGGCGTGCCTGAGGAAGACCTGGAGCATGTGGACGATGTGAAGCTGGAAGTGTACCATATGAATAACCTGCCCGCAGAAGTCAGGGAGAGCTTTACCAGTGACATGGGATTTGTAGCGGATTACCTGAACGAAGGAAGCTTTGAAAGACGCAGGTGCCAGAAGATTATCCATGTGGAAGCGCTGTGCGAGATGATGGAGGCGCTTACCGGTGACTCCCGTTTTACAGATCAGGTGGAGGAACTGTTGAAGAGGCAGAAAGAAGGAGAGGAGATTGTTATGTGTGAATATATTGATATGTTGGAAGCGAGAGGAGAAGCAAGGGGAGAAGCAAGAGGGATTGCCATAGGAGAAGCAAGGGGCAAAAGGAAAGGCGAAAAGAAAGGTGAAAAGAAAGGTGAAAAGAAGGGTGAAGCTCGCCTGGCAAGATTGATACAGGTTCTGTTAAAGGAGAAAAAGTATAGTGATGTAGAAGCTGTATCCATAAGCCGCAGGAAGCGCCATGAACTGTACAGGAAGTATAAAATCTGAAAAAGAGAGTGGGTTTATGGTAAGATGGCAGAAAAACATTATGGAAAAGCGGCATATAAACACTCCTTTTCGATAAGATTTTCCATATCTGGATTCTTACATCAGGAAATGAGGAAATGTCCGACAATTCCTGAAAACATAGCAGGGAAAAATTATGGCAGGAAAAGTTTTTATTGTAGAGGGCAGGAGTTTTCGCACAGAGAGCGATTATGCCCTGGCGAAAAGGGATAAAGAAACGATAGACCGTCTGCGCAGCCGGACG
Source organism: Lachnospiraceae bacterium UBA7188 (assembly GCA_002490995.1). GTDB lineage: Bacteria > Bacillota > Clostridia > Lachnospirales > Lachnospiraceae > Acetatifactor. The sequence continues at coordinate 11,320 of DKVC01000290.1, forward strand.
AATTTGCAGGATAAAGCGGAACTGGAAGCATTACAGAAAGAACTTCGCGGAAAGAAATACCATTTCCATACGCTTTTGGGCCAGGATTTTCTGGAAGAAGTGGAGGATTTGCTGAAAAAGGCAGAACTGTCGGAAGAAGGCGGACGGCAGAGAGGTAAAAAGGCAAAGCAGGCGGGCAGCAGTACAAAAAGAACACAGGAAGGTTCTCGCGGCAGACGGGTTACGGGGAAGGGATTGCGTGAATCAGCAGCAGCATCCGTTTCTTCTGATAATATAACAGATGCCGCTATGGAGGCAATCGTTCAGGAAGAACTCAGAAAACGGGAGAGACGCCGGAAGCTTACGATAATATTGTGCAGCCTTCTGGGAGTGGGCTGTCTGAGTTATTTCGGAGTTTATTCTTATTATAATTACCGGACGAACAAAACATATCAGCAGTTGAGTGAGCTGAAAGAGAAACCAGTGATTGCTGCTGCAGATTCCAATCCTGCCGCGACAGCAGGACCAAAAGAACCTCTGTTTACCCTGGATGATGAAGTTGAGGAGAAAGAGGTGCTGGACGAATATAAGAATCTGCTGCTGACCAACCGGAAACTTATTGGATGGGTGAAGATTGAGGGGACTTATATTGATTATCCCGTTATGCAGACGACAGATAATGAATATTATCTGGATCACAACCTGAATCAGGAATATGATAAGAACGGCACCATCTTCATGGATAAGGACTGTGATGTGCTGAAACCCAGTACCAATTACATTCTGTACGGACATCATATGAAGAACGGGAGGATGTTCGGACAGCTGGATAAGTACCAGAAAGAGTCTTACTATGAGGAACATCCCTATATAAGCTTTGATACCATTTATGAGAAAGGGACATATCAGGTGATGTATGTATTCCGCTCCAAGGTATACAAGGAAGCGGAAATCGTGTTTAAATATTATCAGTTTATCGACGCAAACAGTGAACAGGAGTTTAATTCCTATATGAAAGAAATGGCGGATATGTCCTTTTATGATACGGGAGTGACAGCAGAGTACGGGGATCAGCTTCTGACGCTCTCTACCTGCGACTATCAGGAGACGGATGGAAGATTTGTTGTGGTGGCGAAGAAAGTGGAGGAATGAAGCGGCAAAATCCTGAAACGTAGCTTTGGTAAATTATTGACATGAAACAGGTTGAAAAAAATTCTGAATCATGATAGGATAATCCTAAGCAGATTTCCTAAAGACATAGATTCTGGACATCAAAGAGGCAATTCTTGTAAATCGGAAAATCCCTGCTTATATTTCAGGAAAATCAAAGCGGGAGATTCCGCAGTGCCGGAACCTTCCGGAAAAGTGCAGAAGGGAGGCAAATGGATGGCAGAAAAGGACATTCTGGAAAAGGTACTGATGGCTCACAGTGACGTATTTGCGGATTGTGAGAACGCATTGGCATACGGAGGGCGCAGAAGACTGAAAGCGGAGGATATTTTCCCTGCGCCCACGGAGAGTTTTTATCGGGGAAAAGGCGGGATACACAGTCAATTTGAGGATGTAAGCGCATATTTAATGGAAAAGGGGAAATAAAGCTGCAGTTCTTGATAGGCAATGAGACCGCACTCGGGGGAAGGCAGGTATTGCGAAAAGCGTCCTACCAGGGAGGCGCATATCGAAGCCAACTTAAATCCGGCAGGCCGGTGTATCCGGTAATCGGCATGGTGATAGACTGGACAAGGAAGGGGACAAGGATTCCGCTGAGCCTTCATGAACTGTTAAAGCGGGAGGGCGTGTCCGAGGAAGACCTGGAACGGGTGGATGACGTGAAATTGGAAGTCTACCATATGAATAACCTGCCTGCGGAAGTCAGGGAGCATTTTACCAGTGACATGGGTTTTGTAGTGGACTACTTGAACGAAGGAAGCTTTGAAAACCGCAGGAACCAAAAGATTGTACATGTGGAAGCGCTGTGTGAGATGATGGAGGCGCTTACCGGTGATATGCGTTTTACGGATTTAGTGGGGAAACTGTTAGAGAAGCAGGAAAAAGGAAAGGAGATCTTTATGTGTGAATATATTGATATGTTGGAAGCCAGAGGCGAAAAGAAAGGCGAAAAGAAAGGCGAAAAGAAAGGGGAAGCCCGTCTTGCACGCCTAATACAGGTTCTGTTAAAAGACAAAAAGTATGACGAGGTAGAAGCTGTATCTGTAAGCCGTAGAAAACGCCATGAATTATACAGGAAGTATAGAATTTGAACAGGAAGAACTGTACGGCATTTGAAGGGGATAGGGATATCAGCGGCACCAGTAGAGAAAACTGGGACAGCTTTTTCTGGTGAGGCAAAAACCGGTAGCGGCTGCGGCAGATGGACAGGAGGTATCCCCAACAGGGACAATCCGCTGGCGTGATAGAAATTTTATGTAATATTATGTATCTGCGAAAAATACTTGAAATTATTTTTAAATGAGGTAAAATAGATAATAGCCATTGACAGAGCTAAACTGACAGCTTGAAATTGCCGATAATAATATAGATTATCCTATAGTGCGCAGTCCGATGGTACAGCTTGTGGATAGGTCTGCGCATGTGGGGTAAATTTTGTGGTGTTTCGGGGAAATATTGGCCACACTCAGAGTGGATCAGGCTGTCGGAGGAGTTCTTGGGGGGAATCGGGACTATCTGGACGTGAACGTGAGTGATGTACGGCGGTGGGAAAGGTGACATCGTCAGCCAGTACGTGGACTTTACGAAGGTATACAACGAACAGGTGAAGAAATACGGCAGGACGCGGGAGGCAGTCCTGGAGACCGTGCGGATCTGTAGGGACAGGGACATCCTGCAGGGATACCTGTCGGAAAGGGAAAAGGAGGTCGTGGACATCATGATGGCTTTGTTTGACCAGGAGAAGGCGATGGAGCAGTACCGCTATGTGATAGAAGAGCATGGAGAAGGGCAAGGTCAATTCCATCAGGTGCCTGATGGACACCATGAAATGGACTGCGGAGCAGGCAATGGATGCCTTGAAGGTTTCCCCGGATGCCTGTGGCAAATACCTTTCCAGACTGTGAGAGTCAGGGCAGAAGGATGAAGGTATGTCCTACAGGGGAAGTTACTGGCATATGTACCCAGTAGGCAAGGATGACAAGGATGAGAGTGAGCTGCATATTGGGATAGGGTTTGTGATGTTTGGAAAATGTCGTATTTTGTACGTACGGCTTGAAAATAGCTGATTTGGGTCTGGATGCAAAAAGCCTGAACGGCAGAGGTTATAACAGTGGCAAAAAAACGCAAAGGAGTAGTAGAAATGGCGGACACGGTGAAAAAGAACAAGAAGAAAAGAAAAGGGCTGGGAAGGTCGCTCCGCAGGACTTTGGGGACACTGTTTTTGGTGTCCTCACTTGTGGTAGCTGCGATTCCGGTGGATTATTTGCGTGCAGATGAACTATCAGGCGATGTGGCTGTAAATACATCGGTTGAAAGACCTGAAGAGACAAAGGTGGCTATAACGCAAGAACATCTTAAAGAGATGGATATAAGGGATGAGAAATTTAGGTTTAAGGGTGATGATGAACCTGGGCTAGGCAGATATATAGTATATAAAACGGAAGACTCTGTTTTTAATTTTGTTGTAGCCCATTTGCATACAGATGAGCAGTATGCTGTTATTGTGGGATATAATAATGACGCAAATGCTGCAAAGTATAATAATATATTAACAATTCCAAAAGATTTTGCAGTCTTTACGAGGTATGGCGGTCAAGCTTGTGCTATAGGCGGGAGAAATGGTGAGTTTCTGTTTAAGAGAGAGGTTGAAGTAATTACTAATGAGGATGGTAGTCCTGGAGAACGTTATAGGTATGTGCCATGTCTTTACGATAATAAGGCGTGGTGGGAAGATTGCGATTGGAGTGATGAGAATAGTAGTGGACATTTGTGGTATGTTCCGGGATTGACAAGTTACCTGCAAAATGATTTTGAGTGGGTGGAGGGAATACCTGTTAAAACAAGCGATGGTGGGGAGTTGAACTGGAAAGAGGCCAATACTCCTCTGACAAAGCGAATTAAAGAAGTTCCTGTAAGATATGTTGCAAATCAATATATTACGAAAGCATTGGACGGGAATACAGATGTCACAATTATTGACCCGGATAAAGATATTGAATATATAGAGAATGCTTCTCAGGGCATTTTTGCAAATACAACAGCTACAAGTATTGTGGTAAAACCTAACCTAAAAGGAATTGGAAACTATGCATTTACGGGAAGAAATATTAATGATGTAACGCTGGATTATACAGTTGAAATAATTGGAGATCATGCGTTTGAAGATTGTCGGGGGTTGAAGTCATTTACAATTGACAAGGGTGCAAGCCATGTATTTATTGGGAAAAATGCTTTTGCTGGGTGTATAAATTTGAATGATTTTGATGCAAGCCGTGTAGAGAGTATAGGAGATTCTGCATTTGAGAATTGTATAGCTTTGAGTAATATTGATTTTATTGATACGGATAATGTAAGCCATCTAAGTTGTATAGGTCTTTATGCATTTGCTGGCTGCAGAGGCTTGACAGAACTGGTTTTCCCAGAGACTTATGGGGAAAACGATATACGTGTCAGCACTTTTGAAGGATGTACAGGTTTAATGTGTATATCCGAGAAGGGTAATACAATAAACTTTGTAGAAGATTCATATTATACATTTGAGGATTTAAAGAAATGTGCTCCAAATTTGTATTTTGAAGGTCCTAGGAATAGTAATCTTGAGGAGACGGTTATTCCGGAGCATTTTGCATATAAGTATTCCGGCGAGAATGTTTACAGACAAAGAATACAGGATGAGGCTTCTAAGCGGAATGCTACATATGAAGTAATTGGTCTGGATGACAGCACAGGAAGGATAACACGTGTTGAGGTTGAATCAGGCTTAGATGACTTGAGAATCCCAGGTAAAGATGATAAAATAGGTCAATTAAGGATTGTGGAGATAGGAGAAGGAGGTTTTAAGGATAATCCTAATCTAAAAAATGTGGTTATTCCTGATAATATCACCTATATTGGTGCAAATGCCTTTAGTAATTGCCCAAATCTGATGAATGTATTTTTTGATAATCCATGGACGCTTGCTACTCCTAATGGAGAGAATTCGGCTATTGGAGAGAATGCGTTTAAAACTGATAGTACGCAATTAAACTTCATCAGCGGTGCTCCGTTTAAAAACAATTCTATTGAAGAAGAAGCATTTAAGTATGCGATGGCAGATGGGAATGTTATTAACAGCAGTCTTGCCAGGATTAGTTATTATACGGGATGGCCATCTAATTTGGTGGTAAAAAATGTCTCAGGTAAGGCTACATTGGTTGAATATCCTACATTTACAAAATTATCAGAGGGTACTTTGGGTTCATATTATTATAAGCCGGAGGTGGCAGATAGATATAAAGAAGCTGCATTGAGTGTGGGAAACCAGGCTTTGGGCATTGGCGGTAGTAGTGGAGGTACAGAAGAGGATAAGAGTGCAATCCGAAGTGCTGTTGAAAATATTATAATTCCGGCAGGAATTGTTGCTGTTGATAAAGATTTGTTTAAGGATGAAGAGAGGAAGGAGAAGGAAAATGTAGATAAAAATGGAGCAAATGCGCCACAAAAAAAGCTTACTGTATACGGTCTTGAGGCAATAGATGAAAATGCTTTTGAAGGAGCAGAATATTTAACTACTGTTGAATTGGCTGGTATAACAAAATCGATTGGATCCTATGCATTTAAGGATTGTGTTAATTTGTCAAATGTAAGTGTGACGGCACCAGTGGAAAGCATGGGCAGGGTTCCATTTATCGGTTGTGATAAGCTGCCAGACGTTAATTTCGGAGAGTCTGCTCATTTTACCAGTAAGGATTCGATTATTTATGAGTTGGGTGAAAATGGTTCCAGGAAAGCACTTGTAGAGTACCTGAATTACAGAGGTGATGATGATGTGGACCGGAAAGAAACTAAGGGAATTTCTAAAGTTTATCCGGAGGCATTTAAGGGCACAAAGGTACACGATGTAGATTTGCGCGAAGCAGCGGAGGATGTATTTGAACTATCAGAAAGCGCTTTTCAGGACGCGAGAAATTTGAATAAGGTAGTTTTGCCATTAAGCTGTAAAGAGATTCCGACAGATGCTTTCACTGATAGTACTATTAGGTATTTGTATGTGCCGTATGACAAGTGTGCTTTAGATCGTGATAAGATGTTTGGGGATAGAGATACAGATGGGTATCCTGATTTTGAAAGGTTGAGAATTTATTGTCACCACGATAGTTATGTTGAGTCATTTGCAATTAGTCAGGACGTTAAGCCATATTATTTATATAATGTAGAATTTTATGGCTCAAAGGATAATCCAAGGCGAAATGATGTCCTTATAAAAATCGATGCGTTTGTAGAAGAGGGGGAAGGTACTCAGGCACCAGAGGATGAGGGTATAGTAATACCTGCGCCGGATGGCTATGCATTTAAAGGGTGGGATTCAGATAAGTATAAAAAAGATGTGACAGAGAATTTAAGAATTGATGCGAATTATGCAAATGGGTATACCATAGAATTTTTGGATAAAAATGGAGAGCCGATAGGAGAACCTTCGCAGTGTATCCCAAATACTAACGTAATATTTCCACCAAGTGATAATGAGGGGAACACAATTTTGAGTTGGAAGATTTTTGATGAACCCAAAACTCCCCCATTGACAGTTGAAAATATTAAGAAAAATGGCTATAAAGCAGTACGGGATATTACATTTATTGTTTGGGAAGTTGATGACAGTGTTAAAGCTACTAATACTCCTGATCCTGGTAATACTCCTAACCCCGGCGGAAGCCCTAATCCAGGTGGAAGCCCTAACCCTGGCGGAAGCCCCAATCCCGGTGGAAGCCCTAACCCCGGCCTGTCCCCCAGCCCGACGCGTAATCCTATCGACCAACGTCCGGAAGGAGCATACACACTTGAAGTACGCAACGGAGAGGGCTCTGGTTACTATCTGCCGGGAACGCAGGTTATCATTACAGCTGATGACGCACCGGAAGGAAAGCGTTTCGGCGGTTGGGAGATAAGTCCGGAAAATACCGTAATTACGGATAAGTCGCGTTCCGTTACCATCATTACCATGCCGGAGAACGATGTAGCTGTCGTTGCGACATACGAAGACAATACAACCGGCGATGTGGATGCCACAAAGCTTTATAAATTGCAGGTGCTGAACGGAACCGGATCCGGAACTTATACGGCAGGAACACAGGTAATCATCACAGCAGACCCGGCGCCGGAAGGAAAGCGTTTCGCCAGCTGGGATATCAGTCCGGAAGATACGGTTGTCACGAATAAATCGCGTTCTGTTACGGTTATTACTATGCCGAACAGCGATGTGGCTGCCGTTGCAACCTATGAGAGCAGAACCGGCGGAGAGGAAGATGTCTACAATCTGGAGGTAATGAACGGAACAGGTTCCGGATCCTATGTTGCAGGAACGCAGGTAATTATCACAGCGAATGCGGCACCGGAAGGACAGAGGTTTATTGGCTGGGATGTGAGTCCGGAAGAGACAATTGTAGTAGACAAAACACGTGAGTCTACAATCTTGACCATGCCGAACAGTGATGTGGCGGTTTTGGCAAAATATGACGGAGATTCGTCGAGCGGCGATTACGATGACGGCAGAACCCGCTATAACCTGCAGGTGCTGAACGGAGTCGGTTCCGGAAAATATCCGGAGGGTGCCCAGGTAATTATTACAGCGAATGCACCGGATGCAAATCAGGAGTTTATCGGTTGGGATATCAGTCCGGCAGAGACTTTGATTGCGGATAAGACGCGTATTTCAACAATTATAACGATGCCTGCAGGCGATGTAGGAGTGGTAGCTAATTACAATACATTAGCAACACCTTCTCCCAGTCCCAGTCCAGCACCTTCAACGACGCCTGCACCTGCGCTTCACAGTCTGCTCGTGCAGAACGGAAGCGGCTCGGGGAGTTATGCGGCTGGCGCCCAGGTAGTGATCGTGGCTAATACACCGGCTGCGGGACAGGAGTTCAGCGGTTGGACAGTCAGCCCGGATAATACCGTCATAACGGATAAATCGCTGTCCGGAGCGGTGATCACGATGCCGGATAATGATGTGGCAGTGATCGCTAATTACAAATCCACTACCGGATCAGGCAATACCAGCGGTTCCAGTAATACATCGAACCAGAATAACAATAATAATAATTCCGGAAACAGCAGCAAC
>DKVC01000290.1:19898-28313 GCA_002490995.1 Lachnospiraceae bacterium UBA7188
ACAATAATTCCGGAAACAGCAGCAGCAACAATAACAACAATTCCGGAAATAGTTCCAATACGAGCACGAACCGTCCCAGTGGCGGCACGGGAACGTCTTCCGGAGGAGGTACGTCCGTTGTAATCGACAAAAACGGGCTTTCCAATACGGGTGTGGTTTCCGCTACAGTGAATGGATCTTCCGATAATTTTGTTGTCAAAATCACGGAAGACAGCGCTGCGACGGAGGCTGTATTGAATGCATTGTTGGCGGAGTACGGAAATGTGAACAACATTAAGTATTTCCCCATGGATATTTCGCTTTATGATTCGACGGGAAATACGAAGATAACCGATACGACGGGATTATCGGTCAACATTACATTGCCTTTGCCTGATTCTCTGATTACTTATGCGGGTAATAACAAGGTAGCAGGTGTAGTGGATAACCGTCTGGATAAGCTGACCCCGAGATTTACAACCATTAATGGTGTGTCCTGTGTTACTTTTACGGCAGAGCATTTTTCACCGTATGTAATATATGTGGATGTCACGAATCTTTCAAGTGGGACGATTTCAGACGCGACGCCTACTACCGGCGACGGAATTCATCCAAAATGGTTCCTGTCCATAGGACTGGCATGTCTGTCATTTGTAATGTTTATGATGAAAGACGGTGATGCGACAGGAAAGAAACGGAAAGTTAAGGTAAGAGCTTAGTAAAATGCAATAACCAAGAGGGAAGTATATGAAAAGGAAAAAGCCTGTTTTAGGTGTCCTGACGGCATTGGCGCTGACAATTGTGTATCTTCCTGGATCGGAGGCGGATGCGGCGACATCCGCTTCCGATTTTAAAATGGAGGAAAACATACTGTTTAAGTATCAGGGTAAGAATATTGAAGAAAATCAGGTAAGCTCATCATTAGAGGAAACATCAGAGGAAGTTTCACCTACAGCGACAGAGACACCGTCGCCGGCATTAACACCGCAGCCGATATCGGAACCGTCAGAGACGCCGGATCCGGTTCAACAATCAGGGCAGGCAGTCAGAAATGAACTGGGTTCAACTCAGGTGGTTGGAAACAGAGCAGTGATATTGATAAACAATACCAGGCTTCCTGTATATGAAAGCAGGATGTCCACAGTACCTTCGGGAAATGAAGGACAGGGCTTACAGAATACGGATATTCCCAAGTATACGATTATAGACGGAAAAGCGGTGGCTGACCAGGCTTATTACCACAGCACAGCCCTGGGGGATGTGGTTCTGCCCCAGGGGATACAAGTGATAGGGGAATTTTCCTATGCGAGAAGTTCCGCAACATCGGCAGTTTTGCCGGAGGGGTTGGAGCATATTGGATATGGCGCATTTTACCACTGTGACGACCTGCAGACGGTAGTGCTTCCAGATACGGTCAGGTGTGTAGAGCCGAAAGCATTTTCCCATACGAAATGGGTCCGGGATTTCCTGGAGGGAGAAACCATGTCAGGGCAGGACGATTTTCTGATATCGGGCGGCGTCCTGGTTGCATATCGCGGAAACGCTGCGGATGTAGCGATTCCCGAAGGTGTGCGTGTGATCGCGGGTGAAGCTTTCCGTAACCATACCGAGATAGAAAAAGTGTCCCTGCCGGACAGCCTTCTGGTGGCAGGCGAAGGCGCATTTGAAGGATGCATAAGTCTGAGCCGGATTGTGCCCGGAAACGGAGTCGAAGAGATTAAGGACAGAGCATTTCTGGGAAATGTCATGCCGGAGATTTCTTTGCCCTCTTCGGTGAAAAAAGTAGGTCTTCAGGCATTTGGAAACACAGCTGTAGCTTATGAAGGAGAGGAAACAGAGCACACATATGAACCGTCCGCGACACGACTGTCCAATAAGGACTATCGTGGAGTTTCAAGTGCGGAAGGACAGAATTCCGGCGTGACAGTGACCGGATTAGAGAAGCTGTTCGGTTCATCTGTGGCAGAAAGCTTCAGTACAGGACAGACTGTTTTGGCAGGAGCAGACAGAAGCTATACCTTGCAAGTAATGCAGCCGGAGGATACGGTTCAAATGCATGCTGCGTATATGCGCATATTTCGGACCGAAATTCCGGATGAAATGTCGATTTATGGTCTGACTTTGGCAGATGAAAGCGGAATTCCGTTGAGCAAGCTGGGAAAGCAGGTTTTAAGCGTGGTGCTTCCGGTCCCGGAAGCCTTAAAGGGACAGAATCTGATGCTTTATACATTGGACGGAAACGGACAGTTGGAGAAGCTGGAGGTGGAAGTTGTGAATGTGGAGGGAGTGGAAGCGTTCAGATTTGAGACGAATCATCCTTCTGTTATTGGGGTATGTAAAGCCGAAGTGGCATCGGCCGATTGATGATAATAAAATTGTGCGTGAAATGGGGCGGAATTTCCGCTCCATTTTAGGAACTGTCGGAAAATTATTTCATAACATTTCATAAGAGATTGTCGTAGGTACTTCCTTGCGAAGAAATGTGAAATATTTTTGTATAGAGTGAAGGAAAAATCATATGAACGATAACCAGCAGATTACGTACATGCAAGCGAGACTAATCCGGCTAGCTTCAAGAGAATGGAATATTCCTGTCAAAAAGGTGGTTTCTATGTTTGCAGAATTCGATGTACTGAAGTTTATAAGAGAATGTTTCGGTATTTTTCATATCGAAGGAGATTATGCAGTGCTCGATGATATAATGAGTTATCTGCACAATAGAGGTGTTGAAATAGATGCAGGAATTAGATAATGGATTAATTCTTTTGCATTGGCATATGGTGAAATCGGGACGAAAACGGCAGATGATATGTGTATTAGCTTATTGCTGCCAGAGAGGTTACAGGATCAGTTTTGTTTTAGGACGGAGAAAGCGTTAAACAGTATAGCATTTCGGGAAAGTGTGAAAGTATGGCTGTAGAAAAGGAAATTAGCAAAGAAGTGAAAGATAATGTGATAGATATGCTTATTACTTTGGTCGTGGAAGAGCTATCAGAGGAGTTAAAAACAGATCCGGATGAAATGCTTATTAAATTTGTTACATCTAAGACCGGTGAGCTGCTTTATGATGAAGAATCCAGGCTCTGGTGGAATGGACCCTCTTATATAGCGGATTTATATAAGAATGAATCAGAACAAATATAAAATCCCCGGCATACAATAAAGGAAAGTATATGCCGGGAATTTTTTTAATATGCAGCGAGTGAGAGAATTCGTCAAAGGAAATGTGCCGGAAGGAATTGACGGAACCGGCGTAACAATTGCTGTGCTTGACACAGGTATGACGATAAAACATCCTGATTTGTTCAATAAAACGTTATGCTTTCGCGATTTTGTGGGAAGCAGAAATCTGATGTATGACGACAACGGGCACGGAACTCATGTATGCGGCATTCTGTGCGGAAACGGCGGCCTGTCAGGAGGCCAGTACAGAGGAATGGCGCCAGGAGCCGGTCTTGTGGTGGGAAAAGTACTGGACGAAAACGGAGACGGAAAAACCGAGGCCATGCTGGCGGGCATGGATTGGGTTTTACAGGTACGGGGACAGTACAGGATAAGAATATTGAATATTTCGGTGGGAATCGGAAGCATGGAAGAACCGGAAAGAGAGAGAGCCCTGCAGCGGAAAGTAGATGAAATATGGAGGGAGGGGATTCTGGTGGTCTGCGCAGCGGGAAATAAGGGCCCCGGAGACGGAAGCATTTCGGCTGTGGGAAGCGGAAGGGCAGTTACCGTGGGATGTCATGACGGCAGATATGCGTTAAATAATCCGCTGAGGTGTGAAACCTACTCGGGGAGAGGCTTTCCGGGAGGAACTGTCCGCAAGCCGGATCTGGTGGCCCCAGGGACAGATATTATATCCTGTAATGCATACTGTCACGGATTTCGGGGCAGGATGAGAAATGCCTATGTGGCCAAGAGCGGGACTTCCATGGCAACCCCCGTAGTATCCGGAGCCGCAGCCCTGTTTTTTCAGAAATTTCCTTATATGACAAACGAAGAGTGTAAGCGGAAGCTGCAGTATACAGCCACTGATCTCGGGCTTCCATGGAATCAGCAGGGATGGGGTATGCTGAATGTAATGCGGCTGCTGAGCTGATGCTATGCAGCGGCTGGATGATGAGGTGTTTCGGACCTGGCTGCTTTGATGTGAAGATAATTGCATATTTTTTTTAAAAAGCATTGACATAATCCCTCTGGTTGTATACAATGATACAGGCGCAGAGCGCATTGAATTTTTCAGGTTTCGGACAGCCGGTTTCATAGAGAGCCAGGTGTTGAAACCGGAAAATTCTGTATAGAGCCGCATATATACTCACGACCAAAGCATTTGCAGCCTGCAGGTAAGAACAGGTGCTGGTGCATGCGAGGCAAAAGGATGGCAAATGTTTCAGCAGCGAGTATCAATACAGCGGTATGGATAAGGGAGGGAGAGGGATAATGAGAAACAATGAGGCATTTCAGAACCGTCCGGTCACGATGAATCAGAACAGTAACCTGCTGCAGATAGAGGAACATATGTACATTTTGGATGATGTAAAGAAGCCAAATGTATTCCGCAATATGTTTCCGTATTCGGAGGTTCCCAAGATCCCCTTCAACGACAGGATTGTACCTCACAATATGCCGAAGGAAATCTGGATTACGGATACCACATTCCGTGACGGACAGCAGTCAAGGGCTCCGTACTCCACAGAGCAGATCGTGACAATTTACGATTATCTTCACAGGCTTGGAGGTCCCAACGGGATGATTCGCGCCAGTGAATTCTTTCTGTACAGCAAAAAAGACCGGGATGCCGTATATAAATGTATGGAGAGAGGATATCAATTCCCTGAGGTTACCAGCTGGATTCGGGCCAGTAAGGAAGACTTCAAGCTGGTGAAGGAAATCGGAATGAAGGAGACCGGAATCCTGGTCAGCTGTTCCGACTACCACATTTTTCTGAAGCTGAAGATGACCAGGCGGCAGGCGATGGAACATTATTTAAGTGTAATTAAGGATTGCCTGGAGGAAGGGATCAGCCCCAGATGCCATCTGGAAGACATCACCCGGGCGGATATCTATGGCTATGTGGTGCCGTTCTGTCTGGAATTGATGAAGCTGATGGAGGAATACGGAATTCCCATTAAAATAAGGGCATGTGATACCATGGGGTATGGAGTCAATTATCCCGGCGCCGTTATTCCCAGGAGTGTCCAGGGTATCATTTATGCCATACATACGCATGCGGGCGTGCCCCATGAACTGATCGAATGGCACGGGCATAATGATTTTTATAAGGCGGTCAGCAATTCTACCACTGCATGGCTGTATGGCTGTTCCGGTGTGAATACATCACTTTTCGGAATCGGCGAGCGGACGGGAAACACGCCCCTGGAGGCCATGGTTTTCGAATATGCGCAGCTGAAAGGCGATTTGAACGGAATGGACACTACAGTGATCACGGAACTGGCAGAATATTACGAGAAGGAAATCGGTTATCAGATTCCGCCCAGGACGCCCTTTGTGGGAAAGAATTTCAATGTGACAAGGGCCGGCATCCATGCGGACGGATTGCTTAAAAACGAGGAGATTTACAATATTTTTGACACAGAGAAATTCCTGAACAGGCCCGTGCTCTGCGCTGTGTCCAATACTTCCGGGCTGGCAGGCATTGCACACTGGATCAATACTTATTATGGTCTGAAAGGTGAGGAACAGGTGGAGAAAACGTCCCCGCTGGTAGCCGGAATCAAAGAATGGGTGGACGAAGAATATGCCGGCGGGCGCGTCACGGTGCTGACAGACGAGGAGATTGTTGCATGCCTGGAAAGGGTGTGCGGGGAGAAAAATATCAGTATAAGGCTTCCGGCAGCCGGCAGATCAGAGGCGCAGTGAAAGGAAGTTTCGACATAAAAGATGCCGTCAGGCATGGAGGTATGAAAAAGAAAAAATGAGTAATTACGATGTGAAGCAGGAAGTCACGGACAAGTATTCCCTGCGGGGACGCGTATTCAACCGTCTGCGTGAGGATATTCTCAGCGGCAGATATGCGGAGCATGAGGAACTGAGAGAAGTGGCAATCGGGGAGGAGATGGGAGTCAGCCGTACCCCGGTAAGGGAAGCATTCCGTCAGCTGGAGCTTGAGGGGCTGATCCAGATCATCCCCAACAAGGGCGCCTATGTCACCGGTATCACGGAAAAGGATGTAAAGGATATCTATATGATCCGTTCCCTGTTGGAAGGTCTCTGTGCCAGATGGGCAACAGAGCATATTTCAAAGGAGCAGATGGAAGAGATGGAGGAGAACGTATATCTGGCAGAATTCCATGCCGGCAAGGGGCATCTGGAACAGCTGGCGGAACTGGATAACCGTTTTCACGACATCATGTATGAAGCCTGCGACAGCAAGCTTCTGGAGCACCAGCTGAAGGATTTTCATCAGTATGTTCTCCGGGTGCGCAGGAAGACACTTGCGAATGTCAACAGAGGTCCGAAATCCAATGAGGAGCATAAGCAGATTATGGAAGCCATCAAGGCGGGAGACGGCGATCTGGCGGAGCGGCTTGCTCATCAGCACATGATAAACGCCTATGAAAATATGGTGAAGAACGGCCTGCATGAGGTTTATGTACAGGAGAAGCTGGAGTAGAGGGGCTTGAGCGGAGGGATTTGCAGTTATACTCGTGAACGCATTTAATTGCCGCTTTCCGTTCTGGATTGCCGATGCGTTCACTCGTTATACTACACAGACGGCAGTTATTTGCGTTTGTGGGTATAAATCCTGGTAAGCTTTTCAGCAGGCAGGATATGTCGTTTCTGAAATAAAGTTTTGAATAATACAGGAAAGTGAGGAGAGTAAAATGGACAGAATAAAAATGACGACCCCTCTGGTAGAAATGGATGGGGATGAGATGACCAGAATTCTCTGGCAGATGATCAAGGATGAGCTGTTGCTTCCGTATATAGATCTGAAGACGGAATATTACGATCTGGGGCTGGAGCACCGGAATGCGACTAACGACCAGGTGACAGTGGACTCCGCTAATGCGACACTGAAATACGGCGTTGCCGTAAAATGCGCCACGATAACGCCCAATGGCGCAAGAATGAAAGAGTATGATCTGAAGGAAATGTGGAAGTCTCCCAACGGTACCATCCGTGCGATTCTGGACGGAACCGTATTCCGTTCCCCTATTCTGGTGAAGGGAATTGTCCCTTACGTGGCAAACTGGACAAAACCCATAACCATTGCCCGTCATGCTTACGGTGATGTATACAAAAATGCAGAGATAAAGGTACCGGGAGCCGGCAGGGCGGAGCTGGTGTTCACAGCGGAAGACGGGACCAGGACAAGTGAGCTGATACATGAATTCAAGGGCCCCGGGATTCTTCAGGGCATCCACAATACGGAGAAATCCATCAGCAGCTTTGCCAGGGCCTGCTTTGAATATGCAGTGGACACAAAACAGGATCTCTGGTTCTCCACCAAGGATACCATCTCTAAGAAGTATGACCATACTTTCAAGGATATCTTCCAGGAGATCTATGACGCGGAATATAAGGAGAAATTTGAGGCTCTCGGGATTACATATTTCTATACCTTGATCGATGATGCGGTAGCCAGGGTGATCCGCTCGGAAGGCGGCTTTATCTGGGCCTGCAAAAATTATGACGGCGATGTGATGTCAGACATGGTGGCTACGGCTTACGGCGACCTGTCCATGATGACCTCCGTTCTGGTATCCCCCAGCGGTGTGTACGAATATGAGGCCGCCCACGGGACGGTACAGCGCCATTACTATAAGCATCTGAAAGGCGAAGAGACTTCCACGAATTCTATCGCAACCATTTTTGCCTGGACAGGCGCCCTGAAGAAGAGGGGAGAACTGGACGGTAATGCGCAGCTTACCGATTTCGCACAGAAGCTGGAGCAGGCATGCATCAAAACCGTGGAGGACGGCAGGATGACGAAGAGTCTGTCGCTGATTTCCACCTGTGAGAATCCTGTCATTCTGAACAGCCTTGACTTTATTAAAGCTATCAGGGAAACTCTGGATTCGCTGCTGTAATGAAACGGCAGTTCCAGAACGCCGCGCTTGCCGCATTTGAGTACTATGCAGCAGGTGCGGCGTCCTGGTTTTATAGTAAACGTATTAACATCTGCGTTTTAACTTTTTATAATTGCTGTAGATTCAATATGGATGGACGCAAAACGCAGGGGAATATTAACTCCCAACCCAGACTATTTTATGCTCACGACCAGAGAAGACGCATGGATTCCTGACAATAGAACACTGCTTACATAAACGGATTTTTACGATAATGGAAATCATTGACAGAAATTTAACATTTTGCTATGATATATAACATGGTGAAGTTTTTGACTGCAAATCCATTCGACGTGCAGTATAAGGAAGTGTTTACAGATTACAGGAACCGCTTCGCGAACCC
>DKVC01000291.1:0-4984 GCA_002490995.1 Lachnospiraceae bacterium UBA7188
ACATTTCGGTGTGCGAAGTATGAGATATTATTTAAACTGTGTCAATTGCGTCAGAAGGGATGTCCTTCCAGACAGGGAGAAGATCAGGGCAAGGATTGACAATGTTGTCAGCTGGCTGAGGGAGAACCAGATCCGTCCGGCAGCCATTGACGTATGCCGCTCTGTCCGCTCCGGCTATCTGCCGAAAGAAGCAGCGGACTTTGTGGAGCAGACGTTTTTAAGCCGGCTGGGAGAACTTTATGAACTGGAGTATTGTAACTTGATGGGGGATTGAGGGACGGGACTGCAGCTTTAGAGCCATCGCGCGGCGACTACACCCTTTAGAGCCATCGCGCAGCGATTAAATTAGGAGGAAGACTATGCAAATCACATTGGAACGTACGGAAGATGAATTGATTGTGATTCCCGTAGGGCGGATTGACACCTATACGGCGGAGGAGTTTGAGGAAAAACTGCTTGCCGCCATCGGGGAATCGGATTGCGTAAGGATTGATTTTGAAGAGGTGGAATTCGTGTCCAGCGCAGGGCTTCGCGCTTTGCTGAACGGGCAGAAATTAGTCAACGAGGAAGACAAGGAGATGATCTGCTGCAACATCAATGAGGTGGTGGAATCGGTATTTATTTCCACGGGATTTATCAATGTATTGACGGTGGAGTGACCAGGGAGAAGCATATGGAAAAAATATGTGTACAGGCAACAAAAGACGGTATGGCGGAAATCATAAGGAGCCTGACGGCACATTTAGAGGCGTGCCGCTGCTCCGGTAAAGACCGGATGGAATTTGAGATTGCAATGGAAGAACTTCTGGTCAATGTGGTGCACTATGCCTATGGGGACGGAGACGGAGATATGACGGCGGAATACGAAATCATACAAAAGGATCGCCGAAATGTTTCCGCCAGAATTGTGATTACGGATGAGGGTATTCCCTACAATCCTTTGGACAGAGAAGATCCGGATATCACCCTTTCCGCGGAAGAACGTTCCATAGGAGGACTTGGTATTTTTATGGCCAGGAAATTTCTGGATTCGTTGGAATACACCTGCGAGGACGGGAAGAACTGCCTTACGGTGGAAAAGAATTTCGAGACAGAGCTGTCGCCGGTAGAGACCATGATTTACCGTTATCCGCAGCTCATCCTGACACCGGGGGAGGGGATGAGCGGGAGCGAGGCGTATCTGGACATCACCCGCCGCGGAAAGCTTCCGGAGGAACTGCCCAATCCTTTTCGCGGTTCTCCCAAAGATTATCTCAAGAATAAAAGAACGCCGGCAGGTAATATAGAGATGCTGTTTCTGGACAACAGGGAGGATTTTGAGCGGTTTGTACAGGTGCTGGCCTATCGGTGTGAAAACCGTGCCATTCCCCCTTCCATGGGAGCAGTGACCATCCATAATGTGAATAATTGGAGAAAGATTGGCGAACATAAGAAGCAGTATCTGCAATCCGGCGGCACGGACTGGTCACAGGAATTCAAGAGCTTCACCAGTGTCCCGGAAAACTATAAGGATACACTTGTGATTGCGGGAAGCGGCGGCTACAGCGCCATATCCGCCAGGAGGGCAGGATTCGGGGAAGAGGAATGGCTCCAGCTGTCTGTGACGATCCGCATGTATCATGAAATGTCCCATGTAGTCTTAAAGAGGACGGGTAAGGGAGACGGAAATCTTATTTTGGAGGAAGTAGCGGCGGACGCTGTGGGAATCTGCCAGGCCTTCGGAAGCTACCGCCCTGACCTTGCGAAGCTGTTTCTGGGTATTGAAGAACCGGAGTACCGTTCGGGTGGACGGCTGGAAAACTATCTGGAAAAAAATCAGACCATAGAAGACGTAAGACCGGGCGTGGAGGAGAGAATCGAACAGATTGACCAGTATATGAAAGGCTTGAAACGGGGGAGGAGAGACGTGTTTAAAATCCTCCTGAATATGTATGAGGAATGCTTTTGATGTTTTGGTAAATGTTTTTGAGCGGGAGTATAAAACTTCCTGTCATATTTTTACAGGCTGTGTTCCCTTATTATCCATTTGCCGACGGAAAGGGATAATGAGGGAGCAACGCAATGCGGAACAAAAGAGGGTACTACAGAGGCTTTAAGACCGCCAGTCATATATGTCTGATTTAGGCTTAACCGCAAAATATTGGTACCGTTCCTTCAGGGCTGTTTTGTGCATACGGGAAAGAGGAATATGATTGCCGTCTTTCAGTATGACATCATTTGCGCCCAGTGAAGAAATATATTCCATATTGATAATGAAGCTTTTATGTACCTGGAAAAAACGCTCGTCCAGTTGCCGGGAAAGGGAGCTTAATGTAGAGTAAGTATGAAATTCCCTGTTTTCCGTGTGCAGAATGACAATTTTTCAGATAATTTCTATATAAGAAATATCGGAAAGAGGTACAAAAGCCGGAACCGGGTTTTTCACCGGTTTGATTTTAAGCATCCGTTCTGACCGGATGTTTTGTTCCAAAAAACATCGCGTCAGAGCAGACATAAGGTCTGTCTGTGAAAACGGACTTATCAAATAATGCGCGGCATGGAAACGAAAAGCGTCCAGGGCAAAGTATCGGGTATCGGAGAGAAATACCAGGCTGACAGAGGGCATGCGGCAGCGCAGGTCTTCGATGGGATCCAGGGATGATGTATCCTTATCCTTCGATGAAATATAGATAAAGATAATCTGGAAGCCGATCGGTGAATCCATTAAAGAGGACAGATCGGAAAAACAGGTTATACTTATTTCAAGATTCAGGCCCTGGATGTCTTTTAGTACCTCTGCTGATTCTTCCGGCTCCTGATGATAAAATGCTACAGGTATCATGGCTGTTTCACTTTCCTGGTATACTCGTGAGTATAAATTTTTGTGGTCTTTGGTATAAAAAAGGGAAGCCGCGGCAAAAGCAAAACGGAATTAACCAGGCGCCGCGGTTCATTTCCGACGATTCCTAAGTATACTATAATGAAAAAAGAAAGAAGAATCCAGAGCGTAAGCAGAACTGGGCAAAAAAGAGGCTTAACTGGCCATACGGTACCAGGGATGGATGATTGACGTTTCCGGAAAAAATGAATATACTAAAAGAGACATTTGCCGGAGGAAAATATGCTGATGAAAAAATATCCCGTATTCATTTCCATAGGTTTATCACTTATCATTGCCGTTCCCGCGATACTGGCGATTTTTTGTGGTTATCAGCCAGAGGAAGAGCTGACCGAAAGCTTCTTTTTAGTCGCGGAGGAGGATGAAAAGGGAAATGAGGGCTGGAGAGTATATGAAAACCGGCAGGGAAGAGAAAGGGAGCTGGTCAGCAATGGATATGCCGGATATACAGGGGTGGATGCTTCCGAGCAAACGCTTTATTTTTCAAAAAAGCTGCCGGAAAAGCCATGCGATAGTCTTATGCTGGAAATCTGGGCAACCTTCTGTTCCGTAAGTGTTTTCCTGGATAACCAGGTGATTTATTCCGATTTTCCTGAACTTGACAACCGGATCGGATGGCTGGAGCTTCCCACGCCGGCATATGAACGGGAAAAACCGATTCTGCTGTCATTGCCTCCGGACTATCAGGGGAAAACGCTGACCATTGCCCAATCCTATATAGGAAGCAGCGAAAAACAGGAAACAGACACGACGTTTTATCCCTGTGGGGTGAGGATGCACTATGATTATGGGTATGAAAACAGGATTATCGGGAGTGTTTTAGAAACCATGATCCCGGCTATGTTCTTTTTCCTGCTGAGCATGCTGCTTCTGGCAGTATTTATCGGGAATGCCTTTCTGGGAAACTTGTCCTTTCCAGTGTTTTCACTTGCACTGATGTCTGTGATGCTGATGGGAAGACAACTGGTGCTGGCTTCCTTTTACCACCAGTATTTCGGGTATCCCACACTGGATTACTCATCAATATTTTATTATTGTTCTATTGGCGGGCAACTCTTGTTTTTTGCTTCGATTTTCAGGAGATTTAAAGGTTTTATATGGACAATGGCCGGGTGCCAGTGTCTTACCGTCGTTCTGTTTGCCATGGCACAGGCGGGAATTCTTGTAGAATATGCGGAGTGGTATAGTTTTTTGACAGGATTTCCCAGTCTTATGGGAGCTGTATGTCTGGCAGCCGTTTTGGTCTGCGTGTTTATCCAGGGGGGCGGAAAGAAGCCCTATTTGCGAGGATGAGTAAAATTGTGCTTGTGCTGGCAGCAGGCACCGGAATCTGGCTGGCGGCACGCCTGTTGATAGAACCGGAGGCGGTGTCTGCGCTGGGTTTAGCCCTTCTTACGGAAATCCGATGGCTGTCGCCTTATATGACGTTAAGATATCTGCTGTTTTTATGTATGGCTGCGGGTATACTTTCCTATTGCGTCGAATTGATTGAACAGAGGATTCGGTTCCGGGCGGAGAAGGTTATTCTGGTCGAAAAGAATGAGATGGCAATGGAGAGCTATGAGAACCTGCGCCGTCAGACAGAGGAAGTGATGATGCTGCGGCATGATGCTATCCGGCATTATAGCCTGCTCCAGACACTTACAGAAAAGGACTCCCGGCAGGCTTACGAGTATCTGGAGGAACTGATCGGACAGCTGAAGCAGGTACATCCGGTAGTTTGCAGCAACAATGAAATGCTGGACATTATAGTGAACGGGAAGATTGCCCTTGCCGCGGATAAGGGAATCGCCACAGAGATTGTCCGCTGTGAGACACCCGAAAAGCTGCCCATGACGGATGCGGAGATGTGCTCGCTTTTTATGAATATTCTGGACAATGCCATAGTCGGCGCTTCCTGTGAAAAGGTGGACAACCCTTATTTGAAGCTGGATTTCCACTGTAACGGCCGGCACTTTATTTTCTCCTGTGAAAACTCCGCTGTGCAGGAAAGGGAAGAAAGCGAATCCAGAGAACATTATGGCTTGAAGATTATCCAGAAGATTATGAAAAAATGGGGGGAAATGGTATCTGTAGAAACGGACGGCAACAGGTTTAAAATATCAG
>DKVC01000291.1:5251-12309 GCA_002490995.1 Lachnospiraceae bacterium UBA7188
CGGCAACAGGTTTAAAATATCAGTTGCAATTCCTTTGTCATAAGGAAGAAGATTGCAGCTTTTATTTTCCGGCAATTTCGAAAGCGGTGCCTGTCGGCGTCTCAAAAATCCAGATAGGAAAAAAAGGCATTGCGCACATTCTGAATCCGGTGCTTGCTTACAGGGATTTTCTCTCCGTTCAAAAGTTCCAGTTCGGTTGCTTTGAGGGTACGGATAAAGGACAGATTGACAAGGAAACCCTGGTGGCAGCGGACGAAATTTTGCCCGGCAAGAGCTGTTTCCAGCTGGGAAATCAGCAGGGTGGTGACAATATCCCTTTTGGCCAGTACGATATGGCTTTTGCGCAGCTGCGTCTCAATATAGAGAATTTCATGAGGAAATACACGCTCATTTCCATTACTGCCCGGAATCAGAAGCCCTTTTTCCCGGCGGTTCATGGACAGACAATGCAATAGCGCCTCTTTTAAGTCTTCCTGCTTCACGGGTTTGGCCAGGTAACGGACGGCGGAAACCTTATATCCGTTCAGAGCCATTTCCCGATTGTAGGAAAAGAAGATAATCGGCAGGTTAAGCTGTCTTTTTCGTAACAGGGCAGCCAGATTGATTCCGTCCTGCCCGGGCATCATAACATCCAGAAGGAACAGATCGAAGGATAAGCCGTCAGACAAAGCAGAAATCAGATCCTTCGCGCTTTCATAGCAGAAAAGTTCAAAGGGAATTGCTTCCTTTTGCAGGGTCTGCATGGTCAGATCACAAACTGTCTTTAAATCCTCCGGATTATCGTCACAGACAGCGATATGAAAGGGTTGGCCTTGTCTTTTCAATGCTATGTTCTCCATTCTGAATGCAATTATTTTGAAATATCTTCCCCATTATAGCATCTTCCTTGGAAGAATGCAAAGAGAATTATTGCCTGGCCAGGGCGGTAAGACATTGACACAGGGGGCTTGATAGATTATAGAGTAATAGTGTTTTTGTACACTTGCATCTAATTTTGCACGTTGCCGCAGACTCGCCTACGCGTTATACATTTTGTATGACAGATATATCTATTAGCGGATTTGCGGCAATCATGAGGCATTACATAGATGGCTTTTATGCCGCATTCCTGCTTGGTGGATTGATCTTCCGGCGCACCTTTCATTGCACCGGCGCTCAGTCGTTATACATGTAGGTTGGCAAATGTTTTTGGCTATGAAAATAAATTAAAGGAGGAAGTAAGTATGCAGTACAGAATGATCGGAAGCACAATGCCGGCGGTGGAAATCTATTTCGACGCCCCGGGAGAGTCCATGTACACGCAGTCGGGCGGAATGGCCTGGATGTCGGAAGGGATCTCCATGGATTCCAATATGAAAGGCGGCCTGGGCAAAAGTATCGGCAGGATGTTCTCAGGGGAATCGCTTTTTATGGCGACTTACAGGGCCGAGCGTGCAGGCAGCATCATAGCGTTCGCTTCTACGGTAGCAGGGGAGGTATTCTCGTATGATGTGGGGGCAAACAGCGGCCTGATCTGCCAGAAAGGCGCTTTCCTGTGCGCGCAGGAGACAGTAACTTTAAGCGTGGCGTTTTCCAAGAAGTTCTCGGCAGGATTGTTCGGCGGAGAAGGTTTTATTTTGCAGGATATCAGTGGGACAGGTATGGTATTCCTGGAAATTGACGGCAATAAAGTGGAGAAAAATCTGGCGCCCGGAGAGGTGATCAAGGTGGATACGGGAAATGTGGTCGCTTTTGAGAAGTCCGTAAAGTACGAGATTGAAACGGTAAAGGGGCTGAAGAATATTTTCCTGGGCGGCGAAGGATTGTTCTTAACAAAGCTGACCGGACCGGGCAAAGTGATCCTGCAGACCCAGAACTTCAATGAGTTTGCGGGAAGAATTATCAAGCTGGTGCCGTCAAAATAAGGTAAGGCAAACCTGAAAAACAAGAGTCTGTAAGGTACAAGACTGAAACGGTAAAAGGGCTGAAGAACGTTTGAAGGTTACTTTTCACGGGGGGAGGAAATAGAGCATGGTGAAAAGGGGCTCCTGGGAGTCCCTCATGCTTCCTGTTTAGATAAGTCCTCACTGGAAGAAGATTCTGTTTTTTGGGTCTTTGGCCAAAGGTATCTCCGCTACCCTGTCCGGTTCCATGGGCTTCCTCGGATGGTGCGGGTGCCCTGGCTGGGCACCTGGTTTCTTCCCGGTCTTTTCCCTGTTGTTTGTGATCTTTTTGCGGTCTATTTTTTTGTTGGCAATGGAGAGGCTGTCACGCTCCTGCCGTACTTCGTCAATGGTAGCATTTTAAGCCACGGATGATGTTTTCATAATCTGTGCGCAGCTTCGTACAGGCCTCCCCGGACCGGAAGGAGGCCAACTGAGTTCCTCATATGTGACCCTGCGCCCTACATACAAATCTTCCAAACCTAACCGTTTCATGAAACCTGCCTTTCACTGCTTTCCATACAGGTCAGCAGCCATCAAACTCTTATCTGGCCAATCCACGTCGGCTCTCCCTTAGCCAGACAGCTTCCGCTATTTATACCCAAAAACACAAATAATTGCCGTCTGCATAGTATGACGAGTGAACGCATCGGCAATCCAGAGCTGAAAGCGGCAATTAAATGCGTTTACGAGTATAACTGACAATGGCACGATAAATACAATAACGGAACATTAGTCTTTTGGCTAATTGAAGATTATTACCTTCCTGTCTCTTAAGGGCAATATGCCGTACCTTAGGTAAAGCATATTGCTTTTTTACGGTCGAAAATATAAAATATGTGGTGAAAAGCGGCAACCAGTTATACCGAACTGGTTGAAATGGAAGAGGGGTGGTAAAATGTTATTAGTGAGCCTGATTGTTGGAATCATGATATGCTATGCTCTCCCAACTGCAGGACTGTTCATTCTGATGCGGAAGAAAAAGGGAGCCGGGAAGGCCTTTGGATGGGGAGTGCTGGCGTTCGTGGTGAGCCAGCTGCTGATTCGTGTGCCCATTCTCCAGTTAGTACTGCCAAACTTTCAGTGGTTCACTGTGATGCAATTTTATCCCTGGAGGTACGGCCTGTTTCTTGGGCTGACGGCGGGACTGGCGGAGGAGACGGTACGCTGGATTGCTGCCAGGTGCTTTCTGCGAGGGAAAGATACTCTGGGGCACGGCCTGGCCTTTGGGCTGGGGCACGGCGGGATAGAAGCCATGCTGGTGGTTGGGCCGAACATGATTGCGGGGACGGTGATGGTGCTGACCGGGCAGACAGGCCTGTTCCCGGCGGACTGGGCAAGCGTACTGGTGGGGGGAGCGGAGCGGATATTTGCCATGGCCTTCCATATCGGGGCGGCGTTGCTTGTCATGTATGGGGTACGGGCAGGCAGGGGATTCAGGTACTGGCTTCTGGCAGTGGCGCTGCACACTGTGATGGATGCGGCAGTGGTGATTTTGCCTGCGGTATTCGGAGTGGGTGTAATGGGATTGGAGTTGTATGCGGCAGCGCTTGGCGGGCTGACGTTGGCACTTGGCATTTGGTTTTACAGAAGAGGGTGAAAGACGCTATGGTCAGTACTGTAGAAAAGAAAATGGAAAGTAAATGCGCCCAAGAGTATAAATGCCCGGAATAAACTGTAGTAATACTAGGCATAAGAAGCCCGGATAAAGAGAATAAAAATAGAAGTAAACAGGAGGACAGAAATGAAGATGGAATTGAAAGCAAAGAAGAAATCAGAGAGGAAAACGAACATGAAACGGCTTGTAACCAGATGGCTTTCCATGGCAATGGTCATGGCGGCAGCAGTGTTTTTGCTGACCGGCTGCGGCAGCACAAAGCTTTCAGCGGATTTCGATGAGGAAAAGGTGAAAACTGCGGCCCAGGAAGCGATTGGCTATATGGTTGCCGGGGAGTACGAAGAATGTGTGGGGCTGATGAGCGAAGAGATGCAGGTCGCTGTATCGGCAGAAATCCTGGCATCCAATATGGAGACAGTAGCCGGGCAGAAAGGAGCTTTTCAGGAGTACAAGAGCAGTTCGGTGCTGGGCCAGAAGAACCAGGAAGGCACGGACTATGCGGTGGCTGTAATCGTGGCGGCTTTTGAGAATGGGAATGTGACCTTTACCATCAGCTATGACAAGGATATGCAGATGATAGGGTTCTGGATGAAATAAATGATTCGGGGCGCCCTATCCTGCATTGCCTGCCTGAACCGGGCATGTGAAGGCCTGGTTCAGGCAGAGAATAAATCGACAGTCTACTGCCTTACCGCAGATAGCCTCTCCGTGACGCTTCTGCCGGAAGCTTACCGCAGACAACCTCTCCGCACTGCTTCCGCCAGAAGCTTTGGCTGGATGGCCGGGTATGTCCAGTTTGTTTCCAATTCATCGGAAATATTGATTTTTTGGATTTCGCTGTGCAGTTCGTTTTCGAAAGAAAAGATGTCCGCCACAAACAGCATGCCGAAGCTTTCGTCCTCATCTCTTGTGTTTATGGAGGTTTTACCCTTTACGGAGTAGACGCACACCGGTTTTATCGTATAATCAATAGCTCCTGTTTCTTCCTGCAGTTCCCGCCGGGCAGTTTCCAGGATGCTTTCCCCTGTTTCCCTGTGGCCGCCGGGCACTTCCCAGGTATCCCTTTCACGGTGCTTACAGAAAACCCATCTGCCTTCTGCCCTGGCGATGATGACTGCAAAACCGAGAAGATTGTCTTCTATTTCTGACGGTTCATAAAAACTGACTTCTATCATTTCCTTCTTCCTCTGTAACTATCTGCTGCACCAGTCCGAAATTGCCGCAAATAACTGGCGCAATTTCTTTCGATTAGCATCTCGTAAGTGCTTCTGCAATTCCGATCCTAACCCGGACAAGCCGGAACCAAAATTTTGCCAGCCTGCGCAGGAAATTGTTGCGGAGCGCCTGATAAAAAGTGGCAAATTTTTGACTACATCCTGTCATCCTTATAGAGGACATCCGCCAGCGGAACTTTATATTTCTGCTTATATTGGTACATTTTCGTGTCGGTATCGCTGATATACTCCGTTAAAGGTGTATCGGAATCCGGCGGGACAAGAGTGGTGGCGAAGCTGAAGCCCTTTGGATATCCGCTGCTCTTGTCGGCCAGCATTGCCTGGCGCAGTTTCTCCAGCTTTCCATCCTGCTGTGTGGGGGTGAGGCCTGTCTGGAGCAGGAAGAATTCATCGCCGCCCACCCGGCACACTTCTCCGCCCAGGGTCTGCAGGGTATTGGCCACTTCAATCAGATAAGCGTCGCCCTGTTCGTGGCCGAAAGTATCATTACAGTATTTCAGATAATCCACATCGATAAAAGACAGCAGAAAAGCAGTGCCCTCATGCCGCCACTGCTCCATTTTCTCAGTGGCATAGCGGCGGTTGTTCAGATTGGTCAGAGGGTCTATGTAAGCAAACCGATAGATCAGATTTTGCCTGTGCTGCCGTTCGGTTTCGTCTATTAGGATATGTACAATTGCCTGTTTTTTAGCATCCTGGGAATTCTCGCCATTTGAGTCGAACCATGGAATGGGGAAGGATTCCACCTGATAAAAAAGATCAATACCGTCGGAATCACTCAGTTCCATGTTCCACCGGAGAGAGTTGGGCGTGTGCTCCTGGGATTCCGCGCCCTCGTCAGGGGATGTATTATGCTGCTCCGGGTGCTCCGGCTTTGGTTCCTCTCTATGCCGCTCTGTCTGCTGCTGGATTTCCGGTTGTTTGTCAAGCAGCAACCGGGCCACCTGGGAGGCAGTCTGGGCATGGGACTTCTGAAACCAGCGTGCAGGCTGGTTGGTGTGTACCTCCTGGCCGGTATCCGCGGAATAGACAAAAATCATATTGTGTGTGTAGTCGGTCAGCGCGTTTACCAGGTTCAGGTTCATGCGGAGCTCCTGGTTACTCTGTTCCAGTGCCCAGCTGATTTCATCCATGGCCTGGATATTGTCCATCAAAACCTGGTTTTCCAGTTCCATGGCCTCTCCTTTCTGCTGCAGCTGGTTTTTCAGATCCTGAATCGTGTCGGCCAGAAGCGATATTTTTTCTCCCAACTCCCGGAAATCAGGCGATAGATCTTCCACATGGAGGGATGCCGCTTCGGGCTGTTCGAGAATATTCTGTAAATAGTCTGTTAAAAGCTTCAGAGAATGTTCCATTTCATCCCTCCTCGTAAATTATCCTGCACATCAAATTGATTTCCGGTTTGCCTGCCATAGCTGTAGGTGGCGACAGATCATTTCTGCACCCATGCATTGGTTGATGCATCCTTTTCAAGCATCAGCTCATCTTCCCCATTGCCCCGGTCAAAATATATTTTAGCAGAAGAATCATCTAATTGGATTTCAAAACTGCTTTTTGATCCGATACTGCTGTTTAACCCGCCAAAGGTGCTGTAAAAAGAACAATGTATTACATCATTGACTTTTTCAGTCTTAATATCCCTAATATATCCCATGGAACCGGAAAGTAAAGTTGTTATGGTGATCACAGAGTTGTCTTCGGAAACAGAGAAGCCCGCTAAACAGACATCCGTTCTCTTTTCAAGCCCTGATGATACAAATAGTACTCCAACTGCAATTAGAGTCAGTACAGCAAAAAGCGACATATATTTTCTCATATTAAGCTGTATACTCCCCTTGTTTAATAAAGATGCATACTCCCGATAAGACATACTATAGGAATCAAGTGCAGCTTCCTATAGTTGAATGCGGCGCAAAAGGGCGCGCCTTTTATCGGAAGCGAAAAGATTGCTTCCGATAAGACATATTATATCATGTATTCCTAATTTGGGGAATGCTCTTTTTTTAAACAACCTAAAAACAATGTTTGTAATATCTGCCGCAGCCATTCTAAAAGCCGTCCGGCCTGCTCAACTGTGGCTTGAATTTCCGAGAAGAGGTACGTTCCGTAAGTTTCAAGGAGAAATTGATAGCTTTTTCAGGTGGGGAATGCTTTAATATTGTTACAGGCGTGGATCAAATGTAATAGGCTGCAGCGGTTTCACCTTTTGCCAGCGGCGATGTGATGGCGCAGATTGCGGACAAGCTGGTGGCGCAGGGAAAAAACATTGAAGACATCGTTCCT
>DKVC01000250.1:0-21528 GCA_002490995.1 Lachnospiraceae bacterium UBA7188
AAATTTTTAATCGTCATAACTGCATCCAGCGATTCGATTTCGTATTTTCCGATACCATCCAGTATATGCAGCAAAATTTCTCCCGCCAGGTCCTCGGCGTCATGCCAGTTGTCCAGGCGATGGTGGCAGAACCGGAAAACCGGTTCTATGTAGGGAATTATTTCCTTCTCGTCCATACACATTTCTCCTGTTTCATATCTGCCGTAGTGAGCCTCACTTTATCCACGAGCCGTAATCGCTATGGCCGCATTGTCAAAAGAATATCCACAGCATTATGTTTCCGGCAGATACGATTATCATATTTCTAAATATAATACTGCAATCATGATTACACTATATAAGTGCCTGCAGATTTGAAATGGATAGGTGAATCCTCTCATTCTTATACGTTACTTTTTTTCGAAAAAATTATAAATGCATGTTTTCAGAAGCTGAATAGAATGATATAATGGACATGTTACCGCCCCGATACTGGTAGCAGGAAGGGGGGTTGAATATGGAAATGCTCTTGGCATTTTTTATTGCCGTCGCGGCAGGAGTGGTTACCCACATAATCTGCAAATGGCTGGACGGCAAGCAAAAATAGCGGTAACTAGCCTGGTTTCGCCCAACCATAAAGGGCAATAGCATTTGAAAAGCCAGAGAGTCCGCACCTCTCTGGCTTTTCATTTGGGTTGAACTGGAAATGCTCATTTTTTCTGTTCACCGATGTTTATTGTAACATATAAACCCGGCAATTTCAAGTATAACCAGACTTTTTTTAAATAAACCTTTTAAATACCTTTTAAATAAACCTATTTTAAACCTTTTAAAAAGCTTTCAGAATAAACCCTGTCTCTTTCATCAAATCATCAAATTTTCAAATCAACGTCCTTGCAGCCAAGCCTCCGCACCACAATCCGCTCATAGGGCTTCTCATACCCGGCGTGAAGGATTTCACCGGCTACCGTGCCGTCCTCCTGAACCGTAAAGCGGTATTGATGGTACTTCCCATCCCTGTAGGCAAAGTCTTCCCCGTTGTCCAGATAATGCTCACAGCTTCCTTCCCCGGGATAAACCTCCAAAATCAGGGTATCCAGCGGCTTCTCACCCACATAAGACTGCGGCTCCATCGTCGGGATAATACTTCCGGCCTTCACATAGACAGGGCAGGTATCCAGCGGCGCTTCCCTCATAATCCAGGCCGGCCCGTTAATCTTCTCTCCGTTCCAGTAGTCATACCATACTCCTTCCGGCAGGTACACCATGCGCCTCTTCATGCCCTGAGATACCACCGGTGCCGCCAGAATCCGGCTGCCAAGCAGAAATTCGTCATTGCACTGCCATGCATTCACATCCTTCTCATAATGGAAAACCAACGGGCGCATAATCGGTGCGCCGGTTTTCTCTTCCTCGTAAAACAGGTCATAAAAATACGGAATCCAGTGATAGCGCAGCTTTACATACTTCCGGTAGATGTCCATGACTTCCGCTCCGAACTGCCAGGGCTCCTGCCTCCTGGTTCCCAGCGCCGCGTGATTGCGGAACAGCGGCGAGAAGCATCCCACCTGTATCCACCGCGCCAGAAGCTCCGGCGTGGTATCCGAGCCGAAGCCGCCGATATCGGTTCCCACGAACGGCATGCCGGACAGTCCCAGATTGCAAAGCTGGGGAATCGCCATCTGCAGATGCGCCCACAGGCTGTGATTGTCCCCGGTCCAGGCAGTGGCATATTTCTGACTGCCTGCATAGCATGCCCTGGTGATAACGAAAGGCCTGCGTCCGTCCAGCTTTTTCAGGCCTTCATAGGTAGCCTTTGCCATGTAATGCCCATAGACATTGTGCATTTCCGCATGGGTGGAGCGACGGTCTTCATCCGTGAATACCACATCGTCCGGCAGCGGCCCCCGGAAACTGGCAGGCTCATTCATGTCGTTCCAGATGCCCCTGACGCCTCTGTCCAGGAGAAACTGCTGCCTGTCACCCCACCACTGCCTTACCGCCGGGTTACCGAAGTCCGGAAAAGCCGCCTCACCGGGCCAGACTTCGTTGATATAGACCTCACCCTCCGGCGTTTTGGCGAAGAAGCCGTTCTCCACACCTTCTTCGTATACGTAGTAGCCTTCTTCCTTCTTTACACCCGGGTCATTGATCGTTACAGTTTTAAAGCCTTTTTCCGCCAGCTTCTTCAGGAAACCGTCCGGGTCATTGTGATAGCGCCCCTGGTTCCAGGTAAATACTTTGTAATCCTGCATGTAGTCTATGTCAAAATGGATCACATCGCAGGGAATATCATTGTCACGCATACCGGAGGCAATTTCCTCCACATCCTCCTGTGTCATATAGCCCCATCTGGACTGGTGATAGCCAAGCGTCCATCTCTGGGGCAGCGGGCATCTGCCGGTCAGATAGGTATATCCCTCCAGCACCTGCGCCATGGAGCTGCCTGCGATATAGTAATAATCCGGCTGTCCGCCCTGGGCGCCGAACCAGTAGTATTCCTCCGATTCCTGTCCCATATTAAAATAGCCCTTACAGGTATTGTCCATGAAAATACCATATACATGGCTGTCCGTCAAAGTGATGAAAAAGGGAATGGACTTGTACAGCGCCTTGAAATTGTCCATCTGGGGATCCGGGTTGTCCGTATTCCACATTTCGTAATCATAATGACGTTTATCCATAAATCCCGTCTTGTCGCCCAAACCGTAGAAATGGGCGGACTTATCCAGCTTTTTCACCACATTAAAAGCACATTCCCTCGTCCCTGTCAATGAGGACTGGTGCCCCTCCGCCTCCAGGAGCCTTAAGAATTCATCGCTGACCCTCTGCAGCTGCTTCCGCTCTCCCCGAAAGTCCATGCAGGCCTCCGCCCCGTTTTTATCAAAAAAGTCCACATAAAAGCCGTCGCTGACTCTCACAGAGACTTCCTCTGTGTGAATCCACAGCCCATCTGCTTTCCGCTCCGTGCGGATGTCCACCGGGACGGACTTCTTTCCCTCGATTGCCTTGGAAGGAATGCGTTCTTCCGGCTTTCCCTGGTACACATTGATGATGGCAGGTGTCAATACTTCCACCTGCGCTTCGCCGCCCTCGAACTCCAGGACAGCTGTCTGGTTTTTGATTTCATAATTGATCAGATTTCCCAGCCGCATAATTGATTCTCCCAATTTATACTCACAATCACAAACATTTGCCAATCTGAATGTATAACGAGCGAGCGCGTCAGTACTGTAGAACAGAAAATGGAAAGTAAATGCGCTCGCGAGTATATATTTACATTCAAAAATATTTTCGCCGCCCTTATTTCAGGACAAGCCTGCGTATCCTGCGGAAGTCACCGTCCATGACACGGTAAGTAGGCTCCACCCTGCCGTATTCCGCCGGGGAAATAGCAGTGTGTATATACAGTGAGTCCATCCCTGCCTGCTTCGCCCCGGCAATGTCCGCACTCTCGTCATTACCGATCATAATGCTTTCC
This sequence comes from Lachnospiraceae bacterium UBA7188, assembly GCA_002490995.1. Classification (GTDB taxonomy): domain Bacteria; phylum Bacillota; class Clostridia; order Lachnospirales; family Lachnospiraceae; genus Acetatifactor. Next base: position 3,461 of record DKVC01000250.1, read on the forward strand.
GACGGCTTCAGGCCGTACTGCTTCAGCAGTTTTTCGAAAAACAGCGGCGACGGCTTCCTGCATCTCTGTTCTGATGAGATAAAGATGGCATCAAAATAAGAAGTAAGCCCCAGCATCTCTATCTCCGGCCTGGTGAAATCCGTCTGGGCATTGGAAAGCAGAAAAACACGCTTTCCCCGCGCCTTCAATTCCGCCAGCAGTTCCGGTACGCCGTCATAGACCCGAAGAAATTCCCTGGACAGCGCCCTGAATGTCACAGCCGTTATCTTTGCCTGTACCGCGTCGCAGGGAACATTTTTTTCCCGGTAAAGAAGTGCAAATACCTTCGTCAGGTCCGGCTCCGCATCCTTTGTACCGATTCTCTCACATTCTTTTCTTTCCAGGCGCCGGAACATAGCTTTCAGCTCCTCCGCCCCGTAAGATGCCCCCAGGGCAGAATAAATCTCACTCATTTTCTTCCATAAATATGGGTTTTCCTCGTCTGTACGGATATCGGCCAATGTTCCATAAAAATCGAAGACGTAATTGTGATACATTTCCCTGCTCCCCTTCCTACCTGACTTATCAGCCAAAAGAATTTGCCAATATATACTGCACTCCGGTTGAATTTGCAGTATATACCCACAAACGCAAATAATTGGATTCCGGTTAAGGCTTAAGGTCTGCTAAATCCGTGACTCCCAAAATCTCAAGCCGTTTTTCTGTAACCTTGATTTTATGGTCTAACACTGTGTTTTCTTCTTTGTTAGCTGCCTTAATTGTATAAAGGTCTGCCAGCATCTCTAACAACATGTCTTTCTTTTCGTCAACTGTCATATCCTGCACTGCCTCCATCATGATTTTTATTCTCCTTTCGTCCGAAAGGAAATGCCTCCAAATAACCTACGCAGGCCTATTGCACCATTTACAGATTTTATCAGGTTTACTCTGAAGAAATCGTATAGGTTATTTCCCGGCAGTTCCTTAGAAAATGTCTATACTTTGCCCTGTCATTTTCTACGCCGTCTCTTCCGCTTCCGCAGCTTCCGCTACTTCCGCCGCGTCCCGCTCGTCCAGCATCCTCAAAGTATCATATACTCTCAGGATTTCCCCCACGCTCCACGCCTGGGCAAAACACCCTCTGGAGGAAGTGGGATTCCCCCCGTCATATATCTCCGGAAGCTGTCCGATACAGCCTTCCCACAGAGCCGCCTCCATGCTGTCCAGCTGCTTTTCCACATGGCGCCGGGCTTCCTGGGAGTATCCGTTCACTTTCAGGTACGCCAGGTAATAGCCGCCCAGAGGGAATACCCACACCGTCCCCTGGTGGTACGCCAGGTCACGCTGCAGCTGGGGTCCTCCGTAGGTGGGATGGAATTCCTCATCCGCCGGGTCCAGGGTTCTCAGCCCGTAAGGCGTATAGAGCTTGCGGAACACCACTTCCACAACCTGCCTCTCACGCTCCGGCTCCAGCACGGAAAAGGGAAGCGACACTGCCCAGATCTGGTTGCAGCGGATCTGGTTATCCGCCTTTGTCCCGGACAGCACATCCTTCAGGCAGCCGGCCTCCTCATTCCAGAATTTCTTCCCGAAACTTTCCTTCACCTTCTCTGCCAGTTTCCCGTACTCCCGTTCGTCCTCCGGATAGAACATCTTAAATTCTTCCATAATGCACAGGGCATTGTACCAGTAGGCATTGATTTCCACAGGTTTGCCGTGCCTGGGCGTGGGCAGTATCTCTCCCACCCGCACATCCATCCAGGTCACCTGGTCATAATCCTGCCCTGCCATAATCAGGCCATCCTCATCCATCCGGATGCCGTAATCCGTCCCCTTTTGATACCAGTCGATAATCTCCGCCATGGTCTGGTAAGCGCCTTTCACGAAGATACTGTCACCCGTCTTCCTGTAATACTCATAGACGGTAAGAATAAACAGCAGCGATGCGTCCACAGTGTTATATCCCGGAGCTTCCTTTCCTTCCGGGAACAGATTGGGCATCAACCCTTTTTTGCAATATGTCATAAAAGTCTGGAGAATACTCTCCGCCGTATCGTACTGCCTCACCGCCAAGCAGCATCCCAGCATGGCAATCATGGTATCCCTTCCCCAGTCTTCAAAAAAGGGGAAACCTGCCAGTATCGTCTGCTTCGCGGTAGAAGAACGGTAAGAGATAAACTGATGGGCTGATGCGGAAAGCGTCCGGGCCGTCTCGTTCTGAAAACCTGCACGCTTTCTGATTGCATTCCTGTGCTGCCGCATATCCTCCAGAATTTCTTCCATATCGGGAAGTTTTGCTTTGATTCCGTATACAATATGAAGCGTCTCATGCCCTCCCGGCGCTGCCTGACAGGAAATGTTGTGGTTGACTGCCGTAGTTCCCGTTTCCCTTCTCCCGTCGCAGACATCGTATGCGTAATGATGGCCGTCACAGAACACAAGGGGACGTTCCCTGAGAATTCCGTCGGTTTTCACACGCAGCCACTGCCCGTTGGATGTAATCAGTCCATCCTCAATTGTAAATTTCTGTTCCTTCGAGAGCTGATGCCCCTTGGGGACAAACTGCAGGTGAGGGTTCACCTCCAGCGTAATCTCCTCCCCGGATAAATTCCTGATCTCATAGGAGATTCCCACTGTGTTCTCCCCCTGCATCAGGGCTATGGTCCGCACCACTTCCACGCCCCTGACCAGATAAGTCCACTGGGGATAATCTTCATATGTAAAAGCAGTCTGGTAGAGATATCCTTCTTCCCGGAAAGAAACATCCGCGTCATCCTGGCTGGAAATGTGAACCTTCTCCCCGCCGATGCGGATAGTCTCCTCCAGCCTGTGAATCATGTTATAACGATGGTTGGGAGAATGCAGACAGGCCATCAAAACCGCATGGTCGTTCCTGCTGCAGGAGCCGATCATGGTCAGGGACGAAAATCCTCCCAGGCCATTCGTCATCAGAAAGCAGTTCTCCTCGCCTCGCTCAAATGTCTTCCAATCCTGTTTTCCGTATACAAATTTCATCTGCGTTCCTCCATATCACCATATTCTTAATATCAGTACAAACCAGAACAGCTCCCGTTCCCAGCCTATTTATTTCAGTCAAAACTGCCTTCCATCAGACTTCCCGGCATACCTTCTGTGCCGCTTTCTACTTTAATGCTTCCGGGATGCCCTTCCACAGCATCTTCAGCTTACCGGGCAGCTTTCTCTTTACTGCTCTCTCCTGTTTCTGCTGCAGCCTTTCCCTTACCGGCCTCTTCCGCTTCTGCTGCCGATTTCTCCTTTCCTGCCTCCTCCGCACCAGCTTCTTCTGCTTTTGCGGCTGCTTTCTCCTCCAAAGCTTCCAGCCTCTCCTTCTCTTCCAGCGCCGCTTTCAGCCGCTTCGCCTGCTCCTCCTTCAATCTGTTTGCCTCCGCTTCCGGAAGCCTGCTGCTGATCCTGGTAATCCGGTAGATTTTCTCCACCATCTCCTCTGACAGCATGTCCGCATCCATACGCCATTCCCAGTTGCCGCCCAGGGTGGAGGGCTTATTGATCCGCGCCTCCTTATCCAGGCCCAGGTAGTCCTGCAGGGGCGTGATACAGGTATTCGCGGAGCTCATCATCGCCAGGCGCACGAAATCCCAGTATTTTTCCTCATCCGGCGTACCTGCATTATTCATGTATTCCAGGGCAAAGGCCTTACTCTCCTCATCCAGTCCCTTATACCACTGAACCAGCGTCTCATTGTCATGAGTCCCTGTATATACAACGCAATTCCGGTCATAGCTATGCGGCAGATAGTCTGTCTCCTCCCTGGGGTCAAAGGCAAATTCCAGCACCTTCATCCCCGGATATCCGCTGTCCTCCAGAAGCTTCACCACGGTATCCGTCAGGAAGCCCAGATCCTCCGCAATGATTCCCTCTTTTCCGAAGCGGTTCTGCAGCACCCGGAACAGTTCCATCCCGGGGCCTTTCTCCCAGTGGCCGTTTTCGGCAGTCTCTGCCCCGTAAGGAATGCTGTAATATTCGTCAAATCCGCGGAAATGGTCAATCCGCACCACATCGTACAGCCTGAAGCAATGCTCCAGGCGCTGGCACCACCACTGGAAATTGGTCTGACTGTGGTAATCCCACTTATAGAGCGGGTTCCCCCAGAGCTGCCCGGTGGCTGAGAACGCATCCGGCGGACACCCGGCCACAGCCGTGGGCCTGGAATCCGCGTCAAACTGGAACATCTCCGGCCTGGCCCATGCATCCGCCGAGTCGAATGCCACATAGATGGGAATATCCCCGATAAACTCGATTCCGTTATCGTTGGCATAAGCCTTTAACTTCATCCACTGCTCCTGGAACTTGAACTGGAGATATTTATAAAATTCGATATCGAAATAGCACTCTCTTCTATAATAATCAAGTGCGTTGGACCAGCGCTTCCGGATATCCTCCGCCCATTCCTCCCAGGCTGCCCCGTCAAAGCGCTTTTTCACTGCCATAAACAGCGCGTAATCCTCCAGCCAGAAGGCATTCTCCCGGACAAATCGCACAAAATCCGGATTCTGGGCAATATTGCTGCGCTCGTAAGCCAGATGCAGCAGAGGAAAACGCTGCTCATACATTTTACCGTAGTCAACCTTCCTCGGATCGTCCCCGAAGTCACAGGCATCGCACTCTTCCTTCGTCAATACCCCCTCTTCTATCAGCGCCTCAAGGTCGATAAAGTAGGGATTCCCCGCAAAGGAGGAAAAGGACTGATAAGGGGAATCCCCGTAGCTGGTGGGGGAGAGCGGAAGAATCTGCCAGTAGCTCTGTCCCGCCTCCTTCAGTCTGTCAATAAAATCATATGCTTCCTTTGAGAAGCATCCAATGCCGTACTTTGACGGCAGGCTTGCAATGGGAAGCAGTATCCCGCTTGCTCTCTTCATAATTTTAATACCTCCTGTTCCAGTTCCGGACAACCCGCACAATCACCTAAACCCCTTCTGATTTTCTGCCCAGAAGCATCCCGCTGTGGGGTGCCACCCGGATACCATTTCGCATGATCTCTGCCGGCTTCCGGCAGTCCGTCTCTTTGCCGTCCGCCAGCACTTCCCAGCTTTCAGCCTGTCGCCCGGAATCAATCTCCGTCCCCAGCATCTGCAGATTATATCGTCTGCCGGACACAGCATGACATGCCTCTGCCGGCTCATCCTTATCCGGCAGGCTGACTGCATGTTCCTTATCTGACGCATTATAGACAATAAACAGTTCATCCCAGAGTGAGGGCTGTGAGTCCCTGTTATCCACCTGGAAGGATACCACGCCGTCGCCCTGAACCTTTCCGTCCATGATACGCTTTGCAGCCCCAGGCGATTTATCGCACAGGCCGGGCAGCTGCTTGCGGAGCCGTATCAGCCCCCTGTAGTACGAAACCAGATCCCCGTACTCCACCGTCCGGTTCCAGTGAAGCATATTGAGTTCCGGTGAAGAGCAGTAGCTGTTGTCCTCTCCCTGCTTCGTCCGTCCGAATTCCTCTCCTGCCTGCAGGAAGAGATTCCCCTGGCAGGTAAAATAGATAAAGGCGGCAAGCTTGTTGGCTGCAAGCACATCATCATATTTTCTGTCAAAATCCGCTTTTTCCCGGTGCATGGACAATACCAGCTTATCCCAGAGGGTAAAATTGTCATGGGCGGAGACGTAATTGATAATCTGTCCGCAGCTTTTCGGCTCAAAACAGGCGCCTCCGTCCTTCCATCCGGTCACCGCGTGGAGAACAGCCGTCTCCAGCCCTTCTCCCCCGTTCACAAAGCCCGGATCTCCCGCATAGAATACGCTTCCCTTGATCACGTCCCTGGTATCGTCGCTGAAAATCCCGATACCCTCATTCAGGTACCCTGCATTCCCTTTCTGGGCCGCCCGGGTTCCTTTTTCCATGGGGGAATCGTCGGCGCTCCAGGGCTCTCCGTACAGCAGCTTCTCTCCCGGGCCGAATTCCGCATCCAGCTCCGCCCTGATCCGGTTCATCAGCTCCACCGTGAGCAGCCCCATCAGATCAAAGCGGAATCCGTCCATATGGTATTCTTTTGCCCAGTACATCACGGAGTCCGCAATGTAATTATCCACCATGGAACGCCCTGCGGCAATGTCATTCCCACAGGCCGAACCGTTGGAAAGACTCCCGTCCTCCCTGTAGCGGTAATAATACCCCGGCACCATCCGCTGCAGCCAGGAATCTGCCTGGTGCGTGTGATTGTAGACCACATCCATAATAACCCGGATGCCGTTTTCATGCAAGGCCTGAATCATCTCCTTGCACTCCCTTATCCTGACTGTACCGTCGTTGACATCCGTGGCATAGGAGCCCTCCGGCACATTGTAATTCACCGGATCATAACCCCAGTTAAACTGTCTTTCGTCTCCTGCTTCGTCTACGGAACCGTAGTCAAAAAAGGGAAGCAGATGCACATGGGTAATCCCCAGATTTTTCAGATACTCCACGCAGGTGGGATAAGCCCCGCCCGTCCCTTTCACGGTAAAGGCTTTGTATTTTCCCCGGTATTCCACGGGGATGCCGCTCTCCGCATCATAAGAAAAATCCTTGATATGCAGTTCGTAGATAATCCGCTCTCCGCATTCCTCCGGCGCCCTGTCCTCCTCAAATCCCGGCGGATTGGTTCTGGACAAATCCACTGCCATGCTTCTGCCGCCATTGCAGTTACAGCCAACCGCATAGGGATCCGCCGTGCAGGTCTCCTCCCCGTCTGCCTGCACCAGGTAATCGTAATATATTCCGTGCAGGTTTTCCGGAAATTCCAGCTTCCATACGCCCTTTGTATCCGCCTGCATCTGCTTTCTGAGATAAGCCTCTTCTGTAAATCCGTCTTTATACAGGCGCAGTTCTATTCTCTCCGCAAGCGGGCTCCAGACCTTGAACACTGTCCTCCCGTCTCTGCAGCATGCGCCCAGGTCTTTGCCGTCATATCGAAATTTCCTGTCAAATTCCCCGCTGGCGAAAAAAGCCATGCTCTCAGCTATCTTCTTTTTCACACTTACTCTCCTAATAAAAAATGCCGCTGCAATACAATGAAAGGTATCTGCAGCAGCATTTTGATTTATTTTACATCATTCCACATATAACTGTCAAGTCAAACACCCGGCCGTCATATTATATTTATCATTTTTGCGTTTCCGTCCATGGCTCTGCTGCTCACTGCACAGCTATACATTTATACTACAGACCGCCAGGATTTACAGTGGTATACCTGGGAAAGCACCTGGCTGGCGGTCTGCTGTCGGGTTGTACTGCAAATTTAACCAGTGTGCAGTATATATTGGCAAATGTCTCTGGTCGTGCGTATATATCAGCACGGACATCCCATGAGATAACGCAGACGGCACACATGCCGCAATCATCCCTTCACGGCTCCTGCCACGCCTTCCACATAGCATCTCTGGGACAGCAGGAATACCAGGGCAATGGGGATGGAGATGAGGACGCACCCTGCATAGAACTGGGTGTAATAGTAGTCCACGTATTCCTTCTCCAGCATGGTCCACAGACCGATGGCAATGGTATAATACTTTGTATCGTTCCCCATGATAACCTTTGCGAAAATGTAATCCACCCAGGGACCCATGAAGGAAGTCAGCAAAGTATAGGTAATAATGGGCTTGGACAGCGGTATGGTGATCTTGATGAAAGTATCCCATTTGCTGGCGCCGTCGATATAGGCCGCTTCGTCTATGGAGCGTGGGATGGTGTCGAAGAAACCCTTGGCCATGTAGAACCCAAGTCCCGCGCCTCCCGAGTACACCAGGATCAGTGACAGCTGCTTCAGGGTACCTGTCTCCAGGAGTCCCAGGCCTTTCAGGATGTAATACACAGCGATCATGGACATAAATCCGGGGAACATACCCAGTATCATTGCAATGTTCATGAAATTCTTACGCATCTTAAAGCGCAGGCGGCTCATGACATAGGACACGCACAGCACGAAGAATGCGGACAGCAAAGTACTGAAAATGGCAATCACCAGGGTATTAAAGAACCATCTGGTAAAGTCGATATTGGTACCTCCCGAAATCTTGCTGTTGACCCCCATAACCAGTTCCTTGTAGTTATTCAGGGTAAATCCCTTGGGCCAGATGTAGGTCTTGTAGGAGCCGCCCTCCTCGCGGAAGGAGGTAAGGATGACAAACAAAATCGGCAGCACCCAGATAATGCTCAGGATTGTCAGCAAAACATAACAGGCCGCGTTGGTAATCATTCTTTTTGTCTTCATTATTGGAACGCCCCCTCATCTTTGTAGGCACCTGTACGGTGGTAGGTTAACAGTGACAGCGTTGCAAGGATAATAAACACCAGAATGCCGATAACCGCGCCCAGATTGTAGTCCTTCTGGGTAATGGTCAGTTTGTACAGCCAGGTCACCAGCAGGTCCGTTTTGCCTGCGTAGTAGTATTCCAGGGAGTCCGGTCCGCCGCCTGACAACAGGAAAATCACGTTGAAGTTATTGATATTTCCCGTGAAGGAAGTGATCAGGTTGGGCGTCATGACGAACAGCATGTAGGGAAGGGTAATCTTCCGGAAGATAACCGGGGCGCTGGCTCCGTCAATCTTCGCCGCTTCATACAGATCCGCCGGAATATTCTGCAGGATACCTGTGGTGGACAGCATGGTAAAGGGCACGCCGATCCAGATATTGATGCAGATGATGGTAATCTTCGCCAGCAGCGGGTCCGTAAAGAAGGGAATGGACTCGGTGGCTCCGATAATACCGAAATCCCGTAACAGTACGTTCACCGGGCCGTTTGCATTGAAAATGGTCCTCATGGTCAGCAGCGTAACGAACTGAGGCACCGCCACGGACAGCACGAACATGAATCTCCAGAATCCCTTGGCTTTGGTGCCCTTGCGGTTGATCAGAAGGGCCAGCAGCAGTCCCAGAATGTAGCAGGACACCGTTGCCGATACCGCCCAGATCAACGTCCAGCCCAGCACCGGCCAGAAAGTGGTGGCAAGGGAGCTGCTGGAAGCGATCAGGGACTTGAAGTTCGCCAGGCCTACCCAGGAAAACAGGGTTCCGGGGGGCTGATGCTCATGGTCATAGCTGGTAAACGCTATCAGAATCATGAATACCAGCGGCACGATGGTAAAAATAAGAATTCCGATAATGGGCAGCGCCAGCAGGAAAGCATGCAGATTCTCTTCAAACAACGATCTGATGTCGTCCCTGAAGGTGGGAATATACTGTCCCTTCGCCTTGCGCACCTGGGTGCAGTAGGCACTCTTACCGGACATGCAGGCAAGGAAAACGACAGCTGCGGTCAGCACCAGGGTAATTACGCCGTAGAGCAGGCAGAGCATGGAATTGTCTCCCAGAGCATACTCGTAAATTCCCAGAGCCTCGTTGTATACCTGTCCCTGTTCCGCAGTACCTAAAGTAATGAAATCTCCAAGAGCACCAATACCAAAAATAATCATGTATACAAAATACAGAATCTCCAATGCCAGAAAGATTATACCTCTGACAACCTGTTTATTAACAATATTGCCAAGTCCGAAAACAAAGAAGGAAAGCCTGGTCATGGTATCGCCTTTTTTAAATACCTGTGATATGCTCTCGTCCCTGGGCTTATCATATTTCAGCGCTTTTCTCTTGAAAAGTCCCATCGGAAACCTCCTTATTATAAGTTCCGCATCTGCCCTGCCAGTACCCCGGCCTGGGCATAGGATTCCTGACAATAGAAATTTCGCGAAGCAGGGGGGTTCTATTGTTTCAAGCTACAAGGGTATGTGTCTGTAAATCCTATGGGGTACTGTCCGGGCGGTTGCTGTTTTTTATTATGTTTTTATATTAAACGGACTGATTTCGAGCGCAAGGAATATAAGAACAAATTTTCGGAACATAAAGGGAGGGTACGGCATTCTGTCCGTTTACCGATGCATGGAGTATTCCGAACCCCGGCCTTCAGCCCCTCCCCTGTATGTATCAGGTTTTCATATCAGCCTGAATTTTATTCCGCAGTCATTGCCGCAACGAATGCATCCAGCTTCTCCTGTGCATTGTCCTTGGTAATCTCGCCGCTTCTGATCTCGGTGGGAATGGCTCCCGCATAGGACCAGTATCTTGCGCTGAAAACGCTGTTGACGGGCTGTGCCACGCTGGCGGTATTGGATTCATTTACAAGTACGGTTGCAAGAGGATCTGCCATAACCTTCTCATTGGAACCCGCTGTTTTGTTGGCAGGTACCTGCTTTGACAGTTCATAACGCAGGAGCTGATTTTCCTCGTTACCGATAAATGCGGCAAACTGAACTGCTGCAGCCATATTCTTGGAATGTGCGTTTACACCAATTGCCTTGGATCCGTAGAAGCCTAACAGCTGATGATCCGTGCCGTCGGGGTTGAACGTAGGGATGACAGCCATTCCCAGATCATCGCCCAACGCGGCAGAATACAGTTCATAGTTCCAGCTTCCGTCGAACCATGCACCCAGCCTGTGGCTCTCAATGAGCTCACTTACGGTAATCTCTCCGTCAAAAGCACATTTCGGATTGTTGATCAGGTCGATCAGGTAGTTGGTCACTGCCAGGCCTGTTGCATTGTTCCAGTCCACACCTGCGGACAGATCGCTTCCTTCCGGCCCGAAGATGCTGCAGCCTGCACCGTAGTAATAGCATCCCAGTTTCCATCCGCCTGCGGATTCAAAATAGAAATTGTAGACATCGTCTGCCGTAGGTTTTGCCATAATGCCTTCCAGAGTCTTGATATCGTTCTCATCCAGCAGAGTCTTGTCGTAATACATGAAGAAAGTGTTGTGGGTGAAAGGGATTCCGTAAACCTTGCCGTCCTGTGTAACGGTAGCCGCAACGGATTCCGCAATGTCGTTCTTCACCATAGCTTCGGTTTCGCCGCCCAGCTGAGCGATGGCACCTGCATCTACCAGCTGAGGAAGCTGGTCGTTGGAGAACAGGAACACGTCTGCCGCATTGCCCACATCCTTCAGCACCTCATCCTGGCACTTGTCCTCACCTACTACCTCAGTGGTCCAGGTAATGTTGTACTCCGGATGCGCTGCTGCAAAAGCTTCCTGCATCTGGCTCATTGCCCCTGTGTCAATCTGGTTCTGAGGGCACCATACCTTCAGGGCTACATCCTGTGTCTCACCGGAAGCTGCCCCCCCCTGACGTCCCGCCGCTCTGAGCCGCGTCTCCTCCGGTTGACCCGCCGGCTGAGCTGCCCTGGGAACCAGCATCATTTCCGCAGCCTGCCAGGAGCGTGGCAGCCATTGCCGCCGTCAGGAACATTGCACAAATCTTCTTCTTTTTCATTTGGAAATCCTCCTTTTAGAAAATTTTTATTGTTTCTTTAAATTTCTTTAAAATGAAAATATCATATTTTCAGAATTGCGTCAACCCTGATTTTGTGCAGTTTTTGTGCCAAATAAGGGCTTTTATGTACATAATTATGCAATTTGCACCTAATTTCGAAATTATTCCCGAAACTTTTCACCGAAACTTTCCCGAAAATGTTTCGTTTCTTCCTTTTTTCGCCATATATCAATAAAGACGAAAAAAGTGGCATTTTGTTGAGGTTTTCTGCCATTTCCAACCATTTGGGGCACGCCCTGCACCTTCTCCTCACCCCACGTCATTTTACCATGAAGTTTCGGAGACAGGCTTGTTTTTTCACCGTCAACTTGTTATAATCATATTATTCGGGAATGAAATTATTGTAATTTTTCACAAAATTTCAGGGGGAGGGCAGGCTCATGGCTACGATAAACGATATCGCCGAAAAGCTGGGCATATCCAAGAGCACCGTTTCCAAGGGGCTGAACAATGCCAGGGACGTCAGCGAGGAAATGCGCAAAAAAATACTGGAAACGGCAGTGGAGCTGGGCTATGTCAACAGACGCCAGCAGAAGGAGCGGAAAGCCCTGTGCATCCTGGTTGAGAACATGGACTTTCAGACCCCCAACCAGTTCGGCCACGACATAATCCTGGGGTTCAAGCAGATGGCGGAGCCGGAAGGCTGGACTGTGGATATCATCCCCATTGATATGGAATTCCAGCGCGGCATCCCCTACGGCGTATTTATCATGGAGCACGGATACCAGGCATCCTTCATTCTGGGCCTGACTCTTCTGGATCCCTGGATTCATGAGCTGCGTACCTCCAGGGTTCCCACCGTCCTGTATGACAATTATGTCAAGGAAAATCCCTGCATTGCCTCCGTGGGCTGCGACAGCCAGGAAGGCTTTGAGCTGGCCGTGAAGCATCTGACCTCCCTGGGGCATAAAAAAATAGGCCTTATATCCGGCCCTCTGGAGTCTTATATCCTGAAGGCCAGGTACAATGCCTATCTCAATGCCATGGACAAATTTAATCTGGAAATAAACGAAAATTACATCGGGCTGGGTTATTACGTAAACGATTCCACCAGGAAGTATATTCCGAAACTGCTGGACGAGGGGGTCACCGCCATTCTGTTCTCCCACGATGTCCGCGCCATCTCCGCCATCACGGAATGTAAGGACCGCGGCATACGCATTCCGGAAGACGTGAGCATCGTGGGTTTTGACGATCTGCCCATGACCGCTTACACCCTGCCCTCCCTGACTACCATCCGCCAGAACCGGATCGGTATCGGGAAGTGCGGTTACTATGCCCTTTCCTGCCTGCTGAACCAGGTGTCCATCGGTTCCATTCTGCTGCGGGCCACTCTGATCGTCCGCAATTCCACCGGGCCGGCGCCGCAGTAAAAACACTAACTTTTGTTTCTGTGAACGGCAGCATAATGTGCACAAGCCAATAGAATGCAGGGTCAATATGAATTGGTCCGTCGGGATACCGATCCATAAGCGGACATACATGAAATACATTCGTCATCCTGATAAAAGCATTTTTGCTGACTATCACAAATTTATTCCTGAAGCCGGATATTTTTACGACGTCTCCCTGACAAAAATCCATCACAGCATCTCCCTGCCTGCAGGTTCCCCCCACTCAAAATCACACACGGAAACCTCTCCGCCATATTCGGCAACACGTTCTTCAAACGTTTTGTGTTTCATTGTTTTCCTCAAAACAATGGCGTCATTTTCAATTTCGATCTGCAGTATATCGGATATCCCTATATTCAGCTTTTCGAGCACATTTTCAGGAATCCTGATTCCCTGGCTGTCTCCCCAGGGCTTTACAGCAACCTGTTCTCCCATATGCATAACCTCCAATCAGGCTTTCCCCACCCGTTCCCCCAGGCGCACCTTCGTCTCGATTCCCTTCCCGGAATTCTGCAGAATATCCGCGTCCGGGCACACTGCGCCTTTGCGGGTAACCAGGATGACCGTGGAGCCTCCGAAGGCAAAGTGTCCTTTCTCCCAGCCTCTGCGCACAATGCTCCCTCTGGGATGGTTCACAATCCTACCCACCATCATTGCCCCTACTTCCATCTGTATCATGGTGCCGAAGTTGTCCGACTTCAGGATACAATATTCCCTGGTATTCTCCTTGTAGATGGGAAACTGATCGTTGGCGACAGGATTCACCGTGTGCAGTATGCCGGGAATCTTCATAAATTTCAGGATATCGCCGCCGTCCGCATAGATATAGCGATGATAATCCTCCACGCACAGGCGGAACAGCCACACATATCCCCCGGCATACTCCGCCGCCAGCTTTTTGTCCTTCAAAAGGCTTTCCAGCGTATAGGTGGTATGCTTTACTTTAAAGACACATCTGTCATCAATCTTGTGGACACACAGCCTGCCGTCGCACGGGCTGACCAGGACTTCCGGCGTGAAATCCACCTTTCTGGCCCCTTCCGCCAGCCTTCTGGTAAAGAAATCATTAAAAGACGTGTACTCCCTGGGCTGATAATCCCACATGTCAATGGCATGACTGCAGAGAAAATGCCGAACCAGACCCCGGGAAAGCCCGGAATCCAGAAAAGCCCCCCCTGCCCTCGAAAACAGCGGGGAGACAAGCGGTTTCAGCAGAAGCCTCCCCGCCGCATTGCCATACAATTTTTCCAGAAGACGATCCTGAAAAGAATTTTCCTCCGAAATATTACCTTTCCTGTCCGCAACCTGATTCATATTATCCTCCTTCCCCTTTCATAAGGAATTGCCTTAATCGGCATTTCCTAAAGAATTGTCCAATTCCTACAGAAATGTCTACAGACAATTTCCAGCCAAAACACATACTCAGTTTCTGTTTTGCACTAAACTCCACCACCCGCGCCATGCAAATACAATCACCGCCACCGCGGCAGCTACCACCGCCACAATCAGGAATACCTGTTTGACGGACGGTTTGCGCAGCTTAAAGTTAAAGATAAACAGAAATCCAACCAGAGTCACTGCAACATGCAGCACCACCACAAATGCAGAATGAGTCGGAAACAGCGGCGAAACCACGAACAGTATGGGCAGTGCAATGGCCATGGACGTTATAGGCAGTCCCTGGTAGTATTCCCTCGCTCCCTCTTCCTGGGCCTGGCGCTTGGCCTCCATGACATTAAAGTATCCCAGTCTGATCAGCCCGGCCAGGCCATACAGCGCCAGGATCATCATGCTGTAAATCCGGTCCATCCCCAGCCTGTAGCAGATCACGATGGGAAGCACACCGAAACAGACGATGTCACACAGGGAATCGATCTGGATTCCGAAAGCCTTCTCGTCATCCGTCCGGTTCTTCTTCGTCCTGGCAATCTTGCCGTCAAACATATCACACAGTCCCGAAAAAGCAAGGAAAAAAATAGCCCATCGCAGATGCATTGTGGATGCGCAGAAAATACCCGACACCGCCGAAATAAAGCTGATATAAGTCAATATTACAGTATAATCGTAAAATCCTATCACAGGAACCCCTCCTCAATTCGAAGCAGCACTCTGTATGAACACCGGAATACGCTCTTATCCTATGGCCGCATATCAGACTGCCGCAATGCATCTGCCTGTATCTCTTATTGTATAACACAACAAAATAATTGTCCACCAAAAACACCATTTTTTAATCGGCAAAGCGTCTGCCTGCCCTAAAACATAACACAGGCACGAAATCCCCGCCCAAAACATTTTCCAGCGGAAAGCCATAACCAGTGAGCGCCTCCGCAATGCAGGACAAAAAAACGGCAAGAGAATACGCTCATGGCACTTCCTTATGCCGCAGCGTATAGTACAATTGTGCTACCACAGTAAACACTGCACTGATCAGCAGCTGGCTGTAATATCCCAGTCCCCTGGAGAGAACCATTGCCGGCAGAAGCATCTCCCCGAAAACCGACGGGAATATCCGCAGAAACAAAGCCTCGCTGATTCCCATCCCCCCGGGCAGCGGCAGCATATCCACCGAGACGGATACTACCGCCTGAAGCATCACCACATCCCACATGGCGGTACCGGTGAGCCCGAACGACAGATACACCACCCCGGTCACCGCGAACAGCGCAAACCTCTGAATAAAGGTAATCAGAATCACCCCGAGAATCACTTTTCTGTGCTGTTCCAGATAAGCCGCGGTCTCCCGGTACACTTCCATGGCTTCCCGAAGCTTCCCCGCGCGCTCCTCTCTGTGACGCAGAAACCGCAGCTTCTCCAGCCATCGCATTCCCCTGGTGAGAATACTTTCCGCCAGATCCGGATGAAATACCAGGACAGTCATAAATGCCACACAGAACACATTCAGCGCCACACCCAGGTAAAATACCGGAAGCACTTCCCCCAGATACCGTTCCCGGAAGCCTTTTCCGAACACGAAGACCCCCAGACCGATGACAACCAATACCAATTTATATGTAATGGTTACCACCATCAGAATCACCGTGGCAACCGGAATGGGAATTTTTTCCTTCCTCATATAATAAATCTGCATGGGCTGCCCGCCGCTGGCGGAAGGAGTAATACAGCTGAAGAAAAAGCCCACGGAGGAAAACAGGAAGCAGATGCGCTTCTTCAGGCGGATCCCGAAGGAACGCATCATATACCAGAGAATAATGGACTCCCCCCAGATAAAAAAGAGTACCAGCGCCGCTCCTGGAATCAGCTTCCACTTCTCCACATCACGGATAGCCTCCATCATCCCTTCCAGGTCTTCCCCGTGAAACACACCGTAGATTGTCAGTCCGAAAACCAGAGCCAGAAATATACCGTTGCCTATGACCTTTCTTTTCTTCCCTTTCAACTGCACTAGGCACTTCCTCCTTCCAGAAGAAGTTTTCCGTCGATTTCATCCAGCAGCCTCTCGTATGTCTTCCAGACTTTGGGTTTCTTCGCAATCCACAGGCAGACTTCCGCAAGAGCCACTCCGCCCGCCACGTCTATTATGACGTGCTGCTTCGTGGTCAGCGTGGAGATGCAGACCAGCAGAGCCATCACACAGGAAGCGTTCCTGTACCATCGGGGAACATTGCTCTTTCTTAAGCCTGCAAAGCAGAACCAGCTTACCAGGCAGTGGATGGAAGGGAACAGATTATCCGCCGCATCCACCGTATACAGGAATATCATCACCTGATTCCAGAAGCCCTCCGCCTCCACAACCGGCCGGACATTGGTGGTCGGATATATGAGATAGCAGGCCAGACAGATCAGCCTGGATATAAAATCCGCCGCAAAAAACTGGCATACTTCCCTTTTCCCCTGTCTGGCAATCAGGATATAATTGACGATCCAGAAGAGATAACAGCCCAGGTAGATAACCACTGTAAACGGCACAAAAGGAATCAGCCCGTCCAGCGGCCCTTCGATATTATGATGCTTCCAGTCTCCCGCTATCACTCTGGCGCCGCCGTAGACCGTAAAGTTAAGCGCTACGGCAATGAGCAACGGCATCACACCGTATTCCGGAACCAGGCCCAATATTTTTTGTCGTATTTTTCCCATGTTGTCCTCCGTCCTGCCTGCGGCTTCACCGAAACATGCATCTGTTTTCCGCCGCTCCAGGCTACGAATATGACTATATCAAAAATTTGAGAGCGACTCAATACGTTTCTTTATATCTTTAACAAATCTTTAGAGAATATTTACTTTAGATAACTCTTATCTGTTGAAGAAGAAAAAGGATGAGAACGGATATCAGAAAAGAATGGATTGACGAAAACCGTCCCTGCCCCTGAAGCTGGGGCTGAGACGGTTTTCCCGAAATATGATTTTCTCCTACAGGGCCTGCTTATCCATGGAAAAGCCCCGCCCCTTCACCTCGCTGACCCTTGTGATTACCATGAAGCTGTCCGGGTCGATGCCATGGACGATTTTTTCCAGTTTAAAAAGCTCTCGATTGGAAATGACGCTGAAGATCACCTGCGTTTTGTCATGCAGGTATCCTCCTTCCGCATCCAGAAGCGTCACTCCCCGGTCGAGCTGCTTCAGTATGGCTTCACGCAGCTCGGAGGATTTATTGCTGATGATTTTCACCTCCGTCTGGGTGGTGCCGATCATCAGCATCTTGTCCAGCGTAATGGACGAAATCATCACAAACAGGATACTGTACAGAATGTTTTCCGCCTGGTGAAGGGGCGCCTGCACCAGCAGAATCGTCACATCAAAAGCATAGAGGCTCACCGAAACCGGAATCCGGAAATATTTGAACAGAATCAGGGGCGGAATATCCATCCCTCCGGTAGATGCCCCGGTGCGGATCACAATACCCAGGGAGATTCCCACACCCAGACCGGCAAACAGGGTACACAGCAGCAGATCCTGCGTCAGCACAAAATCTCCCAGGATCCTGTCCATCACTTCCAGAGCTGCGGGCATCACAAAGGTACTCAGCAGCGTAGTCACCACGAAAGCTTTTCCCAGAAGGAAAAACCCCAGAATCAGCATCCCCACGTTCACCGCAAGCAAAGTGCCCGAAACCGACAGCCCCGTGAGATTATGTACCGCAAGGGAAATTCCCGTGGCGCCTCCGCTTGCCAGATTCGCCGGAAGCAGAAACAGCTTCAGCGTCAGCGCATATAAAATATTTCCCAGCAACATGGCGCCGATTGTCCGCGCCGACCAACTCATATGCATATTGTCATCCATGCCAGCCCTCCAGTTTTCATTCACAGCAATTTTTATTGTATTTCCGGGTTTTTGCCTAAACAAATTACAGGAACCGCTTCGCGAACCCTGTAATCAAAGGGAAATTG
>DKVC01000250.1:21824-23254 GCA_002490995.1 Lachnospiraceae bacterium UBA7188
TTATTTTCCGACAATTCCTAATGATACATCATGCTGTCAAATATATCCGCCTCTTTATCATATACTGAATTTTTCTCTTTGTAAACCGTCATTTTCATCTGTGGGAACCCGGACTGTGTTTAGACTGTGTTTCCGTCCGTTTTATTCACAATCCTTCAGCCTCACCGGCGTATAAAGATTCATCTGGTGGTACCCAAGCCCCTTTTTAATCTCCTCATCCACATACATCATATGCCCCATCAGCGCCCGTTCACTGTCGATGACAAAGTTCGTGCTTTCCAGCCATTTCTCTATCTTGCGGTTTACTTTGTCATGGCTTTCACCGTCCCCGTCCATGCTGACCGCAACTGCATACAGGCCGCCGGGGTATCGGATGACCTTATATGGAAATGCATCGTCCTCCTTTACCTCATCCTTAAGTGCCCAGAGCCATTCCACTTTTCCGTCTTTTTCGCACAGGAAATCAGGCGCGTCGAAGATAACAGGCTTAAAAAAATGATTATGCGCTTCCTGCCACGGCTCAAATTCTCCGCCGAACAGCTCCTCAAATGTCATTAGCCCCGATGTCACCGCCCGAAACTGCGGTATCCTGACAATCATGATGTCCGGCACCTTGCTGTCAAGCTTCTCCGTAACTTCGAAGAAACGGTTTACCGTTGCAGGATTACCGTTATAATTTACATGTGTGATCTGGGTTTTAATCTCCTTCGCCTTCTCATAAAGAAGCTTCACATCTGCCTCCCTGCCGAAATCAGCCGATTCGATCTGGCGGATAAAGTCCTGCACAATCTCCCTCAGTTCCTGTAACAGGGAAATTTCTTCATCGATATCTTCCACCTTTTTCCCCAGCACTTCCAGCACAATCCCGGAACCCGGCGCACTGAAGATACGCTGGATATCCTTAATACTGATATTCAGTTTACGTAAAATAATAATCTGTTCCAGCCGCTTTACATTGGCTTCGTCGTACAGCCGGTAAGCGTAGTCCTGGCTCCGGGTGCTTTTTATCAGCCCCATGTCCTCATAATAGCGCAGCGTGCGGGCCGACAGGTCATATTTTGTGGTCATGTCCCTGATTTTGACTAAATCGTTCATCCTTCTCCTCCTGCAGGTGATTTTATTATAGCATGTTTTGCAGTTGCCTTCTATAAGTATAAACTGTTCCCTAACGGCAGAGTCAACAGGAAAACGAAATCTCCATTCTTTTCCCACTTGTCTCCCATAAAATGTATCCTTATAATTAAATTTCTTTCTCCCTCCGTTTAGTCCTGCTCTGTTGCCTGTTCTGCTGTCGGTTCTCGTTCTGAAATTCCCTCTCAATGTTTTGCTTGTTATAGCTGATTACCCCGGCATTTGCTAACTCTGTGGCGGTTCGTCAGGGAACAGTTTATACTATAGAAAGCAAGTACAAACCTTTCGGGAAAGTTAGG
>DKVC01000028.1 GCA_002490995.1 Lachnospiraceae bacterium UBA7188
TCGGAACCGCCCTTGCCGCCGCCGATGGGAAGCCCGGTGAGAGAATTCTTAAAGATCTGTTCAAAGCCCAGGAACTTGATAATGCCGAGGTTTACACTGGGATGCAGCCTTAAGCCTCCCTTGTAGGGTCCGATAGCGGAGTTGAACTGTACGCGGAAACCGTTGTTCACCTGCACCTGTCCCTTGTCATCCACCCAGGGAACGCGGAAAAGAAGCTGTCTTTCAGGTGTCACAAGCCTCTCCAGCAATGCATCCTTACGATACTTCTCCTCATTCGCTTCGATCACAACGCGGAGAGACTCCAGAACCTCCTTCACTGCCTGGTGAAATTCGGGCTGCGCAGGATTCTTGGCAACTACCAGATCAAATACCTCATCAACATATGACATTTGTATGTCCTCCTTCATATAAGTATGTATAGAATACCGGGCGCCTTACATCTGTCACCCTTCATATAATGAAAACTGACAGCAATCCTGCCCGGAGAACCTGTACCCTTTGGAAGCCGCTTCCCTACAGGATAAAAAAGGCACAGGATCGCCTCCCATGCCTTCATGCCATATGACGCCATCGCCTACCGGACTATTATACTCCAAATTCCGCAAAATCACAACACGCTTTAATGCACTAAACTGAAAAAGGTTTTCAGGCATTTTTAGTCGAGTTGCACAAGCCTTCGGTTACAGGTACTTTTTCAGGCTTTCTATATTTTTCTCTTCAAAGCCTATCAGCTGTTTTGCCAGCGCCACGGAACCTTCTCCGGCTCTTTCGTTGTGCTTCAGCACTTTTTCCATCTCAATGATACCGTTATTGTTTCCGCGGATCATCAGCTCGGCGATATGCCCCAGGCTGGTGTTCAGCAGAGTATTGTAATGAATGCCTGTCTTCAGCAGGGCATCGGACAGAGCGGTGCTCTGATAACGTTCCGCCTTCGCCTCCACCAGCTGTCTGGAAGCCTCATTGTAGATTTCCGCATATTTCAGGGACTGCTTTGAAATCTGCAGTGCAAAATCATCGTCAGTAACCTTACCTGAAATGGTGTCAATGGCCTTCATGGCGTTTTCTGTGTTTTTCTGAATCTCTCTGTATACGGCTGCTTCTTCTGATCTCATTTTCCTGTTCCTGCTTTTTAGTGTGAAAATCTTAAAAAAGAAACCCTCTATGGAGAATTCCTGTCTCTCCATAAAAGGTTTCCCGATTTTCACTGCTTTATTCCCGCTGCGGCAAATTATTTTATACTCACGGTCAGAAACATTTGCCGATGTGCGTCTCTCATGCTTTTACTGCTGGGTGACATAATCCGCTTTTACATACCCTACCTTGCCGTCGTAGATGACTTTGCACCATCCGTTCTCATTGGCCAGAAGCTCCAGGGAGTCTCCGCCTACCATCAGGCCCAGCTGCGCGGCATCCTCGGCAGCGGCGGCTCTGATTCTCACATTCTCATTGGCCGTCACGGTTCCGATGACCTGCTGGCCCTCCGCACTTTCTTCCATGTGAAGGTACTCCGACTTGATATAGCCGTCTCCTCCCTCAAATACAATCTTGCTCCATCCGTTCACACGCACTTCCTGTACCTGAACTTTATCGCCGCCGGCTACCTTACCCAGCTTGTCAGCCTGTTCGCTGTCGGAACTCCTCACATTAACAGTGGTGGTGGCGGTGGCGTAACGGGGTCCCATTTCCGAAGGCGCCTCCGGCTGTTCAGGCGCCTGGGACTGCGCCGGGCCCTCTCCGCCTTCCGGATTCTCTGCCGGAGTATCGCTATCAGCAGGCTGTCCCTCTCCCTGGGGCGTTCCCTCCGCAGGCTGCTCTCCCTCCTGGGGCGCTCCTTCCGCAGGCTGTTCTCCCCCTTCCGGGCTCCCGGCTCCGGCGTTCTGCTCCGCCAGCCGTACACCGATGGTGGCATTGATCTGCTTTCCCAGCTCTCCCATATAAGTCAGAAGCTCCGGGTGCTCCGTTGCCAGGTCATTGTATTCCACCGACACGCGGTTGTTGAATTCCACCACATCGTCCTGCGCCGAAACCGTCACAATATATTCTTTTTCCTCTTCCGTCAAATTCAGTTCATTCTTGATATAGAGCCCGCCCTGTCCGTTGTCGCACACATAGAATGTCTGCCATCCGGGAATCTCCTGCTCTTCATGATTCAGGAAGCACAGCCTGTAGTATACATAGACAACTGTATTTCCCTTTTCCAGACCGGGCTTGGTATAGATATCCATGGCCGGTATAGAACTCAGGTACTTTGCCGTCTCCTCATAGCGCAGCAGGTCATTCTCTGAAATCTCGTCATAGATAGCAGTCATCACGGTACTGTCGCCGGATGCCATTGCATTGTAATACTGAGCAATCAGCGCATGTATGGCCTCGTCCTCATTGACAGCCAGCACCGCATCCTCCGGTGCCGCCTGCTGCGGTTCCGGTGTGGCTTCTTCCTGCAGTCCCTGTACATCCGGCTGAACCGAAACTTCCTCCAGAGATTCCTGCTTTTTCTCATCTTCCTTCTTATTCCCGGCATTCAGGGCAAAAGACACCGTCACTGCTACCACTGCAATCAAAATAACGGGAAACAAAAACCTGGAATTCTTTACTATATAATCACGAATCGTTGTCAAATTATCCTTTTTCATGTCTGCACCTTCCTTATCAATGCGGCCGGGTAACCGTTCTGTGGTCTGTCAATTCCTGGGGAAATGTCTGCTTAGTAAACGAAAGAGCCGCATGCGGCTCTCTTTAAAAGGACATTATTAAAGCCAGTGTGATGTAAATGCATCCGACAGGAATCGAACCTGCATTAAAGGCGTCGGAGGCCTTCGTTCTATCCATTAGACTACGGATGCAAATATTACAAAATTGTTACATCACACTGACTATAATATCACAAAACTTTTAATATGTCTACCACAAATTCATGGAATTTTTTAGAAAATAATTTTGACCTTCTTTTCGGCGAAATCATAATAGTAAAGACTGTCTGAAAGAACCTCCTCCGGCGCTACCTGGGCATCGTTAATCTCAACGATCATCTGCTTGAAGCTCTCTGCCTCTCCCTTCCCCCTGTCCGCCATCAGTATCACTTCATGGACAGAACTGGGAAAAATGTAAAAGCTACGCTTCTCCTTCTCTGCCAGCCGTGCCAGCACCTCCGGATAGAGCATGCATACGGCACCCTGAGTCCGTTTTTCATTGGTCAGCACTTTCATGGGAATCTCGTCCCAGAAACTTTCCTCCGGACTTTCATCTTCCTCTCTTCCGCAGCCTCCCGGTTCCTGCATTCCGCTTACGATATCCCTTAAGGAACCGCAAATCCACGGAAACAGCCTGGGTGTATTTTCCTGCGCCAGTCTCATCAGTTCTGCGGTACTGCTTTCCCACATCTCCATATGAGAATTATGAATCAGGATAGAACCCTCTCCAAGCTGCTCTCCCTGATATGCATAATAAAAACAGATCGCCAGATCAAGAAATTCAATATACGGTACATCCCGCAGCAGCTCCTCATTGCCTTTCCTGCCAATCAGCCGGTAGCAGACACGATCCTTCACCTTCTCAAAAGAACGGAAAAAATCCAGATCCACATTCTTACCCGGGGCACCTGCACCGTAAATGGCAAGCATCCTCTCGATCAGCATCCCAAAAGTGCTTCCCTGCTCATAGGCCTCCAGAAAAGCGTCCAGATAAATTGTAGGAGCCACATTCTGCTCCTTTGACAATATCAGCAGCCCGTAATGGATAACACCGTTATTCTTTCTGACCTTCTTCACTTCCACCCGGTAATCTGCACCGAGTTCTCTTTTCACAGCCTTACAGACTTTATCCGCAAATGCTTTTATTTCCATACTATCCTCTCTCTGCGCTGTCTGATGATTTTGATTTGAAGATACGCAACAGCGCCTGCGCACAGGCAGCATAAATTGCCGGCATTTCATCTATCATCAGCCACCCACAGGGCATATCCGCCCCTGGGGCACAGGAGTCTTACAGGCTCTCGCAGTCTGACAGGTATGGAACTATCTCTTAGAAATACAGTCTCTCAGGAATTGTCGAAGACTCTTCCCTATACACGGGAAAGATACTCACCCGTCCTGGTATCGATCTTAATCTTATCTCCCTGGTTCACGAACAGAGGCACGCTCACCTGCGCTCCGGTCTCCACAGTGGCCGGCTTGGACGCGCCTGTAGCGGTATCTCCCTTAAAGCCCGGCTCCGTATCGGTAATCACCAGCTCTACAAACAAAGGAGGCTCCACGGAAAATACACTGCCATTGTGAGAACAGATCTTGCACATCTCATTCTCTTTCACAAACGTCAGGGCATCGCCCACCGTATCCTGGTTCAGGGCAATCTGTTCATAATTCTCCGTATCCATAAAATAGTACAGATCTCCATCAGCATACAGATACTGCATGTCTTTTCTGTCAATACGCGCCTGAGGGCACTTCTCGGTCGGGCGGAAGGTCTTCTCAACCACGCCGCCGTTCTTGACGTTCTTCAGCTTGGTTCTGACGAAAGCCGCACCCTTCCCAGGCTTTACATGCTGGAATTCGATGATCTGGTATACATTGTTGTCGTACTCAATGGTTATACCATTTCTGAAATCTCCTGCAGAAATCATATCAATATTCCTCCTGATTTTCACTCACAATATAATTCTTCCTTAGTGTAATATAAAAATGTGCAAATTTCAACTCTTTTTGAAAAAAAGTTATAAAATATGTTCTTTTTTCCCATTCAGGATAAAATCAATGGCCACGAGATACCCATCAAGCCCCTTTCCGTAAATCTGTTTGTCACAGGCCGGCGCCGTCACGGAAACTTTCCGGAAAGGCTCCCGCTTCGTGATGTCCGAGATATGGATTTCCACCTTCGGCACCGTGATGCTGGCCAGGGCATCCCGGACTGCATAGCTGTAATGAGTATAGGCTCCCGGATTGATCACAATGCCCTCGGTGCCGTCAAAGTAAGCTTCCTGAATCCTGTCTATTATGGCCCCTTCATGATTGCTCTGGAAAACCGTGATATCGCTGCCCGTCTCCTCTGCCTTTTTTTGAATCATATCAAGCAGATACTGATAATCCTGAGTGCCGTACACGCTCTTCTCCCGTATGCCCAGAAAATTGATGTTCGGGCCGTTGATAACCAGAAGCTTCATTTTATTCATCTCCTCCGCTATTTTTTCCATGATTTCATCCACGCTCAGATCGTCCGAGTCCAGAACCAGGTCGGCACAGGATTCGTAGGCTTCCTTCCGACTCCCCATCAGCTCCCTGATTCTGCCCAGCGGATCCCCGCACTGCAGCAGAGGCCTGGTATTGTCCTCCTTCAGGCGCTGATATACCGTCTCCGGCTTCACCCTCAGGTATACCACCTTCCCCAGCTGCTTTAAAAGCTCCTGATTCCCGGGCTGAACCGGTGTGCCTCCGCCCACGGAGAAAATATATCTCCCCTTCCTGTCCAAAAGCTCCCGCAGAAGCGCAGTCTCTTTCTCCCGGAAAGAAGCCTCCCCCTCTCTGGCAAACAGCTCCGACACAGAACATCCTTCCCGCCGCTCTATCATCTTATCCGTATCTTCCACCGGCATACGCAGCCTGTAGGAAAGGCGTACGCCCACCGAAGTCTTTCCGCTGCCCATGAAACCGGTCAGTATGATATTTTTCCGTTTCATCTTCTGTCTCCCTGCTCCTATTGTCAAAAATCAATGCCCTCACAAATATAAGAAAAAATCCAGGCAGTCCCTCCGTCTCACAAAATATTCATCGCCTTCTTCATCTCCGCATACGCTTTCTTAGCAAGGACAGGCCCCACTTCCGCTCCCGTCCACAGCTCATAGGCAATGATTCCCTGATAGAGCAGCATCTTCAGCCCGCCAAAGGCCCTGCCGCCGTTTTCTTTTACCAGAGACATGAATCTGGTCTCGGCCGGATTGAAAATCAAATCGTAGCCTGTATGGATTTTCTCATAAAACAAAGCATCCTCAATGACGGCTTCCCCTGTCTTCGGGAACATTCCCACATCAGTGGCCTGTATGGCCAGATAACCGTCACCGGGCAGAGACAGATATGCCCTCAGCTCCAGGGCCGACGCCAGCTGCTTTCCGGCCAGTCCGTTCACCTCTTCCGCTATCTTCTGTGCCTTTTCCAAAGTGCGGTTCAGAATAACAATTCTGTCTGCCCCTTTTTCCGCCACCAGTATGGCCACTGCCCGCGCCACGCCTCCGGCTCCCAGAATAAGCACCTTCTCTCCCTCAATTGAAACCCCGTCCTCACACATGGCACGGTAAAGACCGGGCATATCCGTATTATAGCCCCTGAATCCCCCTTCCACTCGCACCAGTGTGTTCACCGCTCCGATTGTCTCCGCAAGCGGGTCGATTTCCTTCAGAAAAGGAATCACCTCACTCTTGTAGGGAACCGTCACATTCACCCCCAGCAGGTTCAGCGCGAAAGCCCCCTTCACCGCCTCCCCCACATGCCCCTTCGGTACACGCAGCGGCACATAAACCAGGTTCTCCCCCAGTTCCTCCGCCAGCGTGTTATGTATGGCGGGCGACATGGTATGCTCCACCGGATTTCCCATCACACCGCAGGTGCGGGTGTAACCGTTTATTATCATGCTGTCTGTTCTCCTGTTCTGTACTTAATCTGGCCTGTATTTAATCTCTTCGGCTTCAATTCCCCGTAGCTCTGCTGCGGAGAGTTTCATTCTGGTCTGTACTCAAAACCGCCGGAATGTATCAATCTGTGTCTCATTTCTCTTGACTCTTTACTACTTTCCTGTGATAAAAAAACAGTACAATCCACTCCAGGCGGCGCTTTAAGACAATCTGAATCTCCTCCTTCGGATGAATGGGCTTTACCAGATAAGTCTCGATCCCGGCCTTTTTCGCCCCCCACACATCCGTGAAAAGCTGATCCCCTACAAACAGCGTGGTCCCCGGCACGGTTCCCATACGCTCCATGGCCTTTTGGTAGCCCGCCCTTCCCGGCTTTCCCGCCTTAAAAATATACTTTGCCCCCACGCTTTCCGCAAAGCTCTTTACCCTGGGTTCCCTATTGTTCGACAGGAGCAATGTCTCAAAGCCTATCCCGTGCAGCCGCGCAAACAGCTCCACCGCCGCCTGATCCGCCGGGGCGCCATGGGGAACCAATGTATTGTCTATATCAAAAATAATCCCCCGGAAACCTTTTTTATGAAAGCCTTCATAATCAAGCCCGTAAGCGCTTTCCGCCTCGTGGTCCGGATAAAATGTTTCCAGCATGCCCTATCCTCCGCCAGTACCTGTCTGCTTACACTTCCTCAGGAACTGCCGGAAGGCATTTTCTGAATTCCTTCCGGCAATTCCCGGCTGCCGTCAGTACCTCTACCAATATAGCACGCTCCAAAGGTATATTTCAATAGTGTTTTCCAAAAAAACGAAAATACGGCGGGATTACTTGAAATGTTTCCCTTCCTATGCTATGATGAAAGTGCAAAACGATAATCATAACTCTGGTGCATCAGATATGGAGAAAAATGTGTGTAGATTAGTAGAATTAAAAACGAACTACGGGATTTCCATTCATGTGGCTGACATAAAGTATTCCTGTATAAAAAACATAATCAAGGCAGCCCCAAATTGCAGACAGATTTCGGAGATTATATTATTCGGTTCTTCTCTCGAAGAAAAATGCTCAGCCAGGTCAGACATTGATATTGTAATAGTAAGCCCAAAGGGCCTCCATGATTTATCCTCAACAAAAGGTTTTAACAATTTTATGGACAAATTATATGAATTTGACATGACTCAGGAATATGACAGGTTATATTTCCGGTCTATTGAGGAAATTGAGGCAAAGCAGGACAAAGTACCCATCTGCAAAGAATTGACCCGGAAAGGAAAAATCATATACAGGAGGGATTCATATTAGTGCAACCGACATTACTTGCCATAGCAAAAGCCGATTTAATAACAGCTGAGCGCCTGGTGGATTCTGACAATAAGTATATCAAACATCAGGCCGCTTACATGACACAGCAATCAATTGAAAAAACGCTTAAATATCTGATTGATTTAAAAACTGGCTCTCAGCCCTGGGGACATGACCTGGAAAAACTGATCAGGCTGGCAAAATCAAGCGGAATTCTCATTCCTGAAACAATTGATAAACACAAAACTCTTTATTCATCCTGGGAAGCTGTCACAAGATATTATCCTCAAGCCATAATAAGGCGAGATATGATCCAAAAAGCAATCACTGCGACGAAAGACTGGCATTACCGCCTGAAGAATGAGGGGATAAAATAACAAAAGACCTGCCCCCAGGAGGCTGCCGCATTAAGAATCACTGGTACCGGATATAGCTATGCCCGATTGCCAGATATTCTATATCCTGTATAAAATCTTTTATGCAACAGCCCGTCCTTCAAGAGCCGGATTCCTGTTTTACCTGCCCTATCTGTCCAGCTCCCACTGATAGGAAACCACCGTTTTCCCCGTATCTTTTTCCGTCATCTCCTTTGGCACCACATGAAAATATCCGTCAAACCCTCCGTCCAGCGGCGCAAAATGCCTGCCGCGGCTCATCGTCTCCCAGTCCTCAGTCACATCGATTCCGGCAATGTCGCGCACTGTCTCCAGAAACTCCATGTTTCCCTGCTCTATTCCATTACGGCGTTTCTCCAGGATATCCAATACCACATCGTCAATGCTGTGCTCTCCCCCAGTCGCTTTTCTGATTTTCACATCCGTGTTGGCGAGAAACAGAAGTCCTCTGCCATAGGGAAGCGTCTGTGCCCTCCAGTCCTGCCAGCAGACTGCAGCTGCCTCCTGATCGCTCAGATGACGTGTGGGATTGGTATAATAGCTGTCCGTCATGCCCTGGATTGCCTCTCTCGCTTCCTCCGGCGTAATCAGCTGCATGCGCAATGGTATGAGCATGCTGTAAAACTCCGCTGTCCCCTCTGAATACCACGCGGTACTCTCACCCTCCGAATCACTCAGATGAGGCCAGTTATGTACCATTTCATGTGCCAGGATATTTTTCTTATTCTCCAGCGAAACCGGCTCCGTCTCATTCCATCCAAACATATAAGAGCGTACCATGGCGCTGCCGCCGCTGTGGGTGTACGGATCTTTCCGCACAAAAATACGGTACACCGACTCACTGTCCCGGAAAAAAGCTCGCATGCCTCCATAAAGCTTCCGGGTATACATCGCAATGCTTTCCATGTCAAAAGTGGGCTCCGCAATCCAATAGACGCCGAAATCCCCCTCCGTTATGCTTTTCACGGCTCCCATGCAATAGTAACAGTCCCGGAACAGACCCGGACCTGCCTGCAGCGTTACCTCCCCTTCACCAAAGGCACAGATCCCCCTGCTCCCCTCCGGCATGTGGCCAAGATCCCAGGAAAGCGTTGTCTCCCCCTCCATAGCCCCGAAATCCGCCAGAAAGGCACTGCCGGCGCTGGTTCCTCCCCCTTCCTCACATCGGAAATCCATATAAGGGGCACAGCGATCCCCTTCGCGCAAAGGTCTGGGATGCACCAGATACCTTATCGCCACAGCCCCGAACAATGCCCGCTCTGACTGGAAATGCCTGTATTGATACGGATAAGGCTCCGACACAGTTGTCGTTATCACCGCTTCCCCGCATTCATCCCATACACGGAACTCCTCCGCCTCGCATCCCGGAACCGTATACGCGGAAAGTGTTATTTTGCACAGTTCCTCCCCGGCCCCTCTTGCCAGAATGTCAAAGCGGTATTCCACTTCCACATAATCAATATTCCCTTCTCCCCAAAACGGCTTTAATATAATCTGGCATTTCATAAATTTCTACGCCCCTTCCTTCTCATGCTTTCTGCTTCTTTATTCCTAAGATTCTCCGCCCGTGTAACATCACTCTTGCAAAGGCCCTAACCCGGGACGAGCCGGAACCAAAATTTTGCCGGCTTCTGCGGGATTTCGTTCTTAAGCGCCTAAAGATATCCAAAAGCAAAACCGCCGCATGAACACAATCCCTTTCATGCGGCGGCTCCGATTCTTTCTTCTCATGGCATGAAAATTTGACCATAAACGCATCACAGGCGAGCATTCATCGCCAAACTTTAACGCGTGGAAACATATTTATGAAGTGTCCTGCGCACAGCCCCGGGACCGGCAAACAGTTCCGCCGCCATTCCTTCAATCCGCTCCCCTAATCCGGCAGCATACAAATCCACTCCGAATACATCCTTCCGGCTGTACAAAGCTTTCAGGCAGGAGAAATCCTGTTCTCCCTCTCTCACTTCCAGCGGGGCAACGATAGCGCGCAGCTCTTCAAGAAGCGGATCCGGAGACGGCTCGAAAGCCTTTCCCTCATCGTCAATGCCCTTCAGATAACGCGCATATCCTGCCAGCACCAGCGGCAGCAGCACCAGGTCATCCATATTCAATCCCCGCGCCTGATAAGCCTTGATCGTCTCACCGAACCGGATAGGAATCTTCTGGCTGGTGTCCGTAGCGATACGCTGAGGCGCATCGGGCATGAACGGATTGGGCAGGCGGCGGTTCAGCACGGCATCAATAAAGTCAGCCGGTTTCAGCACACCGGGATCTACCACCACCGGCATGGCCTCGATATGACCGAGCTTTGTAATCAGTCCTCTGATATCTTCATCCTCCATCTCCGCGGAAATCAGATCATATCCCAGGATACAGCCATAGATGGACATTGCCGTGTGCAGAGGGTTCAGGCAGGTGCAGACTTTCATCCTCTCCACTTTATCCACAGTCTCTCTGTCCACGTACAACACGCCTCCCAGCTCCAGAGGCGGACGCCCGTTGGTGTAATTATCCTCAATCACCAGATATTCCGTCTCCTCTGCGTTGACAAAAGGCGCCGTATAGGTACGCTTATCCGTAATGATGGTATAGTTGTCTTCAAACCCGTCCTCAGCCAGCATCTTCTGAACTTTCTCGTCGGGCCTGGGCGTAATCTTGTCTATCATGCTCCATGGATAAGTCACCCTGGAAGGATCCTGTACATACTCCAGGAATTCCCCGGGAACCAGTCCCTCTTCCACCCATTTGGAAGCATAGGCGATGACGGCAGCCTTCACCTTGTCTCCGTTGTGGGAGCAGTTATCCATACTCTGTACCGTCAGCGGCAGCTTACCCGCCAGAAAACGCTCATACAGAAGCAGCGTCACCTTACCCATGATCAGGGCAGGCTGAAGTCCTTTCTCCAGATCCACAGGCGCCACGCCATAGCCCTTCTCCGTGATGGTAAAGGAAATCATCTGTAAACTGGGATTTGCGAAAATCTCCGCCAGCCGTGCCCAGTCAGCCTCAAACTGCGCATCTGCCTTCAGGCTTTCTGTCACGGAAGCGATAACCTTCTTCTGGATATTGCCGTCAGACTGCAGGCACACAAGCAGGCTTAAATTGTCATAAGGTGCATATGCCTTGTCAATAATTTCAAAATCAAACCCTTCGGCAACAATGACGCCTCTGTCATATTTCCCCGAATCCAGCGCCTGCTGCAGTATCGCCGCCGGAAATGCACGGAACAGGTTTCCTGCGCCAAAATGCACCCATACAGGCGACTCATGTGTCTTTGCCCTCACTGCCTCAATGTCAAACTGCGGCATCTGATATCCTTTTTCGGCCCACTGAGAGCCGATACCATCCTTAATGTCAAGCAATTTCATTGTAACCAACTCCTTTCCTCTCCTGATATCTGCCCGGCTGGTGAAGGAAAGCACATTTTGGCCGCACGGTTTCCGCAGACAAATATCAAGACTTTCCCGGCAACCCTTCTTCAGCGGGCTGCTCCACCTTACCTGTAAGCCAGGACAATTTCACGGATTTTACTTCTGCTCATCCAGCTTGTCAAGCATATCCCAGATTCCCCACATATACATGATTCCCAATGCACGGTCATACAGGCCATAACCGGGACGCACATTGCCCGGGCCTTCATTCCACAGATGACGTCCATGGTCAGGGCGGATATAGCCGTTAAAGCCGCAGTCATGATATGCCTTTACAATATCCAGAATACCCGTATCCCCGTCGCAGTCTCTGTGGCTGGCTTCCGAGAAATCTCCGTTCTCGAAATGCTTCACGTTGCGGATATGGGCGAAAGCGATGCGGTCACAATGTTTGCGCACGATATCTGCCACATGATTCTCCGGATTTGCATTCAGGCTGCCGGAGCACAGTGTCAGGCAGTTGTAGGGATCATCCACCATTGCCAGGAATTTGTCCACGGACGCAGCGTCCACCAGCAGGCGGGGCAGCCCGAAAATATCCCATGGCGGATCGTCCATATGAATCGCCATCCTGATATCGCACTCATGGCAGACCGGCATCAGCTGCTCCAGGAAATATTTCAGATTCTCCCACAGCTTCTCCTTTGTCACCGGCTTGTAAGCCTCAAAAAGCTCATCCAACTTCGCCATGCGCTCCGGCTCCCAGCCGGGGAATGTCAGACCATGAAGATTGTTCAGAATATAATCCGCCATCTCCTTTGGATCGTCATGAATCTTGCTTGCCTCATAGTACAAAGCCGTGGAGCCGTCTCCCACCGGGTGGAACAGATCCGTACGTGTCCAGTCAAACACCGGCATGAAGTTATAGCAGATTACCTTAACCCCGAATTTGGAAAGATTACGGATGGTCTGGATATAGTTTGCTATATATCCGTCTCTGCTGGGCAGGCCGATTTTGATGTCATCATGCACATTTACCGACTCCACCACATCCATATTGAAGCCATAGGGCTCCAGTTGTTTCTGTACTTCGGCAATCTCTTCCACTTCCCAGACTTCACCGGGCATCTTGTTATGCAGCGCCCATACGATGCTGGTCACGCCCGGAATCTGCTTAATGTCCGACAGCTTTATGCTGTCATTGCCTTCGCCGTACCAGCGAAAACCCATTTGCATTCCCATATAAATCCTCCTATTACAAGTTTTGCAGCATCCCTGCCCGGCACCAATTCACGGCAGAGCATTTCCTCCCATTTAGTGATGCGCCTGCAAATCCACTGGACACCGGATAAGGATGCTGCTGTCTTCCAGTTCCGCAGCTTCTTATCCACTACCAATTTGCGGCAATTCACGGCAGAAAATTGCCGGCCGCTTAGTGATGCGTCCGTAAATCCTCTCGGTGCCGGACAGGCAGATACTGAATTATTATAACACTTGTCTCAATAAATGGAAACAATAACCTGAAACGAAACACGTATATCATTTCCGCAATTACATTTTCGATTATCATGTCGAATATAACCAGGTCAGATAATTTCCTGCCTTACAGCCTGGTATCCCACAACCCGCAGAAGGAATCCACCGGGTCCTGTCCTGTAAATGCTTCCGGTCCTGTTGTCAGCTTTTCCACCAACGCGTCAAAAGTGGTATCCAGCACGTCATAGGTATTGATATATGTGCGGGCCTGAGGGATGTCCGCCAATACAAAAGGCTGCTTTGTACCGATAACGATTACGGGAAGTTCATGCACATACCAGGGAATCTCTCCGCCGCCCTTTGTCATGCCGAAAGCAGGCCTTGCCACCGGCTGGAATCCGCCCGGAATGTCCACAAGGGTAATAATCAGATCCTGCTTTGCCACAAAGTCCCTGATGGCATCCTTGCCTGCAAAATAAAGGTTGATATCCGGCTTGCCGCCTTCCTCCATCTGCTTCATCAGCTTCTGGATGGGACTTTCGTAAATAAACACCTCAAACCCCCGGGCCTCCAGCCTTTCCTTCAGCTTCTCCGCAGGCGAAACCTTATTCTTTCCCATGAGCGCTCCCAGACCCGGCGCCTCCAGGCCTTTTACATAGACAATCATGATGCGTTTGTACTTCTCCGGGGTCATGGGCAGGACGTCTTTATCTTTGTACTTCACCAGAGTCACAGCCCTGTCGGAGATCTCCTTCTGCATGGCTTTGTGCTCGGCACAGCCGATAATCTCGTGTACCTTGTCCTTAGGCGGAACCAGTTCTGTCTTTGCCTTTTTATGCAATCCCATATGGGCCTTCAGGGCCAGAATCCGATGAAGCGCATCCTCCAGACGCTCCTCCGTAATTCTTCCGTCCAGGTATCCCTGCTTCATTGCCTCGAAGTCCTCGTCCATATCATTGAAGAACAAAAACATGTCCACACCGGCGGCGATGGCTGCAGGCATCAGGTCACAGCGTTTCATACGGCAGGTCAGCCCCACCATATGGGACGCGTCCGTCAGCACCATGCCGTTAAAGCCGAGTTTCGTGCGCAGCAGCCCGTTAATCAGCTCCGGTGAAAGCGTTGCCGGCATAATATCGTCATCCGCAATCTCCGGGTTGAAATGCCTGGTATAAGCAGGCTGCATGATATGCCCTGCCATGATGGCTTCCAGGCCGTTATCAATCAGATTCTGATAGACCTTTCCAAAAGTGGCATCCCACTCCTCACAGCTGAAATCATTCACACTGTTGGCTACATGCTGATCCCTGAAATCCAGCCCGTCGCCGGGGAAATGCTTTGCCGCACAGCAGAAGCCCGGATTGGCATGGGCGCCGTCCATATAGGCTTTGGTCATCTCGGCAACTCTGTCCACATCATTTCCGTAAGTACGGATACCGATGACAGGATTCTCCCAGTTATACAAGATATCGCTCACCGGTGCGAAAGAAAGATTACATCCGATGGCTGCTGCCTCCTTATTGGACATATAACCCAGATTGTATGCGTACTGCACGTTGCGGGTAGAACCGATTTTAGTCTGGCTGCCGATGGTAGTGCCGTCCACACAGGCCCCGTCTCCGCCGTTCTCGGTATTGCATGCAATAATCAGCGGAATCCTGCTGTTCTCCTGTAGAATGCGGTTCTGCTCATACACCTCGTCTGCTGTGGCGGGATTGTAACGGATTCCTCCGATATGGTACTTGTTCACCGTCATCTTCAGATATTCCTCATCCCTGCTGGAGCCCATGTTGAAGAACAGCTGCCCGATCTTCTCCTCCAATGTCATCCCTGCAATTGTGTCCTCCACCCATTTACAGTCCTCGTCGGACAAATAAAAGGGCTTCGCTTTCATATCAACCATTTTGCTATCCTCTCCTTTCCTGGTATGAATTTGAGTCTGGTTTTACATAATCTGCACTGCTTTGACACATGTCCATATTTTATACTGCACACCGATTATACTCGCAAACGCAATTACATGCCGTTTTTTCATGCCAGAAACAGTGCGTTAGCTCGTTATACATTAATTTATCGGCAAAACAAAGCGTTACTGAGTATTATTTGCAGTGCAACCCGACTAAGTCACTGCCTTAAGCAGTGACTTTTAGACCGGCCAGCCAGGTACTTTCCCGGGGACACCACT
>DKVC01000150.1:0-12177 GCA_002490995.1 Lachnospiraceae bacterium UBA7188
TTTGAAGGCCTTGCCATCTGGCAGGCAAAATCCCCTGACGGAGATTACAGGTACCGCAGCCTCCAGGGCACCCGCCCGGTCATCAGCCTGACCTTTGCCAATGTGAAGGAAACAAACTATCAGAATGCCAAACTGCGTATCGCCCAGATATTGACAGACTTATACCGCAGGAATTCCTTTTTGCTGGAAAGCGACGTGCTGTCCGAGACAGAAAAGGCAGAATACAGGAATATGTCCATGGATATGCCTGAGGTCACTGCCACGATGGCGGTGTATAAACTGTCGGAATACTTTTACCGTTACTATGGAAAAAAGGTCATCCTCCTGCTGGACGAATATGACACTCCCATGCAGGAAGCCTATATAAACGATTACTGGCAGGAACTGACAACCTTTTCCAGAAATTTTTTTAACGCTGCCTTTAAGACCAACCCTTATCTCGACAGGGCAGTCATGACAGGGATTACGCGTATTAGCAGAGAATCCATTTTTTCGGATTTAAATAATCTGACAGTTGTAACTTCCATTACAAATATGTATACGGAAAGTTTCGGCTTTACAGAAAGGGAAGTATTCACTGCTTTAAAAGAATACGGCATGGAGAGCTGTATGGACGACGTAAAAAGATGGTATGACGGCTTTATATTTGGAAAAACACGAGATATTTATAATCCGTGGTCAATTACCAATTACCTGAAAGAGGGGACACTGAAAACGTATTGGGCAAACACCAGTTCTAATAGTCTCATAGGAAAACTAACCCGTGAAGGAAGCAGAGAACTCAAAATAATTCTGGAAGACCTGCTCGAAGGCAAAACCTTTCGTGCCAGAATTGACGAACAAATCGTATTCAGCCAGCTACCCTATAATGAAAACGCCATCTGGAGCCTGCTTCTGGCCAGCGGATACCTGAAAGTAGTAAATTATGTATTAGAAGATGACGGCAAATCAGAATACGAACTGGCACTGACAAATACTGAGGTCCAACAGACGTTTAAAACGATGATCAATGGCTGGTTTGCTCAGTATACCCCCACTTACAATGATTTTGTGAAAGCCCTGCTTTTGGGCGACAAAAAGGCCATGAATCATTACATGAACAAAGTCGCGCTGGCAACCTTCAGTTACTTTGATACCGGAAACAAGCCTTCCGAGTACACGGAGCCTGAACGATTCTACCATGGCTTTGTACTGGGACTGATGGTAGACCTGGCTGGACAATATACAATTACTTCCAACCGCGAAAGCGGATTCGGCAGGTATGATGTCATGCTGGAACCCTGCACTGCGCCTTATCCCGCAGCAGGCATAAACGGCGAAACCGGAAGCGTCTCAGCCGGCATGAACAGCAGCAGATTGAATGCCGCCATAAATAATCGCGGTAAAGATGCAATTATTATCGAATTCAAGGTTCACGACCCGGAAGAGGAGGAAACCTTGCAGGATACCGTGGACGCAGCGCTGGAGCAAATAGAAGAAAAGCGCTATGCCGCCTCCCTGGAGGCAAAGGGAATCCCCTCAAGCCGTATACGCAAATACGGTTTCGCATTTGAAGGAAAAAGAGTCCTCATCGGATAAAGGGACGGGAACCCATGCGGCACAATCGGCGCGCCTTTTTGGGAAGTGAAGAGTTGCTTCCGAAAATAACACATAAAATAACCTTGAAAGGAAGTTTTCCTTATGAACGCAGTACAGCCACAGTCCCAGGTCATTACCCTGGAGCAATATGAAGCGCTTCCTGAAGATATCAGGGCGGAAGTTTTCGACGGGCAGATTTACTACATGGCCAGCCCGTCCCAGATCCACCAGGAACTCCTGACGGAACTGCTTGTCTCCATCCGCAATTATCTCCGGAAAAAGGGCGGCAAATGCCAGATTTTTCCGGCTCCGTTTGATGTAAAGCTTTCAGGCCGCCCCCTCACAATCGTACAGCCAGACATCATGGTCGTGTGTGACAAAGGCAAGCTGGACGGAAAGCGCTGTAACGGCGCTCCGGATTTTATCATTGAGATTGTTTCCCCCGGCAATCCTGCGGATGATTACATCCGCAAGCTCTACTACTATAAAAACGCCGGAGTCCGTGAATACTGGATTGTGGATCCGCACCGTAAAGCGGTAACAGTCAACTATTTTGAAGGAAACCTGCTGAACATCCCGTATTCCTTCGATGCCACAATCAAGGTAAATATCTATGACGATTTATACATTCATTTTCCTGAAATTACCGGCCTTCTGAATATTTAAAACAAAAGCAGGCATGGATACGGAAAATACCCGATGCACCCGAATACGGAAACAGTGGTGAGCGAAAGGTTCCTGCTTCGCTCAAAAAGGAGTAGAAAATGAACGAAAAAGTATTAAAAACCTTAGAATATACCAAAATAATAGAAATGCTGGCAAACAAAGCCAACTCCGCCCCCGGCAAAAAGCTCTGCCGGGAGCTGGTTCCCTCCACGGACCTGGAGGAAATCAAGCAAAACCAGCGCAATACCGCCGATGCCCTGCGCCGCCTGTTCAAGCTGGGCAGCACCTCCTTCGGCAACAACAAGGACTTGGGAATAACCCTCCGTTCCCTGGAGATTGGCTCCGCCCTGTCCATCCCGGAGCTGCTCAGCATTGCAGGCTTACTGGACAATGTAACCCGTATCAAGGCCTACGGCAAACGCAACCGGGATGATGAGCCCAATGACACCCTGGACGAATATTTTGAACAGCTCACTCCCTTAACCCAGCTGGCCAACGAAATCCACCGCTGCATCCTCTCCGAGGACGAAATCGCGGATGACGCCAGCCCGAAATTGAAAAGCATCCGCCGTTCCATACTGCAGACAGGTGACAAAATCCACACCCAGCTTACCTCCATGCTGGGAGGTTCCTACCGCACTTACCTCCAGGATGCCGTCATCACCATGCGCAACAACCGCTACTGCATCCCCATCAAGGCGGAGTACAAGGGACAGGTAAACGGCATGATACACGACCAGTCCGCCACTGGCTCCACCTACTTTATCGAGCCTGCCGCCGTCGTGGAGCTGAACAACAGGCTGCGGGAGCTGGAACTGGAGGAAAAGGAGGAAATCGGCCGCATTCTTGCCGACTTAAGCTCCCAGGCAGCCGTCCACACGGAAGAGCTGGAATGCAACCTGAAGACCATGACGCTCCTGGACTTCATTTTCGCCAAGGCGGAGCTGGCTATGGAAATGAATGCCACGGAGCCCCTGTTCAACGATGAACACTGCATTAATATAAGGAAAGGACGCCATCCCCTGCTGGATAAGAAGAAGGTGGTTCCCATCGACATTCACCTGGGAAGGGATTTCGACCTGCTGGTCATCACCGGCCCCAACACGGGAGGCAAGACCGTCTCCCTGAAGACAGTGGGGCTATTTACCCTGATGGGCCAGGCCGGCCTGCATATTCCTGCGCTGGACCGTTCGGAACTCTCCATTTTTACGGAGGTTTACGCGGATATCGGAGACGAGCAGAGCATCGAACAGAGCCTCTCCACCTTCTCCTCCCATATGAAGCGGATTGTGTATATCCTGAAGCATGCGGACGCGGATTCCCTCTGCCTGTTCGATGAACTGGGGGCAGGCACGGATCCCACGGAGGGCGCCGCCCTTGCCATCGCTATTTTAAGCTACCTCCACGACAGGGGTATCCGCACCATGGCAACCACCCACTACAGCGAGCTGAAGATATACGCCCTCTCCACTTCCTTCGTGGAGAATGCCTGCTGCGAATTCAATGTGGAAACGCTGCAGCCCACCTACCGGCTGCTTATCGGCATCCCCGGGAAGAGCAACGCCTTCGCCATCTCCTCCAAGCTGGGCCTGCCGGAAGAAATCATAGGCGCAGCCAGGGAACAGATCGGCCAGGAGGACAAAACTTTCGAGGATGTCATCGCCGACCTGGAGCAGAGCCGTGTCACCATAGAAAAGGATAAGCTGGAAATCGCACAGTATAAGGAAAGCATCCGCGGCCTGCAGGAGCAGCTGAAGCAGAAAAACCAGAAAATCGACCAGGCTAAGGATAAAATCCTGCGGGAAGCCAATGAAAAAGCCCGGGATATCCTCCAGGAAGCAAAGGAAATTGCGGACGAAACCATACGGGATTTTAACAAGGCAGGCTCCGGCTCGGATATCCGGGATCTGGAAAAAAAGCGCCAGAAGGTCCGGGACAAAATCAGCGAGAAAAACGAACGCCTTTCCGTAGGCGGCAGCCCCTTAAAAGCCCCGGAAAAGAAAACCGTGGACCCCAAAAAGCTGAAAAAGGGCGACGCCGTAAAGATTATTTCCATGGGTCTGAAAGGTACGGTCAGCACACTGCCTGACGCAAAAGGCTCCCTGTTCGTACAGTGCGGCATCATCCGCACCCACACCAACGTGAAAGACCTGGTGTACGCCGAAGAAGAGACCGTCACCGCTCCCGCACTGCAGCGCAGCAATTCCGGTTCCGGCAAGCTCAAGATGTCCAAGACACTCTCCATCTCCACGGAGATTAACCTGCTTGGCAAGACAGTGGACGAAGCCCTCGCCGCCCTGGACAAATACCTGGACGACGCTTACCTGGCACACCTGCCCAGCGTCCGCGTAGTACACGGCAAAGGGACAGGCGCCCTGCGGAATGCCGTACACGGACATTTAAAGCGCCTGAAATACGTAAAGGAATACCGTCTGGGCGAATACGGTGAAGGAGACTCCGGCGTTACCATTGTGACTTTCAAATAGCAGACCGGCGAGTAAAAGTATACCGACCTGCTCCGAGCCAAAATATATACTCACGGCCAAAAACAATTGCCAGCAAAAACGTATAACGAGCGGGCGCATCTGTATTGCAGAACAGAAAAACGGCAAACGAATGCGCTCGCGAGTACAGCAACATGTCAACAGCCCCGAACCTGAAATCCCATGGCATTCATGTTTCGGGACAACACTTTTCATCAAAAAGGATACAAAATGGCAACCAAACAAAAAATTTTAATCGTAGACGATGACAACAACATTGCCGAACTGATCGCCCTGTACCTGACAAAGGAGTGCTACGAAACCATGATTGTAAATGACGGAGAGTCCGTACTTCCCGCCATGGGAAGCTTTTCCCCCAACCTGATCCTGCTGGACATCATGCTCCCGGGAATAGACGGCTACCAGGTATGCCGGGAACTGCGGACCAAATATTCCGTCCCCATCATTATGCTCTCCGCAAAGGGCGAAGTGTTCGACAAGGTGCTCGGGCTGGAACTGGGCGCCGACGACTATATCGAAAAGCCCTTTGACACCAAGGAACTGGTGGCCCGGGTGAAGGCCGTGCTGCGCCGCTACAAGCCCGCTGCCCCCTCTCCCGCCGGCTCCGGTGAAAAATGCGTACAGTACGCGGACCTTTCCATCAACCTGACCAATTATTCCGTGCAGTACAAAGGGCGCACCATAGACATGCCCCCCAAGGAGCTGGAGCTTCTCTACTTCCTTGCGTCCTCCCCCAACCATGTCTTCACCAGGGAGCAGCTGCTGGATCAGCTCTGGGGCTATGAGTATATCGGCGACACCCGCACGGTGGACGTCCACATCAAACGCCTCCGGGAAAAAATTAAGGATCATGCCAACTGGAAAATCAGCACCATCTGGGGCGTGGGCTACAAATTTGAGGTACGGAACACATGAAAAAGACCCTTTACCCGAAATTCATACTGGCATATTTTATCTTCGGCGTGTTCAGCTTCATCATTGTCACCACCTTTGTGCCCAGTATGACAAGGGAACTGTTGGTGCGGGAAAAGGCCGAACACCTCTATGTGGAAGCCTCCCGCATCTCCGACACCTACGCCACCGGTCTGTACGCCAGCGAGACGGATCTGGAGACCGTGAAGGAGCAGCTGGATTCCCTGGCAATCTACCTGGATTCCACCATCCGCATCATCAACCCTTCGGGCCGCCTGGTGCTGGACACGGGCCGCCCTCTGAACGTGGAGGAGGAAGTCACCATAGAAAACTTTGACCCCACCGCCACCAGCGGCTCCTATTACATGGTAAACGACTTTTTCGGCAATTTTGACCAGGAAATGATAAGTGTCTTTTCCCCTATAACTTATCGCTATATGGTGAAGGGCTATGTGGTTATCCACTGCAGCATGGCGGAAATCCAGGAATCCTGCAACAGCATGCTGAACATTTCCTATATCACTCTTGTCATCCTGCTCCTGCTGTCCCTGATTATCCTGATTTTTTTCACGGAAATGGTGTACATCCCTCTGCGGAAAATTACCTATGCCACAGAGCAGTATGCCGCCGGGAACATGCACTATGAATTCCAGGTGGAAAGCGACGACGAGATTGGCTACCTGGCTGCCTGCCTGAATTACATGGCCAGCCAGATTGCAGGCGCAGAGGACGACCAGAAAAAATTCGTGGCCAATGTCTCCCACGATTTCCGTTCCCCCCTGACCTCTGTCCGGGGATACCTGGAGGCCATGATTGACGGCACCATTCCCCCGGAAATTCACGACAAGTATCTGAAAATTGTATTGAGCGAGACGGAACGGCTGACCAAGCTGACCAACAGTCTCCTCTCCCTGAACAACCTGAACACCAAAGGAATGCTGCTGGACCGCACGGATTTCGACATCAACAGCGTGCTGCGCGCCACTGCCGTCTCCTTCGAAGGCACCTGCCGGAAGAAAACCATTGTCATCGAAATGGTGCTCACCGGGGACGAGTTGTACGTATATGCGGATATGGAAAAAATCCAGCAGGTTCTTTACAACCTGCTGGATAATGCCATCAAATTCAGCCATCCTGATTCCGTGATCAAGGTGGAAACCTCAGTGAAGAACAATAAGCTCTTCGTCTCCGTCAAGGACAGCGGAATCGGCATCCCGAAGGAAGACCTGAAGCTGATCTGGAACCGTTTCTACAAATCCGACCTGTCCCGGGGCAAGGATAAAAAAGGAACGGGGCTGGGGCTTTCCATCGTGAAGGAAATCATCAACTGCCACGGAGAGAATATCAATGTCATCAGCACGGAGGGCGCGGGGAGCGAGTTCATCTTTTCCCTGCCGCTGTCCGAGGATGAGGAGGACTGAGCACCTTTCCCACGCACCTCCAACCCCTCCGCGCCCGGTCTGTTCTCAGGCCAGGCATTTCAGCGAGAAATTGATGAAGCAAGGCTTCAGGAAGCACCGTAAGCGGAAAATCAGGGCTGATTTCCTCCGGGAGAGCGGATTCCTCACTCCCCCGTAGCCTCCCGGTACTCCTCGCAGCCCAC
This sequence comes from Lachnospiraceae bacterium UBA7188, assembly GCA_002490995.1. GTDB lineage: Bacteria > Bacillota > Clostridia > Lachnospirales > Lachnospiraceae > Acetatifactor. The sequence continues at coordinate 7,264 of DKVC01000150.1, forward strand.
CTCGGCCCAGCCCGTCTTGTCGGCGGCAATTACTCTCCCGGTTTCCGTGTCTACCGCATAGAAATTCACGATGGCCGGATCCCCCGCCACACGCCCGGATTCTGACTCGGGGTGATATTCCTTATACAGAACAAACAGTTCACATGCGCCGTTCTTCGACAGGCGGTCATATACCAGTGTCATCCGGTAAAAGCCGTCTGTCTCCGAATCCCCTTCCTGCCCCGCAGGCCTTTGCCCCAAATCGATATAGAGATTTCCTTTGGCATTATGGCACACCTCATAGGAATACCCCTGCTCTTCCAGCACATCCTTGTAAATCCTCTGCGCCGCTTTCTCCTGCTGATTCACCAGCTCATCCGCATATATCTGATACATTGCCTGTTCCTGTATCAATAAGTCGTCTGAGCCATCCGCAGGGCTTTCTTCCCGATATGCCTCCACCGAAGCCTCATACGCCTCCATCCAATTCGCATATTCTGCACCTTCGGCATAGCATTCCGCCACATATTCCGCAACACTTTCCGGTTTCGTCCAGTAATCTGCCCCCAGGGAAGCATAGCCGGTCAGATTGCCAAAGGGAAGGCCTTTTGTAACCTCCTGTTTTCCTTCCATATGAATAAAGTACAGAAAACCTTTATATTCTTCAAAAAACGGCGTCTGAGATACCGCATATTGCATAAGTCTGCTTGCATCCTCAGAAAAAGCATCTATATCCGCCTCATCCTCCAGCGCCAGATGAAAGTAAGGTCCCGTATACCTTATTTCAGCTGGTCGGACAAGCCCCAGCTCCCGGTAACCCTCTTTCAGATAATGCACTGCAAGCCCTTCCGCATAATTATCCTTAAATTCCCAGCCTTGCCATGTCACTTTCACAGACACATCCGTATGGTTCTCCTCCCCAAATAAAGTACTTCCAAAGCCGTCCTTTTCTTCCAGTACCGCAAAGCTGCACCCATACTTCTCCTCCAGATAGCGCTGTTTATCCGCATCCTCCAGTTCACCCGGCACCTGGAAAAATACGCCTTTTCTGCGATAAAACCTCCAGACATTTTCCTCTAAAAAAGTTGCTTCATTCGTAAGCAGCAAATCGCCAACCAGCCTGCGTTCCTCCCCAAAGGCAAATGCAGAATAAAGCCCTGCCAGAAACAGCCAGAACAGATACACGGACGCCATTCCCACTGCCAACAGCTTCATCCCCCAGCCTTCTCTCTGCTTCCCTCCCCGGTTCAAAGCCGCCCAGGCCAACAACAGCAGTAAAAGCGGCAGTATCATTGTCAGGTTTACATGTCTTACTTTCATCACCCAAACCTGCCAGGACATCCCCCGCTCCGCACCCAGTTCTCCTGCCACCCGGTAAATCACCTCTACAGCGCCTGAAGCAATCGTCAGCCCTGCGAGAACCTTCATTCCCATAGACATCTTTTTCGCTGATTTATCCATCCTGTTTTCTCCCGTCTCCATGCCATTATTTATACTGCACACCGTCTAAATCTGTAGTACAACCCGACTGCGGACCGCCAGCCAGGCACTTTCCCGGGGACACCATTGTAAATCCCGGCGGTCTGCAGTATAAAACAGGACACTCAAAAAGACACAGGAGCAGTCCTACTTGATATCAAACACGCTCCGCACCTTCAGCCCTTCCGGTTTCCCCTTCAGAATCTTCACCCGCCGTTCCCCGGCATTCATATCGAAATAATTGTCCTCCAGCAGCATATCCTCCGCTTCATTTCTGATTTCCACAGACTTCGCGTAGGCATCCGCCGTCACCACCACTTCATCGCCTTCTGCGCGCACCTTCAATGACGGGGCAGCAAACCGGAAATGCTTCGGCGCACAGAACAGTACTGTTCCACTGGAAAGGACCTGTCCGTCCTTCAGACATTCATAACTCACATAGTCCCCGTAAAGAGCCGCATCCTCCATATCTTCCTTCTCCAGCCACACACTGGAAAGTGCCGGGACTGTCACTTCGCATTCTCCCTGTCTCCTGATTTCGGCTTTTGCATTCCGAAGCGCCCACCGCACCGTTACCCCGGCTTCCTCCATGGTCTCGTTGGCCACATTCAGCCGGATGGATTTCTTCACCTCATAGGGCTGTGCATTGACATCCGGCTTCTGGCTCAGCAGCCCTTCCTCCTCACAGGAGAGCATTACCGGCGCAAAGAACCGCTTCTCGTAATAATGCAGCGCCTTCCAGCGGCCGAAGTAATCAATGGACGCCCAGCTTGCCACCGGCCAGCAGTCGTTCAGCTGCCACACCACGGTTCCCATGCAGCGCCCGCGGTTGCGCCGAAAATGTTCCACACCGTAGCGGATTGCCTCCGCCTGGAGAAGCTGAGACGCATACAACAGCGTATCAAAATCCGAAGGATACAGAAATGTCTGCTGCATGTAATTCATAATCTTCCCGTTGGCGCTGGCATTCCTCTGATGCTTTTCCATCACATAGGAGAAAATGTTCCTGTCCTCCGGCAAAGTAAAGGCCTCGCAGGTCTTCAGGGAGGGGAATGACTGGAAGCCGAATTCCGACACATACCGGAAATGGAATTTACGGTACGCCGTAAACGGCCTGTTGCCGTGCCATACATTCCAGTAATGCACATCCCCTCTGTTCTCATCGCCCGGATTATCAAAGCCGCCTCCGGAGGACGGGCTGGAGGGCCAGTAAAAGGTGTTGGGGTCATATTCCTTCACCACCTTTGGCAGGATATACTCATACATTTTCACATAATCGCTCATATATCGGGGCTTGCTGGCCCAGTAATTGCCCGGCACCATGAAGCTTTCCATCTCATTGTTGCCGCACCACAGCCCCAGGGACACATGATGGCGGATCCGCTTGATATTGTCGATGAATTCCGCCCTGATATTCTCTTCAAACTCCTCTGTCAGGTCGTATACCGCACAGGCAAACATAAAATCTTCCCACACCAGCAGCCCCAGCTCGTCGCAGGCATCCCAGAAAGCGTCGCCGGGATAATGCCCTCCGCCCCAGACACGGATGCAGTTATGGTTGGCATTTTTCGCCTGCAGCAGCAGATTGTAAGTCCGCTCCGGCGTCATTCTCGGCAGGATATTGTCCTCCGGAATATAATCCGCTCCCATTGCGAAAATCTTTACGCCGTTTACCACATGGCAGAACTGCTCGCCGTATTGGTCTTTATCAGTACATACGGTAATGGTGCGCAGACCGATGCGGCGCTTCCAGGTGTCCAGGACATGCCCCAAAGCTTCCCTCTCTCCGGGAATGGCTGCCGCCCCATTCCCGCAATCCGCAAGCAGCTCCACCTCCAACCCATACAGCGGCTGGCTTCCGTAGCCGTTGGGCCACCACAGCCTGGGGTTCTCTATCACAATGCCTGCCATGGCCTCCTCATGGCTGCAGATTTTTTTCTGTCCCTCCGGGTCTGTCAAAATCACTCTGCAGGACAGCCCGGAGAGCCTGTCATCGTCCCGCCCGAACCGGCGCAGATGCTCTTCTCCCAGGCGCTCTACATCCACATCCAGCTTCAGGGTCACTCTGCCGTCCGCGTGCACCTGGGTGACATACACGCTGTCAATCCGTGCTTCGTTAAACCCGATGAGCTTCACGTCCCGCCAGATTCCCGCATCCGGAAGCCTGGGGCCCCAGTCCCAGCCGAACATACAGTGGGCCTTCCTCAAATAGGGGAAGCCGTCCATAGCGTCCCCGCTCCCCGGAATATGCTCCCGGGCATACGCTTCCCGGATATATTTCGTGGGAGAATGCAGCACCACCTTCAGTTCATTTCCCGTCTCCTGTAGAATCTCCTTCACCGGGAACTCCCAGGTTCGGTGCATATTTTCCACTGACGCAATCCGGGTACCGTTGAAAAAGATGTCGGCAACGGTATCAATCCCGTCAAAATGCAGCAGCACTGCGTCGCACTTAAGCAGTCCGGCCTCCACGTCAAATACAGACACATACTCAAAATCATCTTCCATAATTTTCAGCGCTTTCATCTCGTTGTCCCGGTAATAGGGATCCTCCATCCGACCGTTTGCCAGCAGGTCATGATAGACGCTGCCCGGGACTGTTGCCGGAATGTAATCCTCCGTACCGGCTATGCACATTTTCCAGTTTTCATGTAATTTGTGAATCATCATAACTGTTTCCCGGAAAGTTTACGCAGATACAGAACCGGCACAATCTCTCCGCCTAGTGCAAGCGTCCGTCCAGGCATTCAAAAAGTCCGTTTGTCCTACTATTGATGTCTCAAAAAATCCTGAACATCCACTTCCGCATTGTCCCTGGAGTCTTTCGTGCCGTCACTTTGTGTTTAATACGTCACACTCAACCTGCGCGTCCATTCGTCTGGCCTAAGCCAGCGTCGGTGGTTTAGGCTGTCCCGGCGATTCCGATGGTTCCGGCATCCCACTGCGTTCTTTCCTCACCTTTCATGCTTATTATTCGGTTTCAATTTTACCGTATTTTGTTTCAATTTCACCCGCCTGTAGTTTATTTCATTTTTCGCCCGGACTGCATTTTGAAACAGTCTGTCCAGCAAAAAATCCCTTGAACTTTCCAGGGCTTTGTGGTATCCTTTATATGAAGAAGGGCACCTGCTGTAACAGGCGCCCAACAGAATTTACCGATAGACGGTTAGCCCGATTCATATGTTACGCTGGAAATAGCCGCTCAGTATGATGGACTGGGGCGGCTATTTCTGTGTCTTATCGCTGTTTCTGCTGCCGATGGTGTATCCCAACCCAAAGCAGGTCAGACACAAACCAAGTACTGAAATCAGTCCTTCTATCGTCAACATAAGCAATGCCACGCAAGTGGCATTACCCTCCTTTCCAAAAACAATGCCATAATGATCTGGCATTTATGTAATCGGAGGGACACAGCCACATTAAGTGGTACTGCCCTCCGAAGAGGGCTAACCGCCT
>DKVC01000150.1:12470-13017 GCA_002490995.1 Lachnospiraceae bacterium UBA7188
GGCTAACCGCCTACCATCCTGGTAATTCCACTCAAATATTATCATATTTCGACAGGCATTTCAACCTTATTTTCATTCACAGGCAGTTTGTCCAGCGAAAAACTGATCTTTATCAACGAAATTGCGTTATTCCCGGGCTTCAAACCTGAAATACCTGAAATCAAAATCACTCCCCGGCAGAAATACAAAGGACACCCTGCCCTTTCCCACTATTCCCTCAATGGGAAAGCGTCTCTCCACATATTCCCCGGCACCGGCAAACTCCGCAATGATACGTTTTTCCTCGTCTCCGGTTAAAAATCGCGTTGATACTGTTGACAGGCAATGCGGACTTCCCACAGATCACCAGCACGGCCGGCCCATTCGTCCCAAAAGCAAACTCCCCAAAATCCAGCATGACATTATTACCGATACCCGTAACGGCATCCTTTTCAATGGTAAACTTATCGCCGTAAATATTTTCACTGTCAACATCACAGATTTCCGAAAGCTGAGCCTGCCTGAATTTCCGTCTGAATTCGCCCGCGAGTATAAGGAAGTGTCTACA
>DKVC01000150.1:13411-14400 GCA_002490995.1 Lachnospiraceae bacterium UBA7188
GTTATTTTCCGACAATTCCTAACTATGCTAAACAACACTTATTATAAAGATTTTTTGAAATCGGTCAACATAAAATCAGCTTCAGCATCTTCAGCTTATATGCACTGGGACAGCCCTCAGCCGATTCGGTCTATACCCTGAAAAACGAATAAAGAAATTGGATTATATGAGACTGCTCTCCCGATATTCAGATAAGGGAAGAAAAGGGATAATGGCAAAAACCAGTGGTCACAATCGTGAGTATTTTCATAACTTCATTCTGCCTGATGTCAATTTCCACCTGAAACAGTTCCCGTACTTGAATACAGTGTTCCCGCAAAAGCTGTGACTCATTTAGCAGGCGTCCGATTTTCTTCTCCAGTATGTGAAAAAGCTCATAAATGATACTGCACACCAATGAAGTATTCATTTTCCGGTTTTCTCCTGAAGCAATTGCAGCAGTTATTTTCCGACAATTCCTAACTATAAAAGGCAGGGGGATGCCCTTCCCTCTGCCTTTTACGTTTTAGCCAGTTACTCAATGGCAATATACTTCTTTTCTTCAACCTGCGGCTGATTCTCCTGCGCCTTCGGTATATTCAGCTTCAGCACGCCGCCCTCATACTTTGCACGGATATCTTCCTCCTTAATATCTTCGCCGATATAGAAAGACCTGCTCATACTGCCTGCATAGCGCTCACGGCGGACGAACTTCCCGGTTTTCTTTTCTTTCTCGTCTTTGTCGAGCCCCTTCGCTGCAGTAATCACCAGATAACCATCCTTAAGTTCCAGAGAAATTTCGTCTTTCTTGAAACCAGGCAGATCAATATCTACCTCATAATGGTCATCGTGTTCCTGCACATCTGTTTTCATCATGTTCGCCGCGTGACGCCCATACAGTTTCCTCTGTGCTTTCTGCATTGCCTTGTCATCAATCACAGGAAAATCAAAAAATTCATCAAAGAAATCATCAAACAAGTTCTCTCCAAAAATACTAGGTGTCATCATAA
>DKVC01000150.1:14663-16604 GCA_002490995.1 Lachnospiraceae bacterium UBA7188
TCTCCAAAAATACTAGGTGTCATCATAAGTCATCTCTCCTTTTTATATACTTGCAATAATTTTTTAATTGGAACTTTGAACATCAGGAAGATACCATCACACTTAAAATCTGTTTTTTTCGTTCCATCTGTTCTATTTATGTTATAACACAGGAATCAGCACTCGTCAATACGGAGTGCTGATATTTATTGTGAACTTTTTGTGTTCTGATTATGCTATCGAAACATTAGTGAACCGAACTCTTAGAGAGCCGCATCCTCCATATTTTCCTTCTCCAGCCACACACTGGAAAGTGCCGGGACTGTCACTTCGGATTCTCCCTGTCTCCTGATTTCGGTTTTTGCATTCCGAAGCGCCCACCCGGCCCGCCCTGCGGCAGGTTACACCAGGACGCATCTCTGTCAGATTATTGCAATGTTGTACAATAGATATGATTTCCTGCTGTAAAGCGATTGCTTGAATGAAAACGAGCAGCGGCCTCCATTCCGTTTTCAGAGCGGTCTCGGAAACTCTTTAAAGCCCATATTTCCGCTCTTTTTCTGTTTCTCTATTTTATCCTTTCCTCCAAACTCCGGACGAAAATTTTAATAAATTTCCAAAAAGCTATTGACATATATGCCCAAATGTGCGGCGCGTTTGGTGACCTTATACTCCAGTCACCAAACGCGCCCCTTGTAGTTAACAAGCATCTGTGCCCCACGCACAGCACTAAAACTACAAGGAGGTGCACTCTATGATCAAGTACTGGCAGTCCATGCATGATTACAAGTACTTTCTCAACGAATCCAAAGTCCATTTCGATTCCTCTGAAAGGAATCGGCTCCATACTGAGCTTTGGATTGCCTGGCAGAAACTCCGCCTTTTCAATACCGATAAGGCCATGGAGTTCCTCCTGCCTTTTTACTCTTCCACCGGCAGGCCCGCTAAGAATCAACCGCAGATCTTAAGATCTTTTATTCTCTTTTTTCTTCTATATTCAGAAGGCCTGACCAAGCTCTCTCTTACCCTTTGGGTGGACAGGCTGAAAGGTGACCGCGTCCTCGCTGCTCTCATCGGCTGTACGCCGGATTCCCTCCCGCCCCTCGGCTCCTACTTTGACTTCATGGACAGGCTCTGGGCTGCCCCCTCAACGGACTTATATTCCCGGGCCAAACTGCTCCCCTTTTCCTGGAACCACAAAAAGCCTGACAGGCCCAAAGGCAAGCACCAGAAAGCACAGGAGACAAAACACAAGATTACCGAATCCATCGAAAAACGGCTCATGGATGGGAAGGATATCCCTTTCAACTTTGAGCAGCGCCTGCAGCAGTTCTTCTACCATGCAGCCGTCCTGCCTTCCATGGAATGCGGCCTTATACCTAAGCAGCACCTTACCGTTTCAGGCGACGGCACCGCTGTTCATACCCATGCCTGCCCAAACGGACACCACAGGGACGGCGCTCCGGATAACCTGCGCCATTTCCCTGACCCAGATGCAGCCTGGGGCTGGGACAGCGACCTGGACCAGTATTACTTCGGCTACACCTTCTTCCAGCTCTCCTGCTATAACGCAGAAATTAAGACGGACATCCCCCTTCTCCTGCGCTTCACCAGTGCAAAGCGCCATGATTCCGTCAGCTTCCTGGTCTCTTTCCATGAACTGGAAAAACATATGCCGGCTCTTTCTATTGAAAACATATGCCTGGACTCTGCCATGGACAATTACCCCACCTACCGGATCCTCAAGAAAAAGGAAATACGGGCATTTATCGACCTAAACGACAAATGCGGCCGCCCAAAAACAATCCCTGATACCATCACCATTGACAAAGATGGGACGCCTCTATGCCAGGAAAAGATGCGCATGAAACCCAATGGCTACGACAAATCCAGCGGTTACCTCATGTGGCGCTGCCCCTATGGGAAAGAACATTGTTCCAAATGTAAAAACTCCTGCACGGA
>DKVC01000082.1:0-10271 GCA_002490995.1 Lachnospiraceae bacterium UBA7188
GCTCTTAACGCTGTGTTGTTCATCTCGTGAACCTCCTTTTCATTTAATAAAATGACTATTACCAAATGTGCATTTTAATTTGTTGGACTAGCCTGACCTTACAATTTCTTCATAAAAGGCTAAATCCTGCTTGAAAGGCGAAAAAAAGAGCGTTTCGATTATTTCCGAAACGCTCCTCAGGAATCTGTGGATTTACACTGATTTTGTTGGACTTCGAGATGAAAAATGCATTATAGCGTATTATGATGTACCAACGCAAAAAAATTTGTTGGACATTTGTTGGACTTTTGGTATCTTTGTTGTACCCCAAATCCACATCATACTCAACATTTTTACTTAAATTTTGAATTGCTAATCTTCTAATAACACACGTTTTCTTTCTATCATTTCCCCGATTCTCTCGATATATTGGGAAACATCCTTGACGTTCTCACTCCGCTCAATGCGTCCGTCCGGATACACCCTTTTCGATACGCTCCCAGCACCGCAGGCGACTATGGTCTGTTTCTCCTCCATAATCAACACATTATAAAGCCCCAGCTGTCCCTCTCTGGCATACCCGACATTTTCAAAATTCCCCGACATATTTTTCTGGCGATAAAGATAATACGGCACCAGCCCCAGCCGCTTTGCTCCCTCCGCAGCTATTCTCATGGTCTCATCCGTATTGCGCAGCATACCGGTTCCCCTCTCCTGTACCATCTGGTTCAGGCGGGATGCCCTCTTGACAGCCAGGGAATGCACCGTCAGACTGTCCGGCGCCATCTCCACCACCCGCTCCACAGTATGCCTTACCGCCCACTCGTCCTCTCCGGGCAGCCCCAGAATCAGATCCATATTAATATTGTCAAAGCCCATGTTTCTTGCCAGAGCATAAGCCTGTTCCACCTGTTCCACAGACGCTTTCCTGCCGATATAGTCCAGAGTTTCCTGATTCATGGTCTGAGGATTAATGGAAATCCGGCTGACGTCATGCCGTCTGAGCACCTTCAGTTTTTCCTCCGTAATACTGTCCGCACGTCCTGCCTCCACCGTAAATTCCTTTACAGATGAGAAATCAAACAGGGTCTTTAACCGCGTCAAAAGCCTGTCCATCTGCTCCGGTTCCAGCGTCGTGGGAGTACCGCCGCCGATATAGACCGTATCAAGAATCTTTCCTCTGCCCCATTCCGCCGCATACTCCAGTTCCTGAATCAGGCAGTCCACATAGGCATCCACAATCTTTTGATAACCGCTGATGGGAAAAGAGGTAAAGGAACAGTACAGGCAGGTGGTGGGACAGAAGGGGATTCCTATATAAAGACTATATCCATAGTCTCGACTATATCCATAGTCTCGACTATATCCATAATCCCGACTATATCCATAATCCCGGCTATATCCATTGCCGTCATCTTCGCTCTTTTTGCTATGGCTGACTGCTTCCAAAAGTGCATGCTCCCGTCTCGCGATGTCCACAGCAAGCTCTGCTTTTTCTGTACTGACATAATATTTCTGTCGGTAATATTCCACAACCTCCTGCTCTGTTTTCCCCTCCTCCAACAGCTGGGAAGCAATCTTGACAGGACGGATTCCCGTAAGGTTTCCCCATGGGAGTTCTTTTCCAGTCACCTGCCTCAGCACACGATACAGGAAGCATTTAAATCCGTATTTATACTCCTTTTCCGCTTTGGCAGGCTCTTCATCCTCCGCCTCATCTCCCTCTGTCAGGAAATTCCTCCTGTGCATGGAAATGTCCCCTGCGTCCCAGCAGTGTTCTTCCCCGTCCATTGCAATGACGGCACCCTCCGGCTTCAGCAGAATCCGGATGCGAATATCCGAACGCAGGCTTTCTCTCTTCTCTTCCCTCATCTCGGATGTCAGCACGCAGACCTGTTCTTCCGGATAAAAAGCCTTCACTATGGAATTTACATCATATTCATAATTTGCCCTGTTTAACTCTACTGCTAACATTGTATTCTCCTATTCCAGTTCCGCACCTGCCTGTCCAGCACCATTTCCCGGCATAGAATTTCCGTCCGCCAGGTGCAGGCGTCCGTAAATCCTATGGGCGCTGGACAGGCAAGTGCTGTTTTCCAGTTCTGCACCTGCCTGTCCGGCACCATTTCCCGGCATAGAATTTCCGTCCGCCAGGCGCAGGCATCAACTTCTTCTTACACGCAGCCCTGGCATCTTCTGATAAAGGGTTTTTTGTAAAATGCCGCGCGTGTGTACGCTTCTCCGGACAGCCTGTCATACAGAGCGCGCACCTCCCGGAGTTCTTCCTCGGAAGGTTCCTCCTGCGCAAAGCTGTTCTTCTCCAGAATGCGGCAGAAATTTTCGTACTCCGCATCGCTTATCCGGAAGGAACCCTGCAGAATCAGACGGAATTCCTCCCCGTCCACCCTCAGATCCCGCCTGATTCCCGCCAGCTGAAATACGTTCCTGAAATTCCGGTAAAGCAGGAAAATGCGCTCTCTCCTGTCCGCCCTGCCAAAAATTTCCCTGCGCCGGTTTTCGTCCCATTTCTCCAGGCACCCGAATGCCGCCAGCAGCATAAGAATCGCCATCACAGTCATTACGATACGAAATACAGGTCTCTGAACCAGCGGTATATGATTTTCCTGCTCATCCGGTGTCTGCTGCAGTCCATCGTCCGTACCCGGCACATTTCCCTTATTTTCTTCTGTCCGGCTCTCTCCCTCGGGCAGTGCGGATAACGTTCCGTTTTCCCTGTCCGGCACATCCGGCTGAACCTGACTGTCCTCCGGCACATCAGGCTCCATGGCATTGCTTCCTTCCGGTACATCATTCTGACCTGCCTCATTGTCCTGCTGCCACAGTTCGTCATTTTCCGGCAGCATCAGCCTCTGTCCTGCCAGCTGTCCAAGCTGCCCCAGCTGCTCCATCCGGTTGTCTTCCGGAAATGCCACCGCCCCCGGCGTCATCTCCACAGGTACCCAGCCAATGGTATCCAGATAAATCTCCGCCCAGGCATGGGCCTGCCTTCCCGTAATCACAGCCGTATAGGTTCCCGCGATATCGGAGACAAAATCGGAGGGCGAAACCGTATACCCGGTTACATACCGGGCAGGTATCCCGAAATACCTCAGGGCAAGCACTGCGGCTGATGCAAAATGCACACAGTACCCCTCCCGGCTGTCAAACAGAAAATACTCCACAAAATCCGTCCCCGAAGGATTGTTTTCCGCATCCAGGTTATAATCCGCCTGCCGGTCCAGAAGGCGGATCAGATCCAGGGCACAGGCATATATGCTGTCCGTACGGATCTCTTCCCTCTCCAGGCATGCCGTCAGCCGGGGCAGTTCCTCTTCCGGATATTCCAGGTAATTGTCGTAGACATACCGGCGGTAACGCTGCTCTGTCTCCGCCGGTCCCTCCGGCAATACAGTTCTTGTGCCGAAACCGGACAGAAAATAATACCGGAACCCATACTCATCGCTTTTTCTGGCTACGCTTCCGTCTCCATGAACCTGAAATTCCTCTGTCAGCAGGGCCCCGTAGGGATAAATACTGTAGCTTCCCCTGCCTCCCAGTTCTTTCATCTGGATATAAGCAGGGGAAGTGCCATGCTGCAGCTCCTTCGCTGCCTCATAGCTGATATTGGCAAATTCCCCGTAATTTTCCGGCAGCTCCAGCCCATGTCCTCTGTAGTAATCTTCCACCTCCCGGTCAGACTGAGACAGCCATTCCTTCTCATCGTATGTGACGCCCACAAACCCTTTCAGATACATGGTACCCTGAGGCTTCTGGTTCACTGTCACGCGATATACATCCTCCGCCGTATAGGCGAACAGGCGGTTTCTGCCCAGTTCCCCTGTCACATCCACCCCTGAGCCAAATCCGCCTCCGGGCAGCATGCTTTTTACCCTGGGAATCCATTCCTCATTTACAAGCCTGTAGAATTCTCCCCTGCGTTCCTGAAGCTCCACATACTGCCTGTCCATCTCCGGCAGAAAAAAGCGGAATACTGCCGCCATCACCAGGCCGCTCAGAGCAGCCGCACATACCACCACCGCAAATCCCACCCCGGGGCGTCTTCTGAAATCCTTTTGCACCAGTGTTGCAACAGCCCCCGCCACACAGAAAGCAAGAAAGAGAAATCCGGGAAACCTGTCACAGACACAGGCGAGGGTAAACCACAGCGCATTCCCCGCAATGAGGCAGAATCCCCTGTCATACCGCCCGAACACACCAGCCAGCAGTTCCAGAGGGAACAGGACATACAGGGCAGCGCATGTCATGGCCAGCGTGCGCATTCCCGCATCCCATCCGGCTCTGTCCCTGGGTCTTGACGCCGTCCAGGCAATATGAAACTGATATCTCTCATTCAGATTCCGCACGGCTTTATCCAATACAATGGAAAGCCCTCCGGACAGCACTTTCCAAAACAGGATTCCGATAAAAAGATACAAAATTCCGCATATGGAAGCACGAATAATTACCTTTCTCCCGCTTTTTCCGCTCCTGATCAGGACCACCGCCACACAAAATACCAGCAGCACGCCCCAGAACAAGACAGGTTCCAGCCCAGGCCGGGTACTCCTTCTCCCGATGTCACGCCAAGGAATCTCCAGAATTTCCGCCAGTGCACCCACAATGCCGATACTGTTCACATACAGCAGCACAATGTCAAACAGGCATCCTGCCGGAGAAAAAGCCTCCGCAGCCTGCTTCTTTTCACTCTTCATATACGCATTGCTCCCCAAAATACAGTCTGCAGTCCTCTTCCATATGCCAGCCCTGTTCCAGCAGCGGGATTTCCTCCTCCAACAGCGCCGTCCCCACTGCCGCTTCCCGCAAAAGGGCACAGGCCCATGCCTGCACGGCATCCCCATCCAGAATGGCACATCGGAAAAGAGCATTCCCCTGCCGCCACACCACTTCTACGGAAATCTGTATGGTCTGCCGGCATTCTTCCGCAAGAAAATACAGAAAGGAAACCGCCCGGTCCAGATATCTGTCCCACACATCCGGCCGGGTTTTCAATTCATCCGAAAAATGTAAAAAGAGGCTCACGGAACTGCTTCTCTCGAAATCCCTGACCTGCAGATCATCCCCGCCCCTGGCCATCAGTTTCCAGTAGACACGGTGCAGGCTGTCTCCCGGCTGAAAATCCCGCAGCAGCATATCCCCTTCCCTTTCTCCGCCTCCGCCCTGAAGCGTCTGTGAATAAGCGGCCTCCACTGTGGAAGCGACCGGGGTGACCACAGGTGTAATACATATTTCCGCCCTGCCTTTTTTTCTCACCGGAAGCGAAAACAGGCCAAGGTAATCGCATACCCTTGCCCTTGCCAGCTCCAGGGAAGCCTGGCCGCAGTGCATTGCCGAAACCTCAGACACGAAAATTTCCTTCTCTCTCATCCCCATACAGTTCAGCCACTTTCTGACCTTTGCCTCCCGCTCCCCCGGCACATTCCAATACAGCTCCAGCAACACTCTGGGTACCGGAAGCGCTCCCCTGTTTTCCACTGTCACTTTTGCCTCCAGGATTTCGCCGCGCATGACGGCCTCCCTGTCCGCTGCCAGATACGCCCGGCAGCCTAAGCTCATTGGAATCAGAAACAGAAAAGAGACAAGGGGAATGCAGATGACACATCCGAACAGAAAACGAAGCCCCTGAAAATCATAGAGCATAATGAAATAACCACCCGCCGCCAAAAGCAGCAGGCAGCAAAGCCTTCTCCTGATCATACTTTCTCGCCGAGTCTGGGTTCCTTCACCCGATCCAGCGCCTCTTTCAGAATATCTTCCGCCTGCTTCCCGCTGATTCTGGCCTTCTGGTTCAGCCGGATCCGGTGGACTCCCACGTCAAAAAGTGCCTTCTTCACATCCTTCGGCACACAGTAGTTTCTTCCGTTTATATAGGCATACGCCCTTGCCATTTTTCCCAGCGCCAGCGTTCCCCGGGGACTCATCCCCAGCTCCAGCATCTCATGCTCCCGGGTACAAACTGACAGCATTGTCATATATTTATACAGAGCGTCATGTATGAATATATTCTCCGTCTCTTCCTGCATGGCAAGAAGCTCGTCCCCATTGACCACAGACTGAATCTCATCCATGGGCCTGCCCTTATGACGGCTCTTCAGCATGGCAATCTCATCCTCCGGTTCCGGATACCCCATGCTGATACAGATCAGAAACCTGTCCATCTGGGCCTCAGGCAGTCTCTGGGTACCGAATGAACCCACAGGATTCTGGGTTGCCAGTACGATAAAAGGACGGGGCACCTGTCTGGTGACACCGTCTACCGTTACATTTCCTTCCTCCATAACCTCTAAAAGTGCGGACTGGGTTTTGGGAGAAGTCCTGTTAATCTCATCCGCCAGCAGTAAATTACACATGACAGCTCCCGGGCGGTACACGAAGCTCTCCGTATCCTTCCGGTACATGGAAAACCCCGTAATATCCGCCGGCATCACATCCGGCGTAAACTGCACCCTGTTGGACTTAAGCCCGCAGGCCCTGGAAAAAGCAATTGCCATCTCCGTCTTACCCACACCCGGCACATCTTCCAAAAGCACGTTTCCTCCTGCAAGAATGGCTGCCATCACTTTCTCCACACAGTCATCCTTGCCTATAATCACTTTCCTCACCTCATCCATAACCAGATGGGCTTTATTCCTCAATTCTTCCATGGAATGCCCCTCTTCCATAACCAAGCTCCCTCTCGGCACGGGAATTCTGTTCCCGCCCGAAATGTATCTCCTCAAATCCCGCCTGCCCGGAGCGCAAAGCACCTGATTCTTCCATGACCTGCATTACAGAGCCCCGGATCCCGCTGCAGCCTGTATTGCAGCCCCGAGTCCGGGCATATACGTCCCGTATAGGCACAGAGAATGGCCACCAGAAGCAGGCAGCCATCCGCCTACACGCAGAACGGGTTATTTTCCTTCTCATACCCGATTGTAGTTCTCTCCCCATGCCCCGGATACACCTTCGTCTCCTCCGGGAGCACAAAAAGCTTCTCTTTAATGGAACGTACCAGCGTTCCCATACTTCCCGTGGGGAAATCCGTCCTTCCTACGGACTCCGCAAACAATGTATCCCCTGACACCAGAATACCTGCCTCCTCGAAATAGTAACAACAGCCGCCCGCCGTATGTCCCGGTGTGGCTATCACCTTACAGCTCATATCCGCAATCGTGATCTTCTGTCCGTCCTTCACGTACACATCCGCGTAAGTCTCACAGGCCCGTCCCGCCTGGGCAGACACATTCAGGCGGGCGCTTTTCAGCAGTTCCCGCTCCGCCTCGCAGGCGTAAACCTTTATGGGCTCACAGCCGTCCGCCTCAGCAGCCGCATTTGCCGCATCCCTCAGCTCGTCCAGGCCCCAGATATGGTCAAAATGCCCATGGGTCAGCAGAATCCCCGCCACCCGGAACCCGTTTTTCTGCAGAGCCCCGTAAATACCGGCTCCCTTGTCCGCCGGATCCACCACGACTGCCTCCTGCCCCCCATCCCGGTACAGGAAATAACAATTGGTCTGGCAAACGCCCAGCACCATACGTCCTATCTTTATCTCACCCATTTCATCCAGCCTCCCACTCCCAAATTCCAAAACCTTTTGTCCCCTGCCCCATCCTCATCCGCCGCCCCAGTCACAGGAACCCCAGGCACGAAAACCCCAGTCACGAAAACCCCAGCCACAGAAAACCCCAGCCACGAAACCCAACCGCAAAAACCCCAGGCGCGAAAAAACAACCGTGAAAAACCCAGGCGCGAAAAAAACAACCGCGAAAAAACCAAGCACGAAAAAAACAGTCGCGGAAACCTGGAAGAATGCCCGCACTTTGGGCATTCTTCCCGGAATGATTTAGATTTTCTTAGCGGGCGTACTTTGGCCGCTTAGAAAATCTTCATTCCGTCAGCCCGTAGCCCGCTCGATATCCACCACGCTCTCAATGCTGCGAATCTTGTCAATCACCCGGTTCAGCTCCTCTTTCCCCTCCACCTCAAAGGAAGTCTGCAGCGTCGCAAGCCCCTGCCTGCTGACCCTGGTATTCAGGGAGAGAATACTGATATTCCGCTCTGTCAGCGCCTTGGTAATATCCGCCAGCAGGCCGTTCCTGTTATTCGCATAAATGTCAATCTCCGCCACATACTTTTCGGTGGCATCCTCCGGGGCCTGCCATTCCGCATCGATAATACGGGCGCGCTCGATTTCCGGCAGGTTCATCATATTCACACAGTCCGTCCGGTGAATGGAAATCCCCCGCCCGCGGGTGACAAATCCCACAATCTCATCTCCCGGTACCGGAGAGCAGCATTTGGAAAAACGTACAGACAGATCCGCAATCCCGCGCACCACGATACCGCTTTTCGCCTTCATGGACGCGGGCTTGTTAATGGAAACCGCCCCGGCCTCCGCGATGCTGGCCAGAACCTCCTCATTGGTCATCTCCCGCTTGTGATCCCTGTCGTAGAGATCCTGCATCTTATTGACAATCTGCCCTTCCTTTAAAGCCCCGTGCCCAATGGCCGCCAGCACGGAATCCCAGTCGCGGAAACCGTATTTGCGCATCACGGCATTCATGTAATCCTGCTTCAGCAGATCGGGCAGATTGACGGATCTGGTCTTACAATAATTTGTCAGCAGTTCCCTGCCCTTGACTATATTGTCTTCCTTCAGCTCGTTCTTGAACCACTGGTTGATTTTGTTCTTCGCCTGGGTGCTCTTGACTACATTCAGCCAGTCACGGCTGGGACCCTTGGAATTCTGGGATGTGATGATCTCCACCCTGTCGCCGTTCTTAATCTCATAGTCAATGGTCACCAGCTTGTCATTCACTCTGGCGCCCACCATCCGGTTTCCCACCGCAGAATGGATACTGTAGGCAAAATCAATGGTGGTAGAGCCTGCCGGAAGATTTTTTACCTCTCCTGTGGGCGTGAAGCAATAGACATTGTCTGAAAACAGATCCAGGTCGTTTTTCAGAAGCTTCATAAACTCCCGGTTGTCCGACATGTCCCGCTGCCACTCCAGAATCTGCCGCAGCCAGACCAGCTTCTCCTCTTCCTGGGCCTCCACCTTCTTGCCGTCGGAGGCTTCCTTGTACTTCCAGTGGGCGGCAATGCCATATTCTGCCGCCTTGTGCATCTCAAAAGTACGGATCTGTATCTCGAAAGGCTGTCCCGAACTGCCGATCAGCGTGGTATGCAGGGACTGGTACATGTTCGCTTTGGGCATGGCGATGTAATCCTTGAAACGCCCGGGTATGGGCTTATACATCTCATGAATGACTCCCAGCGCCGCGTAACAGTCCCGCACGCTGTCCACGATAATCCGCACTGCAAACAGATCGTAAATCTGGTCCAGTGTCTTATCCTGATTCACCATTTTTTTGTAGATGCTGAAAAAATGCTTCACCCGGCCGTCAATCTTCGCCTTAATCCCCGCCTTCCGGATATGCTCGCTGACCTCATCCACGATACTCTGGATATATTTCTCTCTTGCACTTCTGCGCTGGGAAATCTTGTCTACCAGGTCATAGTAAACTTCCGGCTCCAAATATTTCAGCGACAAATCGTCCAGTTCAATTTTTACCTTGCTGATGCCCAGCCTCTGAGCAATGGGGCAGTAAATCTCCAGCGTCTCCTTAGCGATCCGCTGTCTGCTCTCCGGTTTTTTATACTGCAGCGTGCGCATATTATGAAGGCGGTCCGCCAGCTTAATCAGAATCACCCGGATATCCTTCGCCATGGCCAGGAACATCTTCCGCAGGTTCTCAGCCTGCATTTCCAGCTTTTCATCCGACTGATCCCCGCCTGAAGACAGCGGTATCTTCTCCAGCTTGGTTACACCGTCCACCAGAAGTGCCACATCATCTCCAAACTCCCGCTTCAGATCATCCTCCGTCATGACGGTATCCTCCACCACATCATGGAGAATCCCCGCAACGATGGTTTCCTTATCCAACTCCAGATCCGCCAGAATGATTGCCACGTTCAACGGATGGATGATATACGGCTCTCCCGATTTCCTCAGCTGGTTCTTATGTGCCTCCGCTGCCACCTTATACGCTTTTTCAATCAAAGATATATCATCGCTGGGATGGTATTTCTGCACACGATGAATCAGCTCCTGATACAGACTGTCAGGATCCACAAATTCATGGTACTCACTCATCTTTCCATCATCAAAAATTTCCTCGTTCTTTTCTTCTGCCATAACCATCCACGCTTTCTGCACCCGTTAACTGTACTGCCTGCTTCTGCCTTCGCACCTGCCGCTTCCTTAGGAACTGTCGGAAAATAACCGCTGCAAC
>DKVC01000082.1:10612-10897 GCA_002490995.1 Lachnospiraceae bacterium UBA7188
TATTTGTAGACACTTCCTTACTTTCCTTCATAGCAAATTGCCGACTCCAGACGATAGCCGGAAATTCTCTCCCGTCCCTTTAAACCTGCCAGCTCCATCAGCACCACCACACCTACCACTACGCCGCCCAGGCTCTCGATGAGCTTTATCATGGCTTCGGTGGTTCCGCCGGTGGCGATGAGATCATCCACGACCAGAACCCTCTGTCCCGGGCGAATGCTGTCCTTATGCATCTCTATGGTAGCGCTGCCGTACTCCAGATCATAGGAAACGGAAACCGTCTCC
>DKVC01000168.1:0-20461 GCA_002490995.1 Lachnospiraceae bacterium UBA7188
GTTATTTGTAGACACTTCCTTAAGACCGCCAGCCATATATGCTCGCCGTGAACAAATTAGTAAATTCTGGCGGTCTTGAGTATAAATGCGTTCACGAGTATAAATCCCGACACGCCAGGAGGTATCCAATGATTGTTTTGCTGACAGGCGCATCCCACGCCGGCAAGACCGCTCTTGCCCAGAAATTACTGGAAAAATACAAATATCCTTACCTTTCTATTGATCATTTGAAAATGGGATTGATCCGCAGCGGCTATACGGAACTGACCCCGGAAAGCGACGACAGTGCGCTGACAGCCTATTTATGGCCTGTCGTCCGTGAAATGATTAAGACCGCTGTCGAGAACAATCAGAATCTCATTGTGGAAGGATGCTATATTCCTTTTGAATGGGAGAAAGATTTCCAACCGGAATATCTGTCCCACATCAGGTTTTTCTGCCTGGTGATGAGTGAGCGCTATATTGAGAACCATTTCCAGGATATTAAAGGCTATGCATCTGTAATCGAAAATCGCATGGAAGACGACTGTACCATAGAAGCATTGCGCCAGGATAACGCATGGTTCCTGGAGCAGTGCCTTCTCCACAAGGCGGAATATCTTCTCATTGATGAGCAATATGCGGTGGATATAGAATTGTAAAGAGTGCTGCATCTTCTGAACATGGTATTATCAGCAAAATTTGAAATCTATCAAAGAAAAGGGGGCCGCCGCCCCTTTTCACGTCAAAGCCTCCGTATCGGAAAGAACATATACTGCTTTCCCGTCCGGGGACAGGTAAAATCATGTACTGCCCCTGCCAGAGCCATATGATTGGCTGCCAGATAGTCTATCATCTTCGGGAAGGTGTCTCCGTCTTCACATTCCGCATAGACATATTCAAAGCCGGGAATGACCCACTTTGTCCAGCCCTCCGGTGCTTCCGCATCATCCGCGCATTCCACTCCCGCCAGATACAGGCCTCTGCTGAATCCGTCTTCCCAAGGCTTGAAGGAACGGGAAAAATCCGACATGGCGCCCCAGATTCCGGCTATCCCGCCGTCTTCCTCCCGTTTCGCCAGGTGCTCCACCTCCCCGAAACGGGAATTGGCTTCCTCCCATAGCCTTTGAACAAAGCCTTCCCCATCTGCCGTGGAACCTTCCCTGCCGATGACTGTGAACGATTCTTTTATGCATCTCTTTACTTCCATATAGGATACCGCCTCTCTTTGATTTTACATTTCTCTATCCCAGTCGCCTTACCGGGAACCAGATAGCGCTTTCGCTTCTTACCTCACAACGCCAGGCCAATCAGACGATCCGTCTGGTCAGCCATGAACAGAGGGATATTCAGCACATCGTCGTCCAACTTCAGATTATTCAGGGAAAACCGGACACGGAGCCTGACCTGATCCGGAAACATTTCTTTGAATTTCCTGAGGCTTTTACTGGCGGTATTGCTCCCGGACTTCACCTCCACAGGGAAAATGTCATTTTCACGCTGAATGAGGAAATCCACTTCATGAGGGGGATTGCTCTGTGTCCAATATCGGGGAACCACTTCAAACTGAGTGACTAAAGTCTGGAGCACAAAGTTCTCGGTCAATGCACCCTTGAACTCGGTGAACAGGCGATTGCCTTCTCCAAAGGCCGTAGGCGCCAGCTGTGCCAACCGGCGGAGCAGGCCTACATCCACCAGATAGATCTTAAAGGCGGACAAATCATCATAAGCAGCCACTGGCAGGCCGGGAGCGGAACTGCGGTATATTTTATGCACCAGGCGGGCATCTACCAGCCACTGTAAGGCATCCTCATATTCACGGGCTCTTGCGCCCTCTTTGACCACCTTATAGATAAACTTCTTATTCTCCCTTGCCAGTTGGGATGGTATGGATTTCCAAATCATAGAGATCTTCGGAAACTCGCTGACATTAGGGTGCTTGGCAAAGTCCCGTTCGTAAGCGTCTAATATCCCGCGCAGTGCTTCCTGCATGGCGGATACATCCCGTGCTTCTGTCCACATCAGCACAGATTCCGGCATACCTCCAGTCACATAATACATCTTGAGCTTTTTCAGCCAGCCAGATACTTTCCCGGGGATACCACTGTAAATCCTGGCGGTCTGCAGTATATACTCGCGATCGAAGACATTTGCCAACCTGAATGTATAACGAGTGAGCATTTGTGCAATACGAGAAGAAGTCGATAAATGAATGCGCCCACGAGTATATTATATGCGATCCGAATTAAAATTACAAGAAAATCACATAATTATATGGGATGAAAGTGTATATTATCACATTTTTCTATAGTTTGCCGCCTTTCCCGTCCGCTTCCGCCCTGCCCAGAAGATACAGAAACGATCCGTATATTGGCTTTCGTCAAAAAACACGTATCGCTCCCCTTCCACGGGATAAAGTGATTCATAAATGGAAAGTACCTGCTCCACATTGACCAGCTTTACAACTGGATTGACAAAGGAAGTATAATTCAAGAACAGAAAGCCCATTATTATATTATACTATAATAACAGGCTTTCTGTTCTTATATTATGATGCAGCAACAGTCGAAAAGTCTACTTTCTTATTCCCCCAGTTCAATATGCATGCCCGGCATTTCCAGGGGATTCCATTCCGTACTCAGCGCCTTTCTCTCCAACAGGAGCTTTACCGGAATACCCACTGCATTCATGTCCCTTACGGTGGAGGAAACAGCCAAAACCTGCTTCTGGAGGTGTCTGGGTGTATGAGCACTTAAAATATCAAATGCAAGCCGGTTCATCTCCTTCAGTATACCTGTCATCTTCTCAGTGACAAAGTCCTCCGCAAGCCTGCATGCGGCGGCATACTGCTCCTTTGTAAACAGCGGACAGACATCCGTATACCTGTCCCTTTCCTTCAGGACATAGCCTTTTCTGAGCAGTTCCGCAGCGGCTTCCAGGTCATATTCGCTGAATTTGACGCAATCGCCATGGGCAATATCGCACAATATGTTTATCAGGTAGTCATTTCCGTAAAAGTCCCGGTGGCTGCCTCTGGGGAGCGGCAGATAATCCATAAACCGGATTCTGTCTCCCCGGCGGCTTTCCACCTGGCAGAAATTAAACAAATCGTTTTCCAGGGCATTCCCCTGAGGTATGCCGGTTTCCAGGCTGATCTGCTCCTGGGTCAGGGAGTCATTATAACAGGACTGTACGATGTTCTGCCGGATTCTCCCCTGCATGAATTCCCAGAACCGGTTAGGCCCGCTTCCCCTGTACATGGGGACAAGGGCTTTGGGGTTATAGCTGAGTTCTCCAAGTTTACGTTCCATATTCATTCCTTCTTTCAATATTTTTCTTGATTTGAAAAGCAGATATTTCACTCTGTTTTCATTAATGGACAACAGCCGCGAAATTTCGGAGCAGGATTTCCGTTTCATGTAGTACAGAATGACCGCCTGCCGGTACTTTTCGGCCAGAAGCGACAATTCTCTTCTGAGCAGATAGATGTCACCGTTTTCTTCATCGTCCAGAATCATATCAGGCAGGTCTTTCCCCGAAGGGATGTTATCGTCCAGTTCGCAAGTCTGCAGCCCTGCCCTTTTCCTGCACCATTGCCTGTATACATTTCCTGCTACCGCCCACATAAAACCATAAAATGCCCTGCTGTCACGGATATTTTCCGATGAGCGCACAAGCTCACACAGGATGTCCTGGCATAAGTCCTCCGCCTCTGTGCGGTTGGGGGTCCTTGCCATGCAATAGGAAAAAATGGTTTTCGAGGCATCGGCGATTTTTTCAATCAGCTGTTCCTCTGGAATCAATTCGGGCTGTTTCTCATTCTGTCTGTTCATTGTTTCACCTGCTGTCTGAAGTTTGCCTTTTTCATTACTTTTTAGAAGCTTCTGCCTATATAGTAACAGAAAAAGAAAATAGTTTAATATTTTTTATAAATTTTTTTCAAGTATCTATTCCAGGTAACTCCCATACCAGCAAGACTGCTTCCTTCAGGGAAAACTGGCAGCTGACCCCGAAGACAACCTTTTATTTTCAGTTGACAAATCCGCTTTAAACAGGCATAATACATGATGAACATCCCAAGTAAAGCCATGGAATATCCTGGCACCATAGTAGTTTCCATTAAACATAACAATTAGACGAGGATACAAAGGAGAACACAATTGATGAAAGCAATCTTGACAAGCTCTCTTGGCGGATCGGTTAAAGCAGACGGTCGGAGAATCCCAATCCCTCTGATGGGAGAAAATGGGCAATTGGATAAAATCAAGGCATTTTGGCGCGAAAACCCGAAGATACTGTTGATCAGTGCGTCGCCGGATGATTATGGCAGAAATGACGGAATGATAAACTGTTTGAGAGAATCTTTCCATATGAGCGGATTACCTTTTTCTTTCTTTGGGATGTGTGATGCCAGAACAGAGGAAATGATTGAACGATTAGATGAGATGGATGTCATACTTCTTACTGGCGGGCATGTTCCAACCCAGAACATATTCCTGAGGCGTATCGGATTAAAAGAAAGATTACGCAGATATGAGGGCCTTGTCATTGCGTGGAGTGCAGGCTCAATGAATTGTGCAGAGATTGTGTACGCTGGTCCGGAATCGGAAGGGGAAGCAATTGACCCCGGTTATCAACGTTGGATTTCCGGACTTGGACTGACTAAGGTCAATATCTTACCGCATTTTCAACATATTAAAGACGATATACTTGACGGTTTTCGGGTGATTGAGGATATTACATATGCCGACAGTATCGGACATGAGATTCTGGCTTTGAATGACGGAAGTTATATTGTGGTTGAGAATGGTACTGAAACTTTATATGGTGAGGCATATAGCATCAAAGACGGGTGCAGGAAACAAATTTGCAGGAATGGAGAATCAATTCTTTTGAAAAGCAGGTAACGTGCTTCATTTAAACTGTAATAACGCTTTTTGTTAGGTATGCCATTGCAGAATCCTATTTTAAAATAATCAATGATTTTACTGCACTTTACAGCTTATAGCATACTTATAGTAAACGTCAAAATTATTCTTACTTTGCTTAGAAGTTATAGCAGTATCAACAATCACTACAATATGCCAAAGTAAAAATATTAAAGTCGTTTACTATAACTTAAATTTGTTACAGTTTATACTCGCGATCGAAAACATTTGCCAACCTGAATGTATAACGAGTGAGTGCTCGTACAATACGAGACAGGAAAGTGGTAAATGAATGCGCTCACGAGTATAAATGAAGTAACATATATGTAACCGGGGCAGTGGGACTGCCCCTCAAACATGGCTTTTAGGTTTCAGCGCAACGAATCTGCTTTCTTTATGACAGATGTGTCGTTTATTTCTCTATATACTACACGCCGAATCTCCTCGGTCACCTGGGCGAACTCCCGGAGTTTGGCGGCAATGCGGCCTCTGCGCTGCTTATCCTGGAGTGCTTCCAGAGTCACATTGAAACCGCCTCCCAGGGCCTCCAAATCGTTCCCGTTGTCATGATTCCACATTTCTCCGCAGCGTTTATAGAGGGCGCCGACTTCCTTCAGGAAGGTCAGGTCCGGATTCAGTTCCATGGCTTTTTCCAGAAAAGCGTGACAGCAGCTAGCATTTGTTGCCAGGCCACAGACATATGCGGTGTGAGCAGACCAGGGGTCAAATTCCTCCGGCTTCACCCCATCGAAACGGCCCTGTTCGATGTCCTCTGCCCATGCCCGGAAAGCAGCGGCCCCGAACCAGAAGCTTTCCGTCTCGGTGGCAAGAAGTTTGGGCAGAATGCGGACAGCCTCCCGGTACAGTCCGGCCAGGGAAGGCGCTTCTTTTTTGTTGCCGATAAAAATCCATCCGGGATTCGGGAACTCGTTTTCCTCCAGAAGCTTTTCCAGCGAGATGCGCTCCGGACGGTTATTATTTCCCGTGATATACAGGAGGGTCTTTCCATATTCTTCATAGCCCACCAGGACTCCTGCGGGAGGCTCTCCAGTGCCCCAGACGATGACGGGCAATCCTCTGTCAATGTAGGATATAAGGGTCTGGAGATACATGTCCGGGTTCCTGCGCAGTTCCCTCCGGGAGACAAAGGTGCTTGCATACCCGCATTTTTCAAAAAGCGCTTCGATAAAGCCGGGGTCTTCGGAAACCAAAGCAAAGCAGGTATCGGTTTCCCGGAGATTCTTATGAGGCCCTTCCGCAAGCATATAGCCGCTGACGCCCTCTCCCCGAAATTCGCCTTTGGGGTAGTATTGGGTAAACACATCCCCTGTAAGTCCTGCGAAAAAGTTGTAGTCATAGTCGGTTTCGCCCAGACACTCCATCACATACCTGGCGCAGCCGTTAAACCAATAGTTCTCGCCGTACTCGTCAGTGACAAGGCGGTGAATGTTGGAAAGTATGTTGTTGCTCTGTCTTGTTGTCATGAGAAGTTCCTCCTTTTTTAATCTGGTTTTCGGGGTATAGACAAGTTGGGAGACACGGATGGACCTGAAGTATTTCATGCCCTGGCCGTTGGAACCGATAATGATATCTCCCACAGCGGCACGGCCAAGGTCCAGGGACATGTAAGGGAACCCCACGCCGCAGTAGCGTATTTCTCCGTTGATAATCACTGCCAGATGCCGGGGTCCCAGAATCCAGGTCACCCGGTTATAGCCTTTTCCACGGATTTTTCCCCGCCCCGGAAAATCGTACAGATCCAGGAAAACAGGCTGGCGGAAAGTGATGGCTTCCCGGCGCAGGGAGGCTTTTGACCTGTCCTCCGACGGCTGATTCCCCATATTAATGCCAAAGCTTGACTGGCTTAGATTTCCTGCGGCAATGCCGCCGGCGTAATAGTCGGTTTCTGCCCCGCATCCCGGTTCCGCTCCGTGGTAAAAAAGGATGCCGCCCTCTTCGGAGCCATAGCCAAACTGCTCATCGTTTTCTCCCAGTCGGAATTCCATATCCACCCGGAAAGGCAGCCTCACCGCCACGTTGGTATTCAGTACCCGTGTGCTGATCCATCCGGTGTACTCCGCCTCCCCGTTTTCCAGAATGCGATAATGAGGATTGTTGATGGGAGTCATTTTATCCAGAGCCACCTCCCTCTCCCAAAGAACGGGATTCCCGGCCTGGATTTCTTCCATGGTAATGGTTCCGGCAGGCACCTCCACAGGCTTCTCAAAGTAAGCCGGATTGGCCAGACGCTGCTTCACGGGCACCAGGAGGCTTACCAGTTCCCTGCTCTCGTCCGGGGAAATCAGATTTTCAATCAGAGCATGCCGATTCAGACCGCCTTCGTGGCTGTAGTCGATTTCGTATAAATGGTTGTCATCAAAGCTTTTTACCAGACGGCGAAACTGCTCTTCCACATCCTGGTCCGTATAGACATTTACACAGCCATACAGTCCGCCGGGAAAGGAAATGTCCAGATAGCCGGTGTCGTTCCGGAAACTCTTTTCTATCCGAAGCATCACCGCCCCCTGAGAGCCGTTCTGGAATTCGAACTGTTCATGGCTCCCCGGGAGTCCCGGCGGGAGCCCCATAGCCTGTACGGTATGCCAGAAGCCGGTATTATCCGACTCTCCCGGAACCTGCTTCAGGCAGGAGGTGAGAACGCGCATGGGCGGCAGAAGGACGACGGCGGTTTCCAGGGGAGCGGACAATTGTTCCTGCAAGTGGTCTAAATGATGAAGCACAGGGCTGCCCTGCTCTTTCCGCAGCTCTTCCTGCTTTTCCATCTCTTCATACAGTAGCGGCAGTGCGGAAATCCTTTTAATGCCCTTTTCCGTCACCTTCTGAAGAAAGGTGTTGATAATGTCCTTCAATTCGGAAAGGGCGGTTACCTCTCTGTCAATTTCGGCTATTTTTGCGGTGAATGTTTCCACCAGGGTAGAAATCTCCGGATTTTCGTATATACGGAGAATCTCTTTTACGGGAATCTGCATTTTCCGCAGGATAATGATCTGCTGTAGCCGCTGGACGGAAAATGTGTCGTAGTATCGATAAGTTTCTGACGGCAGGCGGATGCTTTCAATCAGTCCCACCTGCTCATAATAACGCAGAGTGCGGGAGGACAGGCTCAGCTGCCTGGTCAAGTCGGTGATCTTAATCAAATTCATGGAGCGGCTCCTTTCCATATGCTTCTCTCATCCCAAGGCCTGACAATGATTTTCTGTGCAAAGCATCATAGCTTTTCCTCTGGCTTATATGGCTCAGAAATCGCACAGGCTACTGTTTACTCGCTTTGGAATTCTATTATATGAGTACACAAAACCTCCGCAAAAAGCTTGTCGCATTGATCGCGTGAACATTAACCCGCGCAGAACAACCTGTGACTTCTTTACTATAGCACTTGACGCTGCGTCAATGTCAAGACAATATATATAATAAGCATGGGCCAGACAAAGCAAACTTTTTATGAGACCTATACCAAAACGGCATTAAGGCTGCGCCGGATTCCATTTACAATTGAGGCTCCAGTTGATCCCTTTTATTCTGAATCAAATATGGCACGTCTACACCATTCATTTAAACAGGCAGAAGAAGGCAAGGTAATAAGCAAGACAATGGCAGAATTGGAGGAAATGGCAGACAGTGAGTGATTTTATCTTTACTGAAGATGGTCTGGACGATTATATTTATTGGCAGACTCAGGATAAAAAGACGCTGCGGAAGATTAATGCTCTGCTGAAAGCCATAAAACGCTCCCCATTTACAGGAGGGTAAACCGGAACCCTTGAAGGGGAAAAAATCAACCGATTTTCCTCTCTTTACTACATTCCCACTATATGTATCAATACAGTGCGCATGCATAAGGTTCGCGGAAATAAAGCCTAAACTTCATTCGCGCCGCCTAATCTTTAAGCAGTTTCATTAAATCCTCCGGAAGCAATGCCTGGATGTCTGATTCTGAAAAATCAACTCCCCATTCGCACATTTTGAAATGACTTCTGCTGATGTCTTATAAAATGGTTCTCTCGTTATAAGGAAATCAATAATTACATTTGTATCAACCAATACTACCATACCGCTCTACCCTTGCCTCTTCCAGTTCTTTATCTGGGTCAAAATCTTCCGGCAAATACTTCATGATTTCTGTCCTTGCTGCATCCAATCGCTGAAATGCCTCGATACTTTCCTTATTTTCCGAAACTTTGACTGTCTGGACAGATGATTTGGGGAGCATAAGCCTTTGGATAACTTCAATCAGAAAACTCACATTCTCGTCCGACAAGCCACTGATCATCCTGACCGCCTGTTCCTGTAATACAGACATATACCACACCACCTTTCATTTTCCTGTACACATTGTAACCGTTTTCTCAGGAATTGTGAAGAAATAAATTTGCACAAATCCTGATATGCCAAAAAACAGCCCTCAATTCCATGTGAAATCGGGGACTGCTGGGGGGACTGCTGGTTAGATGTTATGCCTGTATTTTGGAGAGAAGAGCTTCCTGCAATACCTGTGAAAAGTTTATTCCCATGGAAACGGCACGGTCATTTAGCCATGACGGTATGGTTAAAGTCTTTTTTACAGCCTTTTAAGAGGAAATTCCACCCAGTAGGATTCGTCAAATCAATTGTAAAAGAATTTTGACAGCCTTTTCCTGGAATTGTAAAAGATATTTGATAGACAAATCCGGTCAAAAAGAGCATGATAAATACACAAGCGGCACTACTCCCTCTTTTCATCCAAGGGATATGTGCAGAATAAAATAACAGGAGGCAGCCGCCATGGACATAGGCACAAAACTGAAAACCGCCCGCCTCAGGGCGAAACTGACACAGGAAAAGGCAGCGGAGGCAATCGGTGTATCAAGGCAGACCATATCAAACTGGGAAAACGAAAAATCTTACCCGGATATCGTCAGTGTCATCAGCCTGAGTGACCTGTACGGCATCAGCCTCGACGAATTGCTGAAAGGAGACCGGAAAATGATTGAGCATTTAAACGAAAGCACGGATGTGGTAAGCAGCAACCGAAAACTGATACTGGCAGCGGGAGCGAACATAGTCCTGTTGATTCTGTTTATTCTTTTTAACGGATTCATCACCCGCAACCCATACCTGATTGCAGCGTGCGCTTCCCTGGGCATTGCCGGAAGCTGCGCGCTGTTCTACCAGATTATCAGAAAGTTCTGAATGCAGTAACTGTTGAAAAGGCTTTAAGAAAAAGGAGGATTGTATGCTTGTAATAATGATTGTAATGGTATTTGTTGTTCTGCTTGGTGCATTTTCACTGGCATATCAGATCTACAGGCTGACAGAGCTGGACGCCCGCTGCCGCGGATTAAAACATCCTAAATTCTGGGGATTTTTCTCCATTGGAGGCCAAAACAGCAGCGGGTTTCTATTGTACTTAATAGGAAGAAAAAAGTACCCCATTGAGATGAGTGAAAGTGACGCCAATGTCATGTCTTCCCGTAAGCAGAAAGCCGGCGTCTCCCTCTGCTTTATCGCCGTGGGCGCTATTGTGCTGGTGCTGTTGGGGGTCTTTGGGAATCTTCCTTACACATAATACTGCCTCTGCGCCTCCCACATCTCCCGATACAGCCCGCCTTCCTGCCCGACCAGTTCCTCATGGCTGCCGTCCTGCACAATCTTTCCTCCCTGCAGCACCAGAATACGGTCACAGAAGCGGCAGCTGGACAGGCGGTGGGAAATAAACATTGCCAGCTTGCCCTGCACCAATGCCCCGAACTTCTCATAAATCCCGCTCTCCGCCAGCGGATCCAGGGCTGCCGTAGGCTCATCCAGTATCACCATGGGAGCGTCTTTGTAAAGGGCACGGGCAATGGCAATCTTCTGCCCTTCCCCGCCGGACACCTCGATGCCGTTTTCCTCCAGATCCCGGCGCAGCGGTGTATCCGGCTCTGTAATCCCAAGCTCGATTTCTTCAATGGCTTTCCGAATCCCTGCCTCGTCAGCCTGTGTGCCCATGGCAGCATTCTGTGTGCCCAGGGCAACGTTCTGTGTGCCCAGGGCAATATTCTCCCCCAGAGTCGCCGCGAATATCTGATAATCCTGAAACACAACCGCCAGGAAATCCATATACTCCTCTCTGGCTATCTTACGGATATCCACACCGTCCAGCAGAATCCGCCCCTCCGAAGGTTCATACAGGCGGCAGATCAGCTTGATCAGCGTTGATTTCCCGCAACCGTTCTGTCCCACCAGCGCCACACGCTCCTTCCCGGAAAGCCGCAGATTCACATGTTCCAGCACCAGCCTGTCAGTGCCCGGGTAAGCGAAGGAGACATCTTCAAATTCCACAATATGTTCTTCCGACTGCTTCACATGTTCGGTTCCGGCAGTCTCCTCCTTTGCGATATCAGCCATCCGGAACAGCACCTGCTGCCTGGTACAGTCGCTGTACAGCTCGCTGACCGTGCTGACCATCTGCCGGACAGCCTCCAAAAGCTGCTGCACCACGCCTGCATACCAGATGATGCTGCCCACGCCCAGGCTGCCCGCCATAGCCACTGCGCTTACTGTCAGATAGATCATGCCGCTGATGACAATGGACGATATATCTCCCGCAAGCCCAGGTCTCAACTCCAGGCGGTTCATATGAACACCCAGATTGTCAAATCCTGCTATCTTCTTTTTCTCATCCTGGAGTATTCTCTCCTGCATGCCGTAGAGGCGGATATGCTTCCCCATGGGATAACAGTAAATTACTTCATTTGACAGGTACATTGCCACCTTGTTCAGCTTCACTATTCTCTCCATCAGCTGCACCATGCTCTCCGCATTCCGCTTCCGCCGCCAGACGATATAGCCTGTAGATACAATAATCAGCACGAATAATCCCAGAATCAGCATCCCAACCAGAAACGCATTCTCTCCCAGCCCTTTCACCACTCCAAATAACTGCACAAAGGATACAATGGCAACCAGTACCGAAAAGCAGTTCTTTATGATTCCGTATACTTTGTCCAATATCGTCAGTGTCAGGCCGTAGACCCGGTCATTCTGCCTGACCTGCTCCACTGTCTCCACAAAGCCTTCCTTTTCCAGGCACCAGTATGGCACCCGGAGCACCTGTTTTACGACATATTGCCGGTATCTGTAATGCAGGCGCATTTTCCGGTAATCCCTATGCCGTACAATCGCTGTCCTTAAGAAATGCAGGACGCCATAACCCAGAATCATAACTGCCGTTACAGCGAGGACGGATTCCATATCCGCTCCTGCTGCCAGCCGGTTCAATATAGTGGAAGAAATCAGCAGGATGCCGAACCCCTCCAATGTCTCAAGCAATGCCGCCAGCAGAAGCACCGGGTAAAGCCCTCTGTCCAGCCTGCCAAAAAATGATAATACGTTTTTTATCGCTTTCACTTAAAATCCTCCTGATTTTAGTTCCGTATATCCCCATTCAGTCCCCAGGCTTCGACATAGAATTCTCAGCCACAAGGGCATGCGTCTGGAAATCCTATGGGGGTACTTCATGGGCATATGAAGTTTTCTGATCTCGCATATCTTTATCCTGCACCATCTTCATTCCGTCTTCGTATTATCGGAATTCTGATAATATTTACTTTGTTCATGGAACATATGGGCATATTGCCCGCCCTTTGCCAGCAACTCCTTATGGGAGCCTTCCTCCAGAATCTGCCCGTCCCCCAGCAGCAAAATCCTGTCACAGAATCCTGTACTTGCCAGCCTGTGGGAGATAAAAAAGGAGGTCTTTTCCTTGGTGAATTCGTTGTATTTTACATACAGTTCACTCTCTGCCAGCGGATCCAGTGCCGCGGTAGGTTCATCCAGCACCAGTATGGGCGCCTCTTTGTACAGGGCCCGCGCCAGCAAAAGCTTTTGCTCTTCACCGCCGGATAAATTCTCCGCTCCGTCCTGGATCCCCTTTACCAGAGGTTGGTTCAAATCCGGAAATCGTTGACTTAATCCGGCCTTTTCCAGGCAGCGCCGCACTCTTTCCACATCCGCCTTTCCATTCACTGCCACGTTTTCCAGTACGCTGAAGGGCAGTACCAGTTTATCCTGAAATACCGTGGAAAACAGGCTGTACAGTTCCTCGTCTTCCCTTTCGGATGTGGGAATCCCGTCTATCAGAATCCGTCCTTCCGTGGGCTGATACAGTCCGCATAAGAGCTTTACAATTGTAGTCTTCCCGGCTCCGTTTGCACCCACCAGCGCCATTTTCTCACCGGGGCGGACGCAGAAACTGATGTCCTTTAACACAGGCTCTTCAGTGCCCGGATAGACAAATGTCACATGCTCAAACCGTATTTCCGGAGCCTGACAGCCGGCGGAATTATTTCCGGAGGCCACAGCGGAGACCCCCTCCAAAATTCGTTCCGAGCCCTCCTCCAAAACCTTCTTTGAAGTCTCCTCAGGCTTCCCTCCACTGGCCTCTTTTTTCTCCGGCAGCCAGGCGAAAGCTTCCTGTACCATCTGTACATCATGGCTGCATTTTTTCACGGTGCTGTAGGAGCCCACAAACTGGTTCATAAACTGTGCAAACTGAATCGCCGCCCCGGAATAAAAGGTGAATTCCGCCACACTGATTTTTCCCTGTATGATTTCTGCCGCAATCCATCCCAGCGCAACCCCGTTTTGCAGCACCAGCATCAATGTGGACACTCCATCGGCTCCCAGGGAGCGCAGCAGTATCTTTTTTACCCATACCAGGCGGTTCTTTATGGCTTCGGCCATCCGTCCCAGGAAAAATCCGTCCGCACGGTACAGCCGGATTTCCT
Source organism: Lachnospiraceae bacterium UBA7188 (assembly GCA_002490995.1). Classification (GTDB taxonomy): domain Bacteria; phylum Bacillota; class Clostridia; order Lachnospirales; family Lachnospiraceae; genus Acetatifactor. The sequence goes on from DKVC01000168.1 coordinate 13,676, forward strand.
TTCCCACCGCGGCGCTTGTGATATGATTATAAATATAATCAATCTGTTTATCGTAATGCAGCCAGTTTTCCCTCTGATGAAATGCGTGCAGGTTCACCCTGTTGGCAACCAGCCCGGGAATCAAAGAGGTAAATACCAGGATTACCAGAACCATGGGGTGCAGGATACCCAGAATCGCCGCAAAGGTAAATATCCCTGCCATATTGATGACAAAATCCCGCAGCGTATGCACCATTCCGGCAATTCCCGAGCTTCTTCCGTCGGAAAATATGGCATTACCGGCTTCCTCGATTTTCATCTGCCAGGCAGGATCCTCCACCAGGTGATACTTGCTGCTCATCATGACCTCGTCCAGTATCAGCATCATTTCCATTCTTCCGTGGCTGGCTTTCTCGGTGTATTTCATGCTGCTGATTGTGGAAAATACGTTCAGCAGGGCAATTCCGGCTGTCAATGCAGCCACATACAGCGCCAGCCGGGTAAATTCCCAGTTTTCCGTCACGGCCTGCACTACCACCCGGGGCAGGTATACACTCAACAGGGGGATCAGCAGCAGCACTGCCACACTCATCAGCAGATAGCCAAAAATTGAGCGTGTGCTGCGGAAATAATGTCTGCAGATAAAGCGGATATTTCGTAATAACATGATCATACTCCCTTCCGTTTCATATTAGGGCAATTCATCCCTTTTCCCGGTTTTATGTCCTGCATTCCGGTTTTCCGGTTCATGCCAGGCTTTGCGGTTCCATGTTCGGCTTTCCGGTTCATGGCCGCTTCGATATATGGACGCATGACAGCCGGCACAATAAGGATGCCCTGTATTTTCATTTTAAAAAAGGAGAAGTGTATTTGCAACCGCTTCTCCTTTTTCCGTATGGTTTTCTCTTTATTCCGTATCTTCATCCTGCCCAAATAACATTACTTATTTCGCAGCGTCCTTGTTTAACTCGTCAAGCATTAATTTTTCAATTCTCATCGAATCTGGCTGAGTCGGCGTAAATCTAACTCCATGTCTCATCAATTTTATTATCTCTTTGGCATTTTTTTCAATTGCCTGTACCTTTTTCGGATCTCTAATTTCCATAAATGCATTTTGTTTTATGTACGGATTTTTAATATATTTTTCTATCATCGGAAACATATCCTGAAATAGGAATGCCTGTTCAATACCTGATACTTTAATAATTTGAATATGATCGTGTTTCTTTCCGTTCTTCTCTTTATCCGCAAGTATCTTCTTATATTTTTCTATTTGACTACTACAAGGAATTACCCACAGCAATTCAGTAGATGAATCTCTAAAAGCATAATAATGTGGTCTTTGCGTATCTCCCTTATTCGTTTTCAAATATCTTTCACCAACAATCTCAAAAAATTCATCTTTGATAAAATATAACCGTCCACTGACAAAATCAGCCATCCCCTTTGTCCTCCTTATATAGTAATAGCCCTCTTCATAAGAAGAGAGCTATTACTTAATCATTGCCTATTTGATTACACGCATAACAATGAGCGTGAAACTGATACATTGCCTACTTATATATTGCGCATGGCAATGAGCGCAAAACTTAACATGACATAAATTCACTAATTTTCAACACTTTGTTGCCTTTATTTTACTGACTAAACAACCACAACCAAATTACATACTTTTATTATACTCAAATCTCCCGGAATATTCAACGAACAAATTGTAAATATTCTATAAAATCCTTCAATGGGTTTTAGATCTCCATCCTGACCCATGGAAACGGATTTTGTAAATGACGACATTTTCTCTTTTTATTCCGCAGCTCCCGGCTCCGGCATCCCATTCTGCCCGCTTCGCTGCACCAGGATCAGTTTCTGACGCACCTGGCCGTCTTCCTCCCATATCCGGTAGATGCCCTGGTATTTGTCCACAATCTGCCTCACGCTGACCATGCCAATGCCATGAACCTTTCGCCTCATGCCGTCACCCTGAACACCTTCCCGCTGCCGTGCTGCCTGTTGCGATCCTGCCTGCAGGACTTCTCTCTGCCGCTGTCCCACATGCCGAGATTCTCCCTGCCGCTGTTCCGTATGCTGAGATTCTCCCTGCCGCTGCTCCGCATACTGAGAATCTCCCTGCCGCTGTTCCGCATGCCGAGATTCTCCCTGCCGCTGTCCCGCATGCCGAGAATCTCCCTGCCGCTGTTCCGCATGCCGAGAATCTCCCTGCCGCTGTTCCGCATGCTGAGAATCTCCCTGCCGCTGTTCCGCATACTGCACTCCACCCGGCTCATAGCGCCCCGAATTGACTATTTCTATCTCCCATAATTCTCCCCGGGAAAGCAGCATTACCCCGATGCTTCGGGGCTTTGGCGCTTCCTCGCAGGCACGGATGGCGTTGTCCAGCAGGTTCAGCAGAAGTGCCGTCATGTCCATCCGGGCAATTCCCCGGGGCGCCCCCACAATCTGGTAGGAAAAAGTAATTTCCGCCTGCCTGCAGGCTTTTCTTTTCGCCATCATGATATAGGATAGTTCCCGTTCACCGCCGATTATCCGCCCCTGCCGGCTCTCCCTGGCCTGTTTTAAATCTTCTATATAGCTTCTCGCTTCCTCTCTATTTCCTTCCTCATACAAAGCAGCCACAATATCCAGATGATGCCGGAAATCATGCTCGAAAATCGCAAGTTCCCGGTATTCCCGCCCGGATTCCTCCAGCCAGTCCATTCCTGTCCCGGAATCTGCTCCGGCTCTCGCCCGACAGCTCTCCCCAATCCCGAAATCTGTCCCGGAGTTTATACCGGTACTCCGGGATGCCCCCGGAAACATTCCCGGCATCGCCTCCGGCGGTTCTCTCCATCTTTCCAACCGCCAATCGCTGTCCAGTTCCTGCCGGATACAGAAAATCTGCTGGAAAACCAGAATCCCACCCACCGTCACATACAGGGAAACCGTCATCACTTGTACCTGCCAGTTCTCCGCATAAGCAAGGCTGCCCAGAAACCCCACAAGCATCCACAAAACCGCCAACGCCGCCATCCATAAGGAATGCAGCCTGCCCCGTCCCAGCAGGTGCAGCCCCGCCATCACAAGCAGTGCCGCTGCAAGAGCCGTCCTCAGCAAGTCTGTTCGCTGCAGGACTGTCTGCTGTAAGACTGTCTGCTGCAAGGCTGTCTGCTGCAGGATGTTTCCCGTGCAAATCTCTGCCAGGCTGCGCACCATCAGCCAGACACCCCCCGCCAGAAACAGCTGTTCCCGCCGTCCCACCGACAGCATATTTCTGAATCCTGCCTCTTCTCCCCATAAAAGTTCCGTCAGCATCACCCATAATGCAGTTAACAAAGGAACGGCAAACCGCATTTCCGGGAACAGGAAACTCCCAACTTCCAATCCGGCAACTCCGGCTCCCGCCCAGATTGCCCCTCTCACGCCGCCGAAAAAGCAGATATAAAATCCCGCCGCAACCAATCCCACTAACATTTCATCAAATACTCCATATAAGCCCTGCGGACACTTTCCCGGCGCTCCCTTGCCACCGCCAGCTGCTCGCCGCCCGCCAGGATGACCGCATCCTTTTCCATCCGGACAATGTACAGTGCGTTAACCATACAGTTACTGTAAATCCGGATAAACCCCTTCCCGGACAGCTCCGCCTCAAACTGCTTCATGGAACCCGTCTCGGAAAAGCAGCTGCCGTCCTTTAATGTAAACTGTACTTCATGATCATAGATATATTTCAGATAGATTACCTGATTCAGTTCTACAATCCTGTCCTGCTTCTTTTTCTTCGTCACAAAGACCGGATTCTGCTTCTCCTTCTGCAGAATCCGCCCCAAAGCTTTCGGCAATTCCGCAGTAAGCATCTGCTTCGGGACGAATGCCGCGGGCTTAAACTGAAAGGCATCCAGCACCAGCTCCATATGTTCGGTAATAAACACGATCTCACATGCGGGATTCTGTTTTTTCAGCACAAGCGCCAGCTCGTATCCGCCTGTCCCGGGCATCTCGATATCCAGCAGCACCAGATCATAAGCCTGCCGCCAGAAAGCCGCCTGCAGCGACTCACCCGCATCAAACACATCTGCCTTAAGCCCCAGCTTTTTCAATACCGCCAATACCGCCGCCTGATCCCGCTTGGAATCATCACACAATCCAATCCGCATAACACTCTCCTGTCCCACATTCCGGTTGTACCGCTGCATTCCGATATTTCTGCCGCCTTCCGTTCCGAAAACATCCTGCTCCTGTGCGCAGTATATAACCGTGAGCACATTGCTTTGCCGTACTTTTGTTCTGCACCACAGAAGCGCCCACTCATTATACATCTACAATGGCAAATGTTTTTGAACGCGAGTATATATTGTATAGCCGCATTCAACCACAGGAAGCTGCTCTTGCCTCCTATCGTATTCTACCATCATGCCCCGTTTTTTTCCATAAAAATATTTTCCATGAAATATCCATAAAAAAGTCAAGCCACCGGTAAAGAAAACTGCTATACTGATACCACATCGCGATGTACCGGGCAGCATGCCCAAGCCAGGCAGACGGATTTTATCAAATCAAACCTGGCAAAAGGCAATCCGGTAATCGCCCTGGGCATCATCGGGCCGCCGGAACCTTGTATCGTTGCCGGGTATGATGCCGAGGAAGATGCCGTCATGGGCTGGAATTTCTTCCAGAATGACCTGCAGTTTGCATCTGCTGCCACCACCATGGACAATGGCTATTTCCGCTGCAGTACCTGGTGGGAAAACACGGATACCCAGGCAGTCATGTGCATGGGCGGCCTGACGGGTACCCCCTGCGGTGATGAGGAAATCCTGAAAATGGCTACGGCTGTCATGGAAGCCCGGGAAGAATGCACCTACGCGAAAGGGCTTCGGGCTTACGATGCCTGGCGCCGCATGCTGCTGGACGAAAAATGGTTCAAAAACAACTGTGGTTTCGACACTCTGTTCTCCAGGCTGCTGGTGGTAAACGATGCCATCGGATGCATCGGCGACGGGCGGAAATGGGCCGCAGCCTACCTGGAAGAACTGGCTGCCAGATACGGAAAAGCAGAAAACGCCCACACCCGGGATGTGGTACAGGCTTGCCTCTCCGCTGCGGCACACTTCCGGGCAGTCAGCAGTATCGCCGGGGAGATGATGTCCCTGATCGGGGACTGGAGCGAAACCGGGGAAATGCTGCGGAACCTTGCCGGCCGTTCTGTCAGGGAGCAGCTGGGCGAAAAAATCGATTCCGCAAGGCAGGAGGATACCGGGGCGTATGAACAGATAAAGCGGATTCTCCAAAACCCTATTCCCTTTCTGAAATAAATACGGTATAATAGAGCCAATAACGTACCGGCAGGTTATTTCCGCAGAACTTCCATTGCGCAGGTTTTATTTCTTAACAGTCCCTGACCTGTATGGTATAAGAAGAAGGAGAATATTGCCCATGAAACAAGATTTAATCGTCATCCTTGACCTGGGAAGCACACAGAACACCGTCCTGGCAAGGCAGATCCGCGACCTCGGCGTATACAGCGAAATCCATCCCCATGACATCTCACCGGAAGCCCTGAGCGCTCTTCCCAACGTAAAGGGAATCATCCTGAACGGCGGAGAGAACCGTATTGTCGACGGAGCGGCCGTGGAAGTCAATCCGGCGCTTTACGAACTGGGATACCCTGTCATTTCCATCGACTATCCCCAGTCCAAATGCCAGACCCGGCTCCCCGCTCTTCCCGACCAGGACACACTGAAAAAATTCCTGTTTGAAGACTGTGCTGCAGAAGCCAACTGGAACATGAAGAATTTCATCGAAGACCAGGTAGAGCTGATCCGCCGGCAGGTGGGGGACAGAAAGGTATTGCTGGCACTTTCCGGCGGTGTGGATTCCTCCGTGGTTGCCGCCATGCTGATCAAAGCCATCGGGCAACAGCTGGTATGCGTACATGTGAACCACGGCCTGATGCGCAAGAACGAATCCGAAAGCGTTGTCAATGTATTCCGCAATGAACTACATGCCAACCTGATCTATGTGGATGCATCCGAGCGTTTCCTGGGCAAACTGGCAGGCGTAGCCGATCCCGAGCAGAAGCGGAAAATCATTGGAGGGGAATTCATCCGCGTCTTTGAAGAGGAGGCCAGGAAACTGGAAGGCATTGATTTCCTGGGACAGGGCACCATTTACCCGGATATTATTGAGAGCGGTACCAAAACGGCCAAAATGGTAAAATCCCATCACAACGTAGGCGGGCTCCCCGAGGATTTGAAGTTCGAACTGGTAGAACCTTTAAAGCAGCTTTTCAAGGATGAAGTACGTGCCTGCGGCGTGGAACTGGGACTGCCCCACGACATGGTATACCGCCAGCCCTTCCCGGGGCCCGGACTGGGAGTCAGATGCCTCGGCGCCATCACCAGAGATCGGCTGGAGGCAGTCCGGGAATCCGATGCCATCCTGCGGGAAGAATTTGCCAGGGCCGGACTGGACAGGAAGGTTTGGCAGTATTTTACCGTAGTGCCTGACTTTAAATCGGTGGGCATGAAAAACAATGCCAGGGTATTTGAGTACATGGTTATTATCCGCGCTATTAATACGATTGACGCGATGACCGCCTCCGTGGAAAAGGTGGACTGGGACGTCCTGGAGAAGATAACCGGCCGGATACTGGCTGAGGTGGAAAACGTGAACAGGGTGTGCTTTGACATGAGCCCGAAGCCGCCGGCGACGATTGAGTTCGAGTGAGAAGTAAAATCCTCGCAAGCCTTGAGAAATCAGGGCTTGCGGGTTTTTTTAGGTGGCGGTGGGTACGATTTGGGTACAAAAATT
>DKVC01000168.1:20764-21153 GCA_002490995.1 Lachnospiraceae bacterium UBA7188
GTACGATTTGGGTACAAAAATTATTTCAATAATTGGATAAGAAACTCGATTGATTTGCGAAGTTCCTCGTCTGTGTATGTATGGATAGAATCAGGATGATCAATTGCGTTGCGTATATATGTTGGTAGCGTATTGTAATTAGTTCTGCCATACGAATAAGGTTTATAATATTGTTGTTGGTTATACAGGGGATGATTATATATAAAGTCATCACAATCTTTAATAGTATGTTTGTTTTCCTTTGTCTGTAAATATCCATATAATTCGATATGATAATCTATTGACGCAATATCAAATGCAATATAATTCGTTTCTGCTGCAGTAATTGTTGGCAACACAGACGGGGTAGTTACTTTATTAGGAGTAATAACTCCATCTGATTCATTAAG
>DKVC01000168.1:21425-21698 GCA_002490995.1 Lachnospiraceae bacterium UBA7188
AACTCCATCTGATTCATTAAGCGTAATAACTAATACATTATTTGAGTCTTTCAAAGCGGATTTCAAAACATATTCAGAATGTGTGGCAATTATTAGCTGGGAAGACTGAATATTATTTTGATTAAATAAATTCCGATAATATTCAAGTATTTTAACTTGCCAAAGGGGATGCATACTTAGTTCTGGTTCATCTATAAGGATGATACTATTATTCATATTGTTAGCATTTTTTAGTAATTGAGTTCCACGAAAAACAATTTGCTTTTCGCCAGT
>DKVC01000096.1 GCA_002490995.1 Lachnospiraceae bacterium UBA7188
CCCGCCGGGCGCACATAAAAAACCCCTCTGCGGAAAGCATTCCTGCAGAGGGGACTTTTTTCTATAATTATACTCGTGAACGCAGTTAATTACCGCTTTCAGCTCCGGATTGCCGATGTGTTCACTCGTTATACGGTGCAGACGGCAATTATTTGCGTTTGCGGGTATAATTTACGAATGATAAAAAACTGCTTATCTGAAGCTGCGTACCGGAGTCAATGCTGTGTGGAACCAGAACCCGGAGGTCAATAAACCGGGTTATCAGTTGTTGATCAGCTTGTCTTCCTCATTGTTCCAGCTGTAAAGCTTGCGGATCTCCGCGCCCACCTTCTCTGAAGGATGCTCGGACGCAAGCTTCCTCATGGCCTTGAAATGAACCTGGCGCCCTGCGGGAGACATGTCAAGCAGGAATTCCTTGGCAAAGGTTCCGTCCTGGATATCGCTTAAGATCTTCTTCATCGTCTTCTTGGTCTCCTCGGTAATGAGCTTGGGACCGGTAATATAATCGCCGTATTCCGCCGTGTTGGAAATGGAATAACGCATTCCCGCAAAACCGCTCTGATAGATCAGGTCCACAATCAGCTTCATCTCATGGATACACTCAAAATATGCATTTCTCTCATCGTAACCTGCCTCAACCAGAGTCTCGAAGCCTGCCTGCATCAGTGCGCAGACACCGCCGCACAGCACGGCCTGCTCGCCGAACAAATCGGTCTCTGTCTCGGTGCGGAAGGTGGTCTCCAGAACGCCTGCCCTTGCTCCGCCGATACCCAGTGCATAAGCCAGAGCAATGTCCTGTGCCTTTCCTGTGGCATCCTGCTCCACAGCGATGAGACAGGGAACTCCCTTGCCTTCCTGGTACTCGCTTCTCACGGTATGTCCGGGTCCCTTGGGCGCGATCATGGTCACGTCGACATCAGCGGGGGGAACGATGCAGCCGAAGTGAATATTGAAGCCATGAGCGAACATCAGCATGTTGCCTGCTTCCAGGTTGGGCTCGATGTCCTTCTTATAAAGGTCTGCCTGCTTCTCGTCATTGATCAGGATCATGATAATATCAGCCTGCTTAGCCGCTTCCGCTGCGGTGAATACCTCAAAGCCCTGCTTTACAGCCTTGTCCCAGGATTTGGAACCCTCGTACAGGCCGATGATCACATGGCATCCGGAATCCTTCAGGTTCAGCGCATGTGCATGTCCCTGGCTGCCGTAGCCGATAATTGCGATGGTCTTTCCCTCCAGAAGAGATAAATTACAATCTTCCTGATAAAAAATCTTTGCCATTTTTCTTTCTTCCTCCATTCATTCTTTTGCTTGGGAATTGTAAAAACACTTCCTTAAGAACTGCAAAAATATAAATATATAACTGACAGGTTAGGAGCTGCAGGCAAATAACCCGCACTTCCTTTGGGACTGTTAAGAAATAACTTTGCATTTTGCACAGAATGAATCCTTAACAGTTCCTTACCCTGGAGCTAATCGAATTTGACCACAGGCTCTGTCCCCCTGCTTAAGCCCGCTATTCCTGTCCTGGCCTGTTCCAGGATCTCATATCCGGCCAGCAGGTCAATAAATGCCTCAATCTTCTGCTGATTGCCGGTAAGCTCGATCATCAGGCTCTCAGGTGCCACATCGATGATTTTTGCGCGGAAAATATCAGCCACCGCAATGATGCCCTGGCGCTGCTCTGCCGTGGCACGGACCTTGATCATAATCAGTTCGCGGTACACGCTTTTTTCCGGGCACAATTCTTTTATATTCCGGACATCTTCCAGTTTGGAGACCTGCTTTTCAATCTGTTCCAGAATCTCGTCATCGCCGGAAGCCACAATGGTAATCCTGGTGATTCTGGGATCTGATGTGACACCGGCTGTAATGCTTTCCACATTATAGCCCCTTCTCGCAAAGAGACCGGAAATCCGGCTTAAAACACCGGAAGTATTGTTTACCAGAATCTGAAATACTTTGGAATGCACTCTTTCCATGGAATGCACTTCTTCCATTTTCTGCATATTTATTCACCTCTCCTTAATCATAAGCACCCGCATATTTATTAGAAAACCCTTCCGATATCATATCAAGTTCCCTGAAAAATGTCAATAAAAACAGTAAATATCCACGATAAATATCCGGCAAATATCCGGCACGGCTGCAGCATCAGCATTTGTAAATATGCGGAAACGCATTCTGTATCCACTCTATTTTTCCGTTCTGAATGCCGATTACGTCATAACGCACGCTGATATCCGCTCCCAGCCTGCGGGAGTATCTGTAGTAATCCGCTGCTTTACAGATTCTGCACTGCTTCCTGTAATCCACGGCTTCTAGGGCATATCCGGAACCGAATGTGCTTCTGTATTTTACTTCCACAAATACCAGATACCCTTCGTGATATCCAATCAGGTCAATCTCACCCTGCCTGCAGCGGAAATTTTTCTCCACGATGCGCATACCGTTTTGCATGAGGTATTCCGCGGCCTGTGCCTCCCATTGTGCCCCTGTCTGTCTCTTATTCAAATACTGCCCTGCCTTTTCATCTTTGCCCGTATTTTATCCATAGAATCCACGAATACCAGTATCTCCGCCACCACATCATACAGCTCGGGCGGAATCATATCTCCGATATCCAGCCTTGACAGCGTGTCCGCCAGCTTATCGTCCCTGTGAATGGGCACATCGCTCTCCTGGGCTCTCTCGATGATACGCTCTGCCAGAACGCCTTTTCCGCTGGCAATTACCCTTGGCGCCTCATCGGAAGGATCATATTCCAGTGCGATGGCCTGTTTCACTTTTTCACGATTTTCCTTTTTCTCATACATCTATTTATGAAATCCTCCTCTGAAGATAACCTGAATTTACGTGCGCACGTCAAAAGCATAATGCGAAAGCAGAATGCCCTTATTCTGACGCAGTACAGGCTCCAGCCCGCCTTTCGTGGCCTCGCCTTCCCCCTTTTCCCTGACCACCATGGAAAAACTGCAGTCATAGCCACGCTTCTGAAGCCGTCCGGTCAGTACATCCATATGCTGCGACATAAAATCTATCATATCGTCGTCCCGCAGGTAAAAGCGCGTGTTTACCCTGCTTCCTTTCAGGGATACATGCACATCCACCGGCCCCAGATACTCCATATCCAGGTGAAGAAGCGCGCTCACGGTACCGTCCGGACTTGACAGCTTTTTTTTGTTCGTATAGACGTACAGCTCGCCCTGTGCGTCTCTCTGCTGCAGTCTGAGGGGCAGCTGTACATAAGTATACATCTGATTCAGCTGCTGCATAAAATCAACATTCTGTGACATGGAGGCGACTGCCCTGTATGCCGTACTTCCGGTCTGGCCCGCGTTTTCAAGTGCGCTGCCAAGGCTTTTCAGCTGTCTGTCCAGTCTGCGGTACATTTCCTCCACCTTACCCGGGGCGGATACTTCTTCCGGACGAAGCATCCAGTTTCCCTTCAGCTGATGGTTTAAAAGAGTCCGGAATCTCGGTTCGGAGAACATCTTTTCCAACAGCTTCATGGAGCCTGTGGAAAATTTCGCCCCGTCTGCCAGAGAGTTCAGCAGGGAAAAGAATTGTCCCCCATCCATTTCTCCCCGGGCAAACTGTAAAATCTGGCTGCGGAGCGCGGAAGCTTCCTCCGGCGGCATACGGATACTGTCCAGCAGCGCCAGCGCATCATTTGCCACCGGCATCCGCAGTGTTTCAGGAATCTGTTCCCGAATACCTGCTTCGGTAAGCATCTGCCCTCCGCTCAGAGAGGAATCGGTTCCCACAGCCGCTCTGCCGTTCAGGACATTCTCATCCTTTATGACAGGCGATCCCTCAGCGACTGTCCCGGATTCAGCAGCTGCTTTTCCCCCTTCCGCTGCTTCTCCCAAAGCCGCCGTTTTCGACGACAGCATATCTGCCTCGATTTCTGCCTGATTTTCCTGCATACGTCCTGCCAACACAGCCTCCGGGTTTGTCCGCAGCCCATTTTCCGCACCGGCGAAAGCTCCTGCGTCAGCCCGGTTCCCGACAGTCATTTCCCCTTCCGCAGACATGGTTCCGGATATGTCGGCCTGCTCTCCCTGTATGGAACCCGCACCCGACATGTCAGCCTGCTCTCCCATGGAACCTGCTCCAGG
>DKVC01000311.1:0-1538 GCA_002490995.1 Lachnospiraceae bacterium UBA7188
CCTTTGTGGCGGAAAACGAGCGGAAAAACATCAGAGAGCGGCAAAAAGAGGGCATTGAGGCGGCACGAAAGCGCGGAGTCCGGTTTGGCAGGCCAGCCATACCGGTGCCGGAGAACTTTGAGCAGGCCTGTAGGAAATGGAAGGCCGGGGAGATTACCGGAAGGGAAGCAGCCATGGAGTGCAATATGCCATTTTCTTCCTTCTACAGAAAGGCAGGAAACAGGGCAAAGCAGCAGCCATGAACCGGACATCCGCAGGCAGGTACAGTTTCATGCCTCGTCTTCTTCGTTTTCAGAAACTGTTCTAACCGCAATTCCGTTCACCGATACACTGCCGTCCAGAGCAATCATCAGATATTCCCTGCCGTCAATATTGCGGGTCTCGATCAGGTCCGTACGGTCAGGGCTCACTTTGATGACCACATCAGGAGTCTTGACTTCGAAGCTTTTGGTGTTCATCACATTGCTCATGAGCAGGGAAGTATTTTCACCGGCGGTCTCGTCGTAGTGCCTGTCGAATTCAGACAATTTTTCATTGGCTACACCGCTGTCAGCCAGTATGGTTTTGACCTCATTTTTATCAAGAGCCACAGGTTCCGGCGCTTCCCTGTGTTCCTCGGCCAGTTCCGTGAATCTGTCATGGATGTTTTTTACCACTTCTATGCCGCAGTCTTCTCCCAGTGTATCCTCAATCAGGGCCTGGAAGGTTTCCTTCTGACTCTCCGCGGACATGGGAAGAGGGCAGCCCAGCAGCTGCTCCACAAATGATTCCCGCAGTTCCTCCGGATTTTTGGAATAATAGAGGACACTGTGGATATCGCTTCCCCTGTCGTTAAAGGCGGGAAACAGAAAGCCTGTCTCCGGAAGGGAAACCACCCAGTCGCGGTTGCGGTTGTGGAAGGTATTTTCCTCCGCGTCATAGCTTAAGCCCGGCTTGGACAGTTCCACGGGGCAGATACAGGACAGTATGTACTCATAGATCTCGTCGGAGGCGTCGTCCATATCAATGCCGTCAGTAGTACGCCCCGGCACGTCGTAGACATCATGTACGATCAGAATCAGATAGTTGCCTACATATTCATAATTTTCGATTATTCTGTCGTAGTACGCTTCCAGAAGGGCTTCATCCTTCAGCTTGCTGTCCTTCAGGCGCATCAGGAATTCGTGGGCATTGATGGGTACAGCGGAACCGGCGGTATCCGTAAGGGCGGCATGGGGAAGGGAGCTGTCGGATTCCGCAGCATCCGGGAGGGAGGCATCAGTGACCGCGTCATCCGGAAGGGAGCCATCGGTGGCTGCGGCATCTGGAAGGGAGCCGTTGGTGATTGCGGCATCCGGAAGAGAGCTCTCTGGCATTCCGGCCATCTCAAGCGCCAGCGGGAAGTCCAGCGTCAGCAGATTTTTTCCCAGGGTGCCTGACAGTACTTTCCTGAGAATTTCAAAATATTTAAACATTTCTTCTTCCGGGAGCGCCAGAAATGCCTGTTTCAGTTCCGCCTTTTTGTTTTTCTCTCCGTCCACATAACAGCCGCAGATGCG
>DKVC01000311.1:1837-2555 GCA_002490995.1 Lachnospiraceae bacterium UBA7188
ACAGCCGCAGATGCGGGTGATGGAGCAGTTCCGCGGGGTGAAGAGCTTCTTGATTTCGGATATGTCCTGTTTTGTCATGGTTTACCTCATGTTATATTTCCGCAGGCTTTCGTCAGGGACTGTCCATGATGGACAACCGGTGAATGCTCTGAGGATATTCAGATTTTTCATAGTTTCAGTATATACCAAAATTTATGGACAGGCAAGTACATAAATGGCTTGTGGTCAGAGAATTCTTGTGTTACTATTATTGATGACAGTAAGATGCCGTGAGAGAACGGCTGCAATAAAACTATGTCTGTAAGGAAGTGGCAGGAAGCGGGAGACGGCCGGATAGCAGGCAGCAGAACGCGGATATGCGATATCCGGTCAGGCGGTGGAAGAAAAGTGGAGGGACCATGGATAAGGGAAAAAAGGAATTACACGGAAAAGGCTTTATTGCGGAATTTAAGAAATTTATCACCCGGGGCAATGTGCTGGATATGGCGGTGGGTGTCATTGTGGGCGGCGCTTTTACCTCCATTGTGACATCTCTGAATCAGGATATTCTCACGCCCATTCTGGGGATTTTCGGGGGCACGGATTTCAGTTACCTGACGGTGACTTTGGGGAGCGGCGAGAATGCACCGGTTTTGTATTACGGTAATTTCATTACGGCGATTATCAACTTCCTGATTACGGCGCTGGTTATTTTCTGCCTGATCAAGGGCATTAATGC
>DKVC01000311.1:2819-3976 GCA_002490995.1 Lachnospiraceae bacterium UBA7188
CTGCCTGATCAAGGGCATTAATGCCATCGGGGAGAGAATGAAGAAGAAGGAGGAAGCCCCTGCTCCTGCTCCAGTTACGAAGAAATGTCCCTATTGTCTCAGCGAGATTCCCATTGAGGCTACCAGATGTCCTCATTGTACTTCTCATCTGGAGGAAAAGGCATCCGAGGACACAGTGGAAACAGTATGAGATGTTCGGAACGGAAATCTGCTGTTTTAAAGGTGGGCCTGTAGGGAACAGGAACGGTTCGGGCAGGCTGCGTAACGGATGCAGTTCTGCCGGATAAGGGCGGCAAATTGAAATTATGGAAAGAACAGGGGGCATTATGCGGAATGTTTTAGGGAAAAGGCTCTGCTTTCCTGCGTTGGCCATGCTTGCCGTGGTCCTGACGGGCTGCGGCGGGGAGGGAGAGCGGACCCAGGGAGCCATGCAGCTGATACAGAACCTGGATTACAGAGGAGCGCTGGAGCAGCTGAATCAGGCGGAAGAAAACGGTGAAAATGCCAGGCTGGTCAATCGGGCCAGGGGCATTGCCTGTATGGGGCTTACGGATTATGGGCAGGCGGCGGCTTATTTTGAAGCGGCGCTTGCAGACAGCAACGGACTGGTGCAGAATGTGGATTTTGATCTGAATTACTATCTGGCGGCTGCCTATACCAAGAATGGGCAGAACGGTGAGGCGGAGGGCATCTATGACGCGATACTGGCACTGCGTCCGGGCGCGGAGGATGCTTATTTCCTGCGTGGAAATGTGAGGCTGGGTCTGGGTAATTACGAGGGGGCAAAGTCGGATTTCGACAAAGTCATCTCCATGGACGCGCATAATTATGACAGATTGATCGAGATATATGAGGTCCTTGACTATTATGGCTATGGAGAGGACGGTCAGGCTTACCTGAGGACGGCTCTGGAGTCCGGTGACAGGGAGATGGATAAATATGCCAGCGGCCGTATTTATTACTACCTGGGGGAGTACCAGAATGCCTGTCTTGACCTGGAAGAGGCAAGGGAAAAGGGCGGGGTGGAGAGTTATCTGTACCTTGGCAGGGCATACGAAGCTACAGGAGATTATAATTATGCCGCCAATGTCTATAACAGCTACCTGGAAAAGAATGAGGGCAATGCCGAAATGTACAATCAGCTGGGGCTCTGCGAG
>DKVC01000311.1:4309-4712 GCA_002490995.1 Lachnospiraceae bacterium UBA7188
GGCGCTGGAGGCGTTTCAGGCGGGCATGCAGCTGGAAAATACAACCATGATGCAGACGCTGGCCTTCAATGAGATTGTGGCATATGAAAGGCTTGGGGAGTATACACAGGCATATCTTCTGATGGGGAGCTATCTGAATAATTATCCCGATGACCAGCAGGCGAGGCGAGAGTATGAATTTCTGTCCACCAGATAAGGGAAAACAGGAAAATAAGAAAAGCACCGGACAGATCCGGTGCTTTTCCTGGTTTGGCTGTCAGAAGCAATTTAAGCTACAACTGTAACGTTGGTAGCACGGATTTTGCTGCTGTTCTGAGGATCGCACTCGGTATCGAAAGTAACTTTCTGTCCTTCCTCAAGAGACTTGAAACCGTCTGCATTGATGGCGGAGAAATGTACGAAT
>DKVC01000311.1:5073-5710 GCA_002490995.1 Lachnospiraceae bacterium UBA7188
TGCATTAAACCATTTTACTGTACCGTTGTTCATTTTGGTACCTCCTTTATATAATTTGTAAGGTTAATAGGATTCTAAACCACGGGCAAAAAAATACATGTCCCTGTAAACCAACATTAAAAGTAACTGTGACTTACAAAAACATGTGAGTTCAATGACTTTCATTTAGAATACGGTTGCAGTATAACACTTCCCTGTGAGATATGTCAACCCTATTTTTAAAAAATATGCATATGATTTCTTAAAAAGGGAAAACTTGGGTTGAACAGGAATGAAGACAAGGAGGTATTTTCTGATGTTATTGGGCGTAATGTGGATGATGACAGCATTGGTGACAGGTTTTATGGTAGGAAGAATCTCCATGTACGGCATGTGGGAAAGCGAAGAGGAGCAGGAGGACAGGAAGCCGGAAGGAGACGGGCGGCACAGGTTATGGAGAAGAAAGGGACATTACCCGGAGGCGGACAGAGTATCCTGGAGCGTGGGAAGCCCTGTATCCGGGGAAATCGTCGCTCAGGAGGAGGGAGAGCATCCTGCAGTAGTCATCTATCCCGACACTGACAGGCTGTATGCTCCTGTCAGCGGCAAGATCAGCAGATTGTTTCCCATGGGAAATTCCTTCTGCTTTACCACGGAA
>DKVC01000311.1:6013-6437 GCA_002490995.1 Lachnospiraceae bacterium UBA7188
AATTCCTTCTGCTTTACCACGGAATTCGGAACCGAACTCTATATTCAGGCGGGCGATGTGGACGACGATATGCTGTCGCGTTATTACCGGCCCAGGATAATCCGCAATGAGGTGGTGGAGAAGGGGAAGCTGCTTCTGGAATTCGACAGGAAAGGGCTGGAGGCAGAAGGGGCGTCCGCGGAGGTATCCGTCAGAGTGGAGAGCGCTTTCTATGGAGGCGAGATCCGGATAGCTGCAGGGGAACATGTGAAGGCGGGAGAGGAGCTTCTGCAGATACTGGAACCTTCCGGCCAGGCAGCTGTGACGACTGTGTGAGGCCTTCCGGGACTGGCTGTATCCTCGGAAAACAACTGATGCATTGAAGCAAAAATTCACCGCAAAAATTTATGGCGGAAAAAGACTTGACAAATACCCTGTGGGGGTA
>DKVC01000213.1 GCA_002490995.1 Lachnospiraceae bacterium UBA7188
CATCATGATTGCACACAGGCTGAAAACCGTGCGAAACGCAGACCAGATACTTGTGGTGGATGACGGGAGCGTTGTCCAGAGGGGCAGGCATGAGGACCTGATCGGACAGAAAGGCATTTATCATGACTTTGTGCTTGGAAGGAAAGAGGCCATCGGATGGAAGCTGGAGGCTCAATAAATTGTCCTCTGAAAGAGGTGTGTAATGGATAACAGGGAAACGAAATGTTTTATCTCCGGCGTATCGGCGGAATGGGATATGCTTGCAAGGAACCTGACCGGGCTTCTGGAAACAGCAAAGGGGAGAATGGAAGATTATCGGTTTTACAGCCTTCAGCTTTTATATTTTCTTACCGCGGGACATACAAGACCTGTAAAAAAGGCTTATGTCACCAGTGGGCAGAGACGGATTGCCGATGAGGCAGAAAAATGCATCTGCCGGGATCTTGGGGCGGTTTATACGGTTGAACAGCTTGCTGCGCAGGCAGGTGTAAAGCATTTACCATTGAGATTATTGTCTGCGTTGTATTTTATTTCCTCTCTTATTCCAGCACCGGAATTGAAGGAAGCTTTTTATACAAGCTGGGTGTATTTATTGAGCCGGTGACGAAATTCTTTGGAATGGGATGGCAGACCTTTATGTCGTTTGTCGCTGCCATGGTATCAAAGGAGGCGGTTTTAGGTGTGCTTTCTGCTATTTTTGCAAACTCAGGAAGTATTTTTGACTCTACATCAGGGACCGCTGCTGCGGTAGGAAATGTAGGGGAACTGGCGAGCGCGGCAATTTCCCAGGCGGAGGCACTGGCATTCATGATTGCGGTCACCTTTAATGTGCCATGCCTGCAGGCGGTGGTCTCCACTTATCAGGAGAGCCATTCCCTGAAATGGACTTTGCGGATTGCAGTTTATTATATCGGTACAGCGTTAATCCTGTCATGTGTTGTGTACCATGTTGCAGCACTGTTTATCTAAACAGGGGGCGGACAATGGAGAATTTATTAGAGGTTATTCGGCAGGGGCAAATATCTTCTCTGCCGGAGCTTGCTGAGAGGCTTCAGGTATCAGAGGAATTGCTGTCTGCCAAGTTGGAGCGATATGAACAGCTTGGAGTTGTCAAAAGGGTGCGTATGGATGCATCCGGATGCGGTGGAAACTGCAAGAGATGCCGGGGCTGCAGCAGTATAGGAACAGGGGGACACCTGGTATATTGGGAGAAAGGGGAAAAACTTCAATGACGATTCCCAATTTGCTTTTGACAGTTTTGCTTGCCGCTATATTTGCCGCAATGGTTCTTTCTTATGTTAAGAAATTAAGGCGGGGAGAGAACTGTTGTGGAACCAGGAATGTAAAAGTGAAGAAGAAAAGACTGAGGAAGCCTGCAGGAACTTTCATGCTTGAGGTGGAAGGAATGCATTTCCATGAACGCGCTCAGGGGAATCCTGGAAGAACATATGGCGGAAAGCGGGGAGAGTGTTTATGTCTGAGGAAATTTTTATCCGGCACTGCTCACCTACGCTGGCGGGGATAAAAACGGCAAATTTATTTTCCTGCCGTTTTGTGGATGAAAACGAAATGAGGGAACACATACGTAAGCTGAATGGGATTCTTATAGAGAAAGGAATCCGCGTCCTTCCACTTCGGTATCAGAACAACCGCGCACTCATTTATGCCTACCGCCCTTCAAGGCTCTTGAAGGACCTGGGGCATCATGACGCATGCAGGCTTTTGGAGGAACGGGGATATACCGGTGAAACGCCGGAACGCTGCCTGATCCAGCTGATACAAAAGCTGGGCGATGGCCTGGAATTCCCTCATGAAATCGGTCTTTTTCTGGGATACCCGCCGGAAGATGTCTACGGTTTTATTGAAAATAAGGCAGAAGGGTACAAATGCGTGGGAGAATGGAAGGTTTACGGGGATGCGGACCAGGCGAGGGAGACCTTTGCAAAGTACAGGAAATGTACGCAGGTTTACTGTGCCCAGTTTGAACATGATGCCCGTCTATATTTTATTTACTGATTGCCGTTTATGTGATAAACGGTACGAGGGATTTTGTTTCTGCCGCATTACAGTGCTTTGCAATCTTATCTATACTGAATCTCATTGATCGTTTTCTGATTGACGAGCTGTGGGTAGGACATACAAAAGCATGGACGATACCCGGTACGGAGGATCTGAAGCCTTATATCAATAACCGGGATCGGATTAGGAAATGGTTTATAGGAACAGTGGGATTTGCTCTGATGTCCTGTATTGTCGCAGGGATTATGTCGGCTGTTTTACTGTTAAAATAAAGTTTGTATTGATTTTTCCAGAGGCATTGCATACTAAAATAAAAAATGTCCAATCGGTGCAATTTGGGCGAAACGGGACAGATTGCCGTCTTTGCGGGGATCCCCTTCATGCTGATGGCGGCAAAGGTGCAAAAGCCCGGAGCGGTGTTCCTGATGGGGCTTATCACGGCATTGATTTATTTTGCCACAGGGCAGTTTACCCTGGTGATACTGATTTCCATGGCATCCACCTGCATTCTGGCCGAAGTGGTCCGCAGCATGACGAAGTACGACAGTTTCAAGGGAAATTCTGCCTCTTATGTGATTTTTTCACTCGGAATGGTCGGCTCTCCGTTACCCATCTGGCTGTTTAAATCCGATTTCCTCGCACAGATTACAGAGCAGGGGATGCCCGCTGATTATGTGTCCGCAGTAGAAGCGCTTTCTTCCAATGCCATGCTGGTTGTTCTGTTCGTGGCTCCGATTATTGGCGGGATCATTGGTGCTTTTATTGCAAAAGCTCTGTTTAAAAAACATTTTGTAAAGGCAGGAATTGTGTAATGGGCGCTTCCGGCAAAAAACATATGCTGAAATTCGACCCTCGGACAGAGCTGCTGTTTCTGGTATTGGCAAATGTGGTGGCGTTTACGCAGCACTCCCTGTGGGTTGAGATTACATGGTTTTTTTTGCTGCTCCTGCTGATCACCTTCTGCGGCTGCATAAAAGCCGCAGGCAGGCTGGCATTTGCTTTTGGATTCTGCCTGCTCCTGCAGTATTATGTTTTCCCGAACGGGCCGAAGGTTTTAGCGAGCAGCTTTACCATTCTGGTTTCCTATGCGAGAAAGGTTTTTCCATGCCTGATCGTGGGAACTCTGATATTACAGAAGACGTCTGTC
>DKVC01000015.1:0-8728 GCA_002490995.1 Lachnospiraceae bacterium UBA7188
AAATACAAGAAAAATTGCAGCAAACCCGCAGCGGTTATTTGTAGACACTTCCTTACGCCCGCAGCCGGAAAGTCTTCGGAGCCAGTTTATACACCAGGATACAGGCCAGAATACTGTAAACTACACAGAACACAATACTCATCCCGCCGAAAACCAGAGTTGGCATGCGTATCTGCATCAGGTAATAGCAGCCCAGGTAAGTCAGAATGGAAACCAGCCGGTAAGTACCGCCTTTCAACTCCGTCCCCGCCGTATAGGGCTGTAGCAGATAGTAAATCGTCAGGTAATGAATGGAGAAAAAGATACTCATACAGAGCACCGAAACCACCAGAACCACATAGTTCAGCACCTGGGGCGTCCCTCCCGACACAAAGAGCAGCAGAGCCAGACCCCATCCGATCACCAGCGCAGGAGCCGCATTGATCTTTATAATCTCCCGCAGACGTATCCGGAACAGCTTCAGCACGAAACCCGGCTGTTTGTAAAAGGAATAGGTCAGCAGGCTGTGGTCACAGTTCATAAACAGCGCCTGGGTAAATCCGGTTCCCCGATTAATTGTGTACAAAATAAAGGTAAGCCAGGGAAGCCAGGACAGAACCAGCTCATTGACCACGGGCTTAAGCTCCGGCTTCAGATACAGGAGCAGCACTGCCCCAAGGAACAGGAAGGCGCATATGCCGGAAATCTTTTCCGATGAACTCCACAGGATCCTCTTATGCCTTTTGATAAACAGTTCGTTCAGGTACTCGAAGCCTTTCTTGTCACTGGTAATGGAAATGTCCGCGGAAATCTTCTTTTCGTTTGCCATTTTCGTGGTATATTTCAGGTTTTCCGTCTGGTTCACGATCTGAGCCAGAAGCCGCCGGTTCACTTCCCGGTAGTCCCCGAAGGAATAAATCCGGCGGATACTAAAAAATCCTGCTGGAATTGCGGCAAGCAGCACTCCGGCGGAAACAGCGGAAGGAAGGGCAACACCGGCGGCGGGCAGCCCGTAAGCACAGCCCAGCAGCAATGCCGTAAACAGCCATTCCATCCTGCCCAGTTTGTTTTCATTATAAACCTTTCCGCTGCGTTCATAGTCCCACAGGGAATAAGCCGCTGCCGTCAGCTTACAGCCGCAGATACATAAGGGAAGCAGGAAGCACAGCCACAGCGGAAGTCCCGCAAAAAGCCCGAATCCCAGGGTGAAGGGCAGAAATCCCACCACTACTTTCAGCAGGGAATAAGTATAATTCACAAGGGTGTATTCCCTGGCGTCCATGCGCATCAGGATCATGGCATAATACTTGTCCCTGGAGGGATTGAACAGCGCCGTATTGGCATAGCTGCCGATGACCGTGAGACACAGCAGAATATGCAGGAACACCCGCCCGGTCTCCAGGTTTTGATACAGCATCCCCGCTCCCCATACCATCAGCAGAATATACAGGAATTTCCCCAGAAATACCGTACACAGCTCCCACAGCGCGGAGAGTATATTTGCAAAAATTTTCAGTCCCCAAATGCCGTAGAGCGCGTCCGGCAGCAGCCTTTTCAGCAAAGGGATCTGCTTCAGGGAATGGAGGATGCCGTTGACCCGGTAGGTATTTTTCAGGGCAAAGGAAATTTTTAATGTTTTAATCATGTTCTTCCTCCCGAAGCGCCGCTATAATCTTCTCCCGGAATTCCCCTGTGTTCAGATGCTGTTTTTCCACTGCTTCCAGCTCTCCGTGGTTTAACAGCACAATCTCATCGCACAGATCCAGGGCCAGATCCATGATATGGGTGGAAAACACAATAATGCGGTTCCCCTTCAGAGAGCGCAGCATCTGCTTCATCTCCTCCGCCACCACCACGTCCAGGGAGGTCAGCGGTTCATCCAGGAGCAGCAGATTGGGCTGGGCGATGATGTTCACCAGCATCTGCATCTTGTTTTTCATACCGTGGGAATAATCCTTCAGGAGCCTGTCCCGGTCCTCCAGGGCGATGCTCATGTAGTCAAAATATTCGTCCGGGGATTTGGGATTGGGGATGCTTTTCTCGTTGATATCCAGGAAAAATTTCAGGAATTCCCTTCCGGTGAGGAATTCCGGCACCGTGGGCGTGGAGAGCACATAGCCGATATCCCCCGGCCCAACCTCCCGCCTGCCTTCTTCCGTCTCCAGGAAAAAGGCTCCCCCGTCCGCCCGGATATCCCGGTTGATGCAGTTAAACAGGGTAGTTTTTCCCGCTCCGTTTCTGCCCAGGAGGCCGTAGATCCTGCCCTCCCGGAAGGTGAAGGTGATGTCCCGCAGGACTTCCTTTTTCTCAAAATGTTTGAATAAGTGTTCTATGACAAAATTCATATATTTCTCCTTATTTCTTCTGTCTGACAGTTTAAAAGTATGAATATACACTGTTTAAGAGTTGCTTAAGTGCAAAAAGAATTGGGGGACTGTTCTCACATCCGGCTGCCGTAATATCCTGTCAGCGCCGCCTCTAAAACCACCTTCCCACAGAAGATGCCCACCGCCGACAAAGTAATCCACAACGCCCCGTCGCACAGAATATTTACCCAGGCCAGGGCCATCACTGCCCACTGCAGCGCCTGTCCTGCCGCCGCCCGGGAACGGAAGCGGATATCCCGGTTACGTTCGTCCCGGTTTTCGATTTCGGCTTTCCTTCTCTGCTCGGGATGCCTTTCCTCAAAGCGCCCGCAGAAAAAACGGGCAAACCCAACAGCCGTCCCCATGCTTCCCAGTCCCAGCAGGATTCCCTGGACTTTACGGGAAAGATCTCCCTCGCAGACAATGGCAATCAGAAGAAGCAGAATCCCTCCCCCGGCCAATGCCAGATATCCTTTCGTCTTTACTCTCATTTCGCTTCCTCCTCGTAAAGAAAAATTTCCTCTATGGGCATGTCGAAATACCGTGCAATCTTAAACGCAAGTATGATGGAGGGATTGTATCTCCCGTTTTCCAGGGAACCGATGGTCTGCCTGGACACCTCCAGCACATCCGCCAGTTCCTCCTGATTCATTCCGTGCTTTTTCCGAATTTCTTCAAGGCGGTTTTTCATGGATGCCCCTCCTCTTTGCCAAGCCACCGGATACCCGCTTCTGGTGCCACTTCTAAATGTCTGTCACAGAAAGCTCTTCGATATGTAAAGTTTACTTTCCATAATTTGATTATACTCTCTCTTTTGAAAATGTCAAGTATACTTTCCATCTTCTTTTATCTTTTTTCTGTTCTCAAAAAGCCGCATGCATTCGATTCTGTTTCCCTCAAAAAGGCCAAAGACACTTTGCACATATCAGGTTCTCAATTTCCATGTATCTGCTTGCACTTTTTCCAAACATAAGTTATAGTAGAATCATAGAAATTATTATTTTCTGTAACTTTCCACAAAACCACCTGAAAAAAGAGGAACCAGAAACTATGAATTCATTCGACATCATCGGCCCGGTCATGGTAGGGCCCTCCAGCTCCCACACCGCCGGAGCAGCAAAAATCGGTAACATTGCAAGGAAACTGTTAGGCACGCCGGTACAGGACGCGGATATCTATTTCCATGGCTCTTTTCTCGCCACCGGCAAAGGACACGGAACGGACAAGGCATTGATTGCCGGGCTCCTGGGCTTTCCGGTGGATGATCCCAGGATTGCGGACAGCTTCCGGTACGCCGAGGAAAACGGCATGAAATACCGCATGTCCGGCATCGACCTGGGAGATGTACATCCCAATTCCGTAAAGCTGATTCTGACCGGGACAAACGGCAGAAAAATGGAAATGGTAGCTGCCTCAGTGGGTGGCGGCGCCATTCAGGTCACCGAGATCGACGGGCTGGCCACCAATTTCTCCGGCGATTACCCGACTCTTGTAGTCAGCAACCTGGATCAGCCCGGACACATAACCGAGATTACGTCTATGCTGAGTCATAAATCCATTAACATTGCCACCATGCAGGTATACCGCTCCTCCAAGGGCGGACATGCCGTAATCGTGGTGGAATGCGATCAGGAAGTGCCCGAAACCGCCATCCGCTGGCTGGCACATCTGGAAGGAATACTGAATGTAACATATCTCGGTCTGAAGGATAAGGCATAAAATATACTCATATGTGGAAAATATCTAAAAAATCAATCCCCCCGGCACTCTGCGAATGTCCTGAAACTTCGAAATTCTGTGTTCGGGGAAAATGACATGGAGGAATCCGTATGTACCAATCATTTCAGCAAATTATTGAAATAGAAAAAAATACCGGAAAAAGCTTCTGGGAAATCGTAAGAGACGATGACTGTAAGGAAATGGAGATCACTCCGGAAGACGCCTTTCAGAAAATGACAGAGATGTATGAGGCAATGAGGAGCGCGGACTCTTCTTATGACCCCACCCTTTCTTCTGCCAGCGGCCTTGTGGGGAGGGATGGTGAAAAGGTAGCCGCTGCCCGCCGGAACGGAACACTTCTCAGCGGTTCCTTCCTGGGGCTTATCATGGAAAAAGCCATCAAGATGGGCGAATCAAACGCCTGTATGAAACGTATTGTAGCCGCTCCCACAGCCGGTTCCTGCGGTGTGATTCCCGCAGTTTTCCTTTCGCTGCAAGAAGAGAAGAAGTACCCTGTGGAGGAAATGGTTAAGGCGCTTTATGTCAGCGCCGGCATCGGCGGCATTATTGCCCAGAGGGCATCTGTATCCGGTGCTGCCGGAGGATGCCAGGCAGAAATCGGAGCGGCATCCGCCATGGCTGCTGGCGGCGTGGCATTCCTGCTGGGCGGCGATGCGGAAGCCATCTCCCACGCCGCAGCTATGGCCATGAAAAATCTTCTGGGACTGGCCTGCGATCCGGTTGCAGGCCTGGTTGAGGTCCCCTGTGTCAAACGGAATGTCATCGGCGCCGTCAATGCCCTTACCTCAGCTGACCTTGCCGGAGCCGGTATCCGCAGCAGGATTCCGCCTGATGAGGTCTTTGACGCCATGCGAAATGTAGGCAGGATGCTTCCCGAAGACCTGAAGGAAACCGGCAAGGGCGGCCTGGCTGCAACCCCTACCGGCATCGCTTTCCGGAATAATCTGAAAACTTTCTGAATTTATACTGTACACCGGTTAAATTTGCAGTACAACCTGAAGTATATCGGGCAGTTATCTATAGAAGATAACTGCCCGTTCTGGCATTTTGACAAAAGCTTTACTCTACTCCGGAATAAAATTCTGATACAGCGCAACCTGGTCTGCAATGCACTTCCAGCTGCTGGTGGAATTCCCTGTCACACACAGGTATTCTTTTCCGTCATTTCCCACTGCCAGGCTGGCGGCACAGCTTCCGGACTGATCCACAAACCCCGTCTTGCCGCACAATATCTCACCATGGGTATCCTTATCCTCGATCCTGCGCAGGAACCAGTTGGAAATCACCAGTCCTTCCGGATGCTGCTCCGTAAACGTGGTCGTGTAAGTGCGGGCCGACAGGATTTCCCTGCAGAATGCGTTATCAGACGCCGCCTTCATGATTACAGCCATGTCGTACGCCGTGGTATAGTGCGCTTCGTCATACAATCCCACACAATTGGTAAAATGGGTCGAGTCCGCCAGTCCCAGCTCAGCCACCTTCTCGTTCATCATCTCTACAAATGCCTCATGGGAACCGGCCACATACTTTGCCAGCGCCAGAGACGAATCGGCTCCGGAAGGCAGAATCGTCCCATACAGCAGATCCCGAACCGGCACTTCCTCATCCAGGGCATACCCCGTGACACTGCATTCATTCACATAACAGTAATCCGTTATATCTATGGTTATAGGCACTGTCACATTCAGATCCGCTTCCGTGAGATGCTCCGCCGCCACCAGCAATGTCAGAACCTTGGTCATGGATGCCGGATTCATCCTTTCATGGGCCTCTTTCTGGGCTAATATGGTGCCGTCTTCCGTATCTATCAGTATGCCGTACTGGCTGATAATCGTCTCGTCAAACTCTGCGGTATCCTCACTGTCATGTGCCTCAAAAGACGAAGTTTTCCCTGCCAGCATGCCATCAGGTTCTTCCTCATCAACAGATACTCCCTCTCCCGGCCCGCTTACAGGCACCGTTTCCGCACTCTCCGGAAAGCTGACGGATCTGTTCGCCATCCGGTTTCCTTTTCTCTTCACCGGCGCCTCCGGGTTCCCGCTTTCGTATTCCGGTGCATTTCTTCCGCCATTCGTGGATCCGGTTTCTTCTCCCGGTTCCACATTCCGAATCGCAACTGTCCCTGTATCATTGCCCTGGTTTGTTTCCCTGCCGCCCTCCCCATCCGAAAACAACGCAGAGCCAATTCCAATCCCGGCTGTAGCCAGTACAGCCACAGAAGCAACGACAATCCCCCACCTGCGCATAAACTCAACCCTGCGTTTCTCCCGTTTCATTTCCTCTATCCGCTTCCTCCGGCGGATCTGACGTTCTTCTTCCGTCTCCATCTATGCTTTATTTCCCTTCTGATCCAATTTTCTTCCAGCCTTATATTATCCCGATATCAGCTATTTTTATACGAAAGTCAGACAGCCTGTCCTCAAACTGTCCGTAAAAGTCCTTCTCTGTCTCATAAGGCTGCATATAAAACGTCTCCAGCATCAATAAATTAAGCCTTTTTGACCTGTCACTGTCCTCTTCCCCTGCCACGGTTTTCTCCAGGTGATCCAACAGAGCATGCCATTTACAGATGAAATCATGATTTCTTCCCTGATCCGGCGTGTCTATCCATTTACTCACCTTTACCTTGGAACGGCCTGATGCTCCACATTCATTCACCTGAAAAAAATACAGAAAGTCGCCATTCTCATAATATCTTCCAAGTGGAAACAGCCGGCAGACTCCGGGACGGGCTTCATGAATGCTGCAGCGTCCATCTGTATTCAGGAAAACACATCGCTTCTCCCGTCCTGTCATTTTTATATTTGGCAGGATAACGCCGTCCACTACATTCAGCTCTGCCAGCCCCTCATCAAGCAGACCGGGCAGCCCCTTTCCTATTCCCTGCTGCAGCCGATATACATCATAAGGGTCCAATATAACAGACTTTCCCATATCGATACAGCATTTATAACAGCCTTTACATCCATGGGAATCCGCTTTTACCATATCATTGCTTTTATATAAGCGACCGTCAGAAATCTCTTCAAGAGAAACATGAAGTTTCATCCCTATCCCTCCGCAATTCTTTAAAAGTTTCCGCCTCATTCCTCTCTTAATTAATGAAAATTATACCAATCAGACCAGCAAAGTCAAGTCTTCTCACTGAAATTACAGGTTTGGATTTTCTTAATTTTTTAAAAAGTCCACTCTTCTGTCCTGAAAAACCTGGAAATCAACATAAAGAAAAATCCCGCAAATCCGTTTTTCAAAGCATTCCAGATTTGCGGGATCCCGTATTATCTTTTTAGGAACCGGCGGAAAATAACCGCTGCAATTTGTTCAGGGAAAAGCCCGGAAATACAATAAAAATTGCCGCAAACTCGTAGCGGTTATTTGTAGCCATTTCCTTACTGTCCGGCTGTATAAGCAAGCCCGGATTACTTCTTCGCAGCCAGCTCTGCGCGCAGCTTCTCGGTCAGGGCAGGAACGATCTTGTTCAGGTCGCCTACGATACCAAAGTCAGCCACATCGAAGATAGGAGCCGTATCATCCTTGTTGATGGCAATGATGATGTCAGACTCTTCCATACCTGCCAGATGCTGAATAGCGCCGGAGATACCGATTGCAAAGTAAACATTGGGACGAACGGTCTTGCCGGTCTGTCCGACCTGCAGATCCTTGGGCTTCCAGCCTGCATCCACTACTGCACGGGAGCAGCTCACTGTACCGCCGATTACCTCAGCCAGTTCATCCAGCATCTTGAAGTTCTCGGGGCTGCCCATTCCACGGCCGCCGGATACCAGGATTTTAGCATCCATGATGTCTACGGTCTCTGATACAGCCTTCACAACCTCCAGGATCTCCACATAATTATTGTTGGGTGTAAATCCGGGGTTGAACTCTTCCACATTGGCCTTTACACCAGCCTGTCTCTCCCTCTTCTGCATAACGCCGGGACGGACAGTTGCCATCTGAGGACGGAAATCAGGGCAGGCAATGGTAGCAATGGTATTGCCGCCGAAAGCGGGACGGGTCATCAGCAGCTGATTGTGCTTCTGCTCCTTGCCGGGAACGGGATTCAGCGGGAAATCGCCGATATCCAGCTGTGTACAGTCTGCTGTCAGGCCGGTATGGATTCTTGCGGAAACCCTGGGGCCAAGGTCACGTCCGATGGCAGTCGCACCTACCAGGAAGATTTCCGGCTTATACTTGTTAATCACGGAAGCCAGTGCATGAGCGTAAGGCTCGGTTCTGTACTCCTTCAGCTCGGGATCATCCACCACGATAACTCTGTCTGCGCCGTATTCAGCCAGCTCGTCTGCCAGGCCCTTCACGTCGCTTCCCACCAGTACAGCAGTCACCTCGGTGCCAAGATCTGCGGCCAGATCCTTGCCCTTGCCGATCAATTCAAAAGCAATGCTGTTGACGATATTGTCCACCTGCTGCGCGAAGACATATACGCCCTTATATTCTTCTAAATTCATTGTTTTTCCTCCTATTTAAAGTCGCTGCGCGACGGCACTAAAGGATGAAGTTCCTTCGGCGCACACTCAGGAGAGACAAATTTCATTCGTAAGTGATCTCATGAAATTTGCTCTCGTGCGCCTTCGCAACTTCATCTGTCCGGCGCCGCTGTTTTTAAAGTCGCTGCGCGACGGCAC
>DKVC01000015.1:8973-9231 GCA_002490995.1 Lachnospiraceae bacterium UBA7188
GAAGTTCCTTCGGCGCACACTCAGATTTCATGTCGCCGGACATTTCATCCAACAAGATATGTGCTGTCAGACTAATTTGCGTTTACCAGTCTTGAATATCCTCTATAAATGCACTCTAACGCACAGGCGGCTACTATTATAATGATGTCTTCTATAAGTTAGATTACATGCTTCACTTTCAGCTTGTCAACAATATACTCAACAGCTTCTGCCGGATCCAGGGTAACCTTCTCTCCGGCGCCCTTTCTCACCTTGTCG
>DKVC01000148.1:0-2648 GCA_002490995.1 Lachnospiraceae bacterium UBA7188
AGGGGAAGGTTCCGGGAGCGCCGTTTCAGCGGGGGAAAGCCCCGGGAGCGCTGTTTCGGCAGGAGAAGGCCCCGGGAGTGCAGTTTCAGCAGGGGAAAGTCCCAGGTGTACCGCAGCCGTAGAAACCGTCGCTTTCTGCCACGGGGATTATCAATATCACAATATCCTCCAGGGCAGCAGCGGATGGTTTTTGGTCAATTTTGAGAAATATATGCGTGACAACCCTGTCAGGGATGTGTATTTGCTGTTGCGTAAGCTGCTGGAGAAAGAAAACTGGTCCGTGTCCCTGGGGGCGGAGCTGTTGGAAGCATATGAAAAGGAGCGTCCGATCAGCGCCTGCAGCCGGATTGACCTGTATTACCGCCTGGCATACCCTGAAAAATTCTGGAAGATAGCCAATTTTTATTACAATTCCGGAAAAGCCTGGATTCCGGGAAAGAATCAGGAAAAGCTGGAAAGGGTTATTGCGCAGGAACAGGAGAAACAGCATTTCCTGGACGAAGTATTCCGAGATATCAGTCATCTGCGGTGAGGCTGCAGCAGGAAGGTATCAGGAATAAAAGCAGGGAGGCAGTCAGGACAGAGACAGATGCATGGATGCGCAAAAGAAGAAATACGGAGAGAAACAGAGAATGAAAACAAAGAACGAGAAAAAGAGAACCGGAAAATATGCATCCGCACTGGTACTGACTGCGACGGTGCTTTTTCTGTCCGGCTGCACGGTGCCTTTCCCGGGGAAAGGGGGAAATCCGTCCGCCTCGCCGGCGCCGGAGCAGATAGATACAGGCTTCGTTGTCCCCGGGCCGGAGAGCTTTGACTCCGCGGATACGGCTATCCTGGTGGAGCGGGAGGAGGAAAAAAATGAGCTCACTTTCCTGAATCTGGACCTGGGCCGCAGATACACGCTTTCCATGGATGGGACCACCAGACTGTACGACAGGTATGGCAAAGCGATTTCCATTGCGCAGATACAGAAGGGGGATATTGTGGACATTACCTTTCTGAAATCGAAAAAGCATCTGACCACCATGCAGCTGTCTGCCGGGAGCTGGACCTACAACGATGTGGCATGGTATAAATTCGATACCCTGAGAGGGGAAGTAACCATAGGGGAAGAAGTCTTTAAGCTGACCTCCAATACCCAGTATCTGTCCGAAGGCAGGAACATTGAACTGATGGATCTGAATGCCGCCGATATTTTAAATTTTCAGGGAATCGGCAGTCAGGTCCTGAGCGTCCGCGTGGAAAGGGGACATGGATATCTGCGCCTGGTGAACGGTGAGAAATTCGTGGGAGGATGGATAGAAATAGGAGAGGCGCAGATACAGCGTATAACGGATGACATGCTGCTTCTGGTACCAGAGGGAAGCTATCAGGTCAATATCACCAATAAAGGGGGCGGCGGGGTCAAGAATGTGGAAATTGCCCGCAATGAAGAAACCATACTGGATATAGGAGATCTGGAAATACCGGAGCCTCAGACAGGAACCGTATTGTTTTCACTGACACCGTCTGATGCCGAACTGTATATTGACGGAGTGAAGGCGGATGCTTCCAGACCAGTTACACTGGAGTATGGTCTTCACCAGATAATTGTACGGGCGGACGGATATCAGTCCATCACCCAGTACATCCGTGTGGCACAGGAATCCGCAAGCTTCGATATCGTGATGGAGGCAGCCGGAACGGATATTGAGGAAGATGAGAGCAGCACGGAACCCGATGTTACGACTGCGCCGGATCCTGTTACAGACTACTACAAGGTATACATCGATGCGCCGGAAGGGGTGGAGGTGTATCTGGACGGACACTATGTGGGGATTTCCCCCTGCAGTTTCCGGAAAGCAGAAGGTTCGCATGTGATCATACTTCGGAAAGAAGGATATGAAACCAGAAGCTATACGGTGCAGATTGATGATGCGGAGAAGGATATGTCTTATTCCTTTGCAGATTTGCTGAAATACGGTTCAGAAACGGGGGCAACGACGAGTCCGACACCTGATACGGGCGCCGCGCCAACCCCGGATCCAACATCCGTGCCTGCTCCGGTTCCGGAATCCACACCGGAGCCTTCGCCTGCCTCAGCCCCGGAGTCTGCGGCTGTGCCGGATTCGGAACCTGCAGCTGGCTCATCTCCGGCGTCCGATGCAGCCTGACATTGCCTTCGGAATGCCGCTGCTGCCAGGCGTTTCAGGCGCTCCATGTAAATTTGCGGTTTGACCCTAAAAATTTCTTGACAAACCCGGGAAAACCATGTATATCTATATTTAGACGTTTCAGAGAGACATCTTCGAAATGAAATGTACAAAAATGAAGACTCATATAGGAGGATCAAGATGAACAAGACAGAATTAATCGTTGCCATGGCTGACCAGGCTGGAATCTCCAAAAAAGATGCCGAGAAAGCTCTGAAGGCCTTCACGGATGTAGTTGCTGACGAACTGAAGAAGGGCGGAAAAGTCCAGCTGGTAGGTTTCGGTACTTTTGAGGTATCTGAGAGGGCAGCCAGAGAGGGAAGGAATCCCCAGAACGGCGAGCCGATGCAGATCGAAGCGTCCAAAGCCCCCAAGTTTAAGGCTGGCAAGGCTTTGAAGGACATGGTGAACGAATAAGACGTCATCAGTTCATAGGGACTGCCTTACGGCATT
>DKVC01000148.1:2940-3596 GCA_002490995.1 Lachnospiraceae bacterium UBA7188
TGCCTTACGGCATTTCTCGGAAGTGCCAAATGGCAGTTTTTTCGGAAATTATCCGTTAACGATTCCTAAAAAGTACAAAGATTAAAAAGCCCGGTGAATGTTCCGTGTTTCAATGTACCGAAGAACAGGCACCGGGTTTTCCGTCTCTGTAAGGATGTGTGGCATTGCTTTCCGGTTCGGGCGTCAGTCCGGGGACAGGGTGGCAGTGAGGAGACCGTATCGGTTTTTCAGGCGTTTTCCGGGCAGACCCTGACGGATAAACGGAAATCATGATTCGGGGGAGGATGTATTATGAGATTGGACAAGTATCTGAAGGTATCCAGGCTGATCAAGCGCCGCACCGTGGCAAACGAGGCCTGTGACGGCGGGCGCGTGATGATCAATGACAGGGTCGCCAAGGCGTCCGCGGAGGTAAAACAGGGAGATATCATCACCATTTCTTTTGGAAATAAGGAAGTAAAGGTGGAAGTGCTGGATGTCCAGGAGACTGTGAAAAAGGACGAGGCGAAGGAGCTGTTCCGCTATCTGTAAGTGTTCTTTTCCATGCAATTCCTTCATATACTGATTCAAGGTAGTAAGGAAGTGTCTGCAAATAACTGATACGAGTTTAGAGCCGTTTTCCTTATATTTCAGGGCTTTCCCCTAAAGAAGTTGTA
>DKVC01000302.1 GCA_002490995.1 Lachnospiraceae bacterium UBA7188
ATGTAATTGCGTTTGCGAGTATAACCGGCGTGCAGTATAAAATAGAAAGAATCAGAAATCAGAATAAGGAAACGAGTATGGAATATTTCGTGTTTATATTGGCAATGGCGGCTTTTGTGGCGGTCATTTTCATCATGGAGGCTGTGCGAACCAGAAATGAGGAGAAGCGGTTTACGCTGTCTCTGTATCAGGATTATGGGAAAACAGTGGAGAAGGAGTATGCCCTGGAGCGCTTTGTGAGAATGGACAGCTATTTCAGCAGGCACAGAAAAGAAGGGCAGCTGGACGATATTACGTGGAATGATCTGGGAATGGATGAACTTTTCAAGAGAATGAACAGTACGCTTTCCGCATCGGGGGAGGAGTACTTATATTATACATTGCGGACTTTGAAACAGAGTGATGAGGAGCTGCGGCATCTGGAGGAAGTAATACAATTTTTCTCCGGGCATCCGGACGAGCGGGTGAAGGTACAGCTGGCGGCCCGGCGTCTGGGATACACGGGTAAATATTCCCTGTATGATTATATCGATAACCTGGATATATTGGGAGAGCGCTCCAACCGGAAGAATATTCTGACAGATTTATTGTTCCTGCCGTTAATCGGGATGATGGCAGTTAATTTTTCCGTGGCTATCATCGGGATCGTGGTCCTTATTATCTACAATATCATTTCCTACTTTAAGGAAAAGGATGAGATAGACCCTTATATCACCAGTTTTTCCTATATTATGAGGCTGATGCAGGCCTGCGGGGAACTGGAGAAGATTACAGTGCCTGTATGCGGCGGAGAGTGGGCGGAAATCAGAAGGGCGAGAAAGAGCCTGCAGGGAATGAAGCGGAATTCCTACTGGGTAATGTCCCCTTACCGGGGCAATGCGTCGGGGGATGTGCTGGCGATTCTGATGGACTACATCCGCATGGTATTTCATGTGGATCTGATGAAGTTCAACGGGATGCTGAAGGTGCTGAGAGGACATATCGATGACGTGGACGCGCTGATCGGGGTGATGGGGTATGTGGAGACTGCCATTGCCGTAGGAGCCTTCCGGAAGTCTCTGGAGATGCGTGAGACGGGATGGTGTGCCCCGGAGTTTATCGACAGAGAGCAGATTGAGATTGTAGAAGGGTATCATCCGCTGTTGGAGTGTCCGGTGAAAAACGGAATTACAGCGGCGCGGGGAGTACTGCTCACGGGTTCCAATGCATCCGGAAAGTCCACTTTTCTGAAAACGGTTGCTATCAACGCAATTCTGGCCCAGACTATCCATACCTGCGCGGCGGACGCTTACCGGGCGCCCTTTTTCCAGGTGTATTCCTCCATGGCGCTGAAAGATGATATCACATCCGGGGAAAGCTATTATATCGTGGAAATCAAGGCGCTGAAAAGGATTCTGGACGCGGCAGCCCTCAGATCCGGCATGATTCTCTGTTTTGTGGACGAGGTGCTGCGGGGAACCAACACGGTGGAACGCATCGCGGCTTCCACACAGATTCTGAAATCGCTTGGACATTCCGGAATTCTCTGCTTTGCGGCAACCCATGATATTGAGCTGACGGAACTGCTCCGGGATGACTTTGACAATTATCATTTTGAAGAGGATGTGAGGGACGGCGATATCTTCTTCAATTACAGGCTGAAATCCGGCAGGGCTACCACCAGAAACGCGATTAAGCTTCTGGAACTGATGGGATATGACCAGGCGGTGATAGAGAGGGCTTCGGCGCAGGCGGAGCAGTTTGTGGCTGCCGGGGTCTGGAAGCAGATATAGCGTACAGCAATGCGGAACATGGGGAAGCGTTGCGAAACAGATGGGCATTTTTACAGGAAAATTTCAGGAAAAAATGCAGGAATTGCAGGAAATCACAGGAAAATCGCAGAAATCGCAGGAAAATGCGAAAACCGATGCCGGAAAACTTGACGGGAGGAGTTGATATCTGTTATACTAAAGATAGGGAAGTTCCGCAGAAGAGGATGATATAGGAGTGCTTCTCTAATAAAATGACTTTGAAAGTAAGAAGGGATAAATCATGTTAGTCAGTTTTTTAAATTCATTTATGTCCTATCTCGTACTGATGCTTGTAGTAGTAGCAGTGGCAGGTGTTGCCGTTACTATCGGAATCACCATGGCGAAGAAAAAAGCCGCAGAAACGTCAGCGGATAAAGGCAGCAATGCATAAGTTCACAACGATTCTCTGGGATGTGGATAATACGCTTCTTGATTTCGCATACTCCCAGAGACATGCGCTTGCCAGGTGTTTTCGTTCGCCGGGGGAAATGGAATACATACCGGATTATACTATCAGTGATCTGCATATGATATATGACATTATAGGAGCAGATTTGCCCCCGTTGTAATCAGGTACGCCGGAGGTTTTCGCGGAATGGCAAAGTCGTCGGGACAGAAGCTGAAGCTTCTCTATATCATAAAATTTCTGTCAGAGAATACGGATGAAAATCATCCCGCCAGCACATCCGATATCATCGCTTATCTGGAAGCCAATGACATTCATTCCCAGAGGAAAAGTGTCTATGATGATGTGGAAAAGCTCTGCGATTTCGGATACGATATCGTTCAGGTGCAAAACAGGCTGGGCGGCGGTTATTACATGGCGGGCAGGGAATTTGAACTGGCGGAGTTAAAGCTGCTGGTGGACGCGGTGCAGTCTTCCCGTTTCCTCACGACGAAAAAGTCCCGGAGCCTGATTAAGAAGCTGGAGCAGATGGCGGGAAAGCATGATGCCGGAATGCTGCAGCGCCAGGTGTATGTAGCCGGGCGCATCAAGACGGAGAACGAGAGTATTTATTACAATATCGATACGATTCACAGAGCCATTCAGGAGAACCGGCAGATTGCGTTCCGGTACCTGGACTGGAACCTGAAAAAGGAACTGGTTCCCAGGGCAAACAGCGAGAAGAAAGTAAGCCCGTGGGCATTGATCTGGCAGGATGAAAATTATTACCTGGCGGCATATGACGACAGAGATGGCGTCATGAAGCATTACCGTGTGGACAAGATGGGAAGGACGGAAGTGCTTAAGGAAGCCAGGGCAGGGATGGAGCAGTTCGCGAAAGTGGATCTGGCTGCTTATACGAACCAGATATTCGGCATGTACGGCGGTGAGGAGGCGATGGTGACGATGCAGTTTCCCGACCGTCTTATTGGCGTGGTACTGGACCGCTTTGGGAGAGAGGCGGATATCAGGCAGATGGAGGAAGGGGGATTCCGTATCCGTGCAAAGGTGACGGTAAGCGGGCAGTTTTTCGGATGGCTGGCCGGCATCGGGCGGGATGCCGTGATTGTCAGCCCGGAATCTGTCAGGGAACAGTACAGGAAGTGGCTGGAGGATATTCTGGGAACCACTCTCCATACCGGGTAAGGAAGCGTCTGTTATTAACTGCTACAGGGTCTGTCCTCTGTCAATAGAAAGATATCCTAAATTTTGGATATCTTTTTTGTGTATTTTTTCAGAAAGACTTCATTGACAATCTGCCGTTTCTTTTTTATACTGTTATGTATCCGCCACAATATATAGAATGATTACAAAATCGAAATACTATATTTTGTGTGTAAAACCCTGCTGTATTGGGCATCCTGTAGAGAACGGGGACAGATGCCCGGCAGAGTGCGGCCAGGGGAAGCGAAGAAGATTCCGCTTTCCGGGAAGCAGAGTGCGCAGATACAGACGGTCAGGAAGTGTTTGCGGATACAGATATTCAGGAAGTTTGCAGATACAGACATTCGGTAAGCATTTGCGGACAGGAAAGTTTCAGAAGGGAATGATGGAGATGGGCAGCAATTTTGGGCAGACAGTCAGAGAAGATGTCAATTACGGGGAAAAATTCAAACCGGACAGGGATGTATATGTGATTAAGAAGGACGGCAGCAAAGAAGCCTTCAATGTACAGAAAGTGATCAATGCGGTGGCAAAGAGTGCCTACAGGGCATTGACCAAATTCACCGGGGAGGAAGAGTGCCGGATTTGCCAGGATGTCATCGACAAGGTGAACGGGCTGGGAGTGGACGAGGTTCCCATTCCCATGATGCACAATATTGTGGAGAGCGCCCTGGAGCAGGTGAGGCCCACGGTGGCGAAGAGCTATCGGGATTACCGCAATTACAAGCAGGACTTTGTCCGAATGCTGGATGATGTGTATAAGAAAAGCCAGTCCATCATGTATATCGGCGACAAGGAGAATGCCAATACAGATTCCGCTTTGGTGGCCACCAAGAGAAGCCTGGTTTTCAATCAGCTGAACAAGGAGCTGTACCAGAAGTTTTTCATGACCACGGAGGAGATTCAGGCGTGTCGTGACGGATACATCTATGTCCATGACATGTCTGCCAGAAGGGATACCATGAACTGCTGCCTGTTCGATGTGCAGAATGTGTTGAGCGGCGGCTTCGAGATGGGAAATGTATGGTATAACGAACCGAAGTCCCTGGATGTGGCCTTTGACGTCATCGGAGATATCGTGCTCAGTGCGGCCAGCCAGCAGTACGGCGGCTTTACCGTACCCAGCGTGGACCTGATTCTGGAGCCCTATGCCGAGAAGTCCTACCGGCATTATATCGAAAAATACAGGAAACTGGGCATTGACAGTGAGAGGGCGGAAAAAGAAGCTTACGAAGATGTAGTCAGAGAGTTCGAGCAGGGATTTCAGGGCTGGGAATATAAATTTAATACGGTGGGCAGCAGCAGGGGGGATTATCCCTTTATCACGGTGACTGCCGGTACCGGGACGGGCAGATTCGCAAGGCTTGCCACCGTCACCATGCTTCAGGTCCGCAAAGGCGGCCAGGGCAGGAAAGAGCACAAGAAGCCGGTGCTGTTTCCCAAGATTGTATTTTTATATGACGAGAATCTCCACGGTCCCGGAAAGCCCCTGGAGGATGTGTTTGAGGTGGGGGTGCAGTGCTCTGCCAAGACCATGTATCCTGACTGGCTGAGCCTGACGGGAAAGGGGTATGTGGCGAGCATGTATAAGCAGTACGGTAGAATCGTGTCTCCCATGGGCTGCAGGGCGTTCCTGTCCCCCTGGTATGAGCGGGGCGGCATGCATCCGGCGGATGACCAGGACAAGCCTGTATTTGTGGGGCGTTTCAATATTGGCGCCGTATCCCTGCATCTGCCCATGATTCTGGCAAAATCCAGGAAGGAAAGCCGGGATTTCTATGAGGTGCTGGATTATTATCTGAATCTGATCCGCCAGCTTCATATCCGGACATATGCCTATCTGGGAGAGATGCGGGCTTCCACCAATCCTCTCGCCTACTGCGAGGGCGGTTTCCTGGGAGGGCATTTAAAGCTTACGGACAAGATCAAGCCGCTGTTAAAATCGGCCACCGCCAGCTTCGGCATCACGGCGCTGAATGAGCTTCAGGAGCTGTATAACGGGAAATCCCTGGTGGAGGACGGGGCGTTCGCGGTTGAGGTGATGGAATACATCAATAAGCGGATCAACGAGTTCAAGGAGGCTGACGGGAATCTGTATGCCATCTACGGTACGCCTGCGGAGAATCTGTGCGGGCTGCAGGTAAAACAGTTCCGGGAGAAGTACGGTATCGTGGAGGGAGTTTCGGACAGAGAGTATGTGAGCAACAGCTTCCACTGCCATGTGACGGAGGATATTACACCTATCCGCAAACAGGACCTGGAGAACCGGTTCTGGGATCTGACCAACGGCGGAAAGATACAATATGTGAAGTATCCCATTGACTATAATATCGAAGCGATCAGGACTTTGATTCGCCGGGCTATGGAAATGGGCTTTTATGAGGGAGTGAACCTGTCCCTGGCCTACTGTGACGACTGCGGGCACCAGGAACTGGAGATGGATGTATGTCCCAAATGCGGAAGCAGGAACCTGACCAAAATTGATCGCATGAACGGGTACCTGTCCTATTCCAGAGTGCATGGGGATACCAGGCTCAACGAGGCGAAGATGGCGGAAATTGCGGAACGTAAGAGCATGTGAATGAAGAAACCGGAAACTGCCAGGCATTTTGCGGTAAATGGGGTAAGGGATTATGAGATATCACAATATAACGTC
The DNA here is from genome assembly GCA_002490995.1 of Lachnospiraceae bacterium UBA7188. Taxonomy (GTDB): domain Bacteria; phylum Bacillota; class Clostridia; order Lachnospirales; family Lachnospiraceae; genus Acetatifactor. Next base: position 6,056 of record DKVC01000302.1, read on the forward strand.
TGATGATATGCTTAATGGAGACGGGCTGCGTGTGGTATTGTGGCTGGCAGGCTGCAACCATTGCTGCAGGGGATGTCAGAATCCTCTCACATGGGATCCGGACGGCGGCCTTTTGTTTGATGATGCGGCAAGGAAGGAGATTTTCGGAGAGTTGGACAAGGATTATATCTCCGGCATTACCTTTTCGGGCGGAGATCCTCTGCATCCTGCCAACAGGCTGGATGTGAGGGGCTTGATGGCGGAGATCAGGGAACGGTATCCGAATAAGACTATCTGGCTTTATACCGGGGACAGCTGGGAGGATATCCTGCATTATCCTCTTATGAAGTATGTAGACGTGCTGGTGGACGGGGAATTCCATGAGGCGGAGAAGGACGTGAAGCTGTTGTGGAAGGGCAGCGCCAACCAGCGGGTAATTGACGTAAAGAGGACGCTTGAGCAGGAAGATCCATCTGTGCCTGTGCTGCATTGTGAAAATTATGCGCAGGAATACAGGATGAGCGAGAAGCCGGGGAATGTCAGCGGGTGCTGTGACTGACAGTTCCGGAGATGCTTCCTGTGATAACAGGAGCTGGTTAGGGAGGGAGATGGAGGATGGAAATTATACTGTCTCTGGTGGCTGTTCTTGCGCTGCACTGCAGGTTTGAAGTGTTTGTGGGAAGCTTTCAGGATTCGGCCCTGCTGAATGGACTGCATAAGCTGTATGGTACGTTTAGCGGGCCTGATTACACGGATCTGCTTGTATTTGCGGCGATTTATATCATGCTTCGGGTTGTGAGGCGCAGAGATGAGAAGATAGACAGTGGCTTTCTTCTTTTGTCTCTTGCACTCTCCGTGATTCTGGTTGTATCAATCAGCTTTAAGAAATTTGATTCTGCGGATTTTTTGTTCGCAAACGCTTATCAATGGATGGTATCCTGCTTTTGTATCATCGGAATCTGTATTGTTCTGTATGGGAGCCTCAGATGTATCTATTATCTGTTTAGCCGGAGTCCCGCAGCTGAAGAGGGGACAGAAAAGACGGGTATTCTGTCTTTTCTGAACAGACATTTTTTTCAGGCAGGTTTCTGGATCATCTTTTTGGGATGGCTGCCCTGGATCGTGATGAATTATCCGGGGTCAGAATGTCCTGACAGCATTTTGCAGTTTAAGGAATTTTTTGGGGAAGAAAATTGGGCGGTAGGACATCCTCCGCTGTCAACGGCAATCATGGGTATCCTTTTTTCACTGGGGCGTATGCTTGTGGATGCCAATTTCGGATTTTTCCTGTATTGCTTTATGCAGACCTGTGCGGGAGCGCTGATATTTTCGTTGAGCATGAAAAAGTTGAGGGATTTAGGGATTCCGTTCAAATACTGTATGGTCGGAATTGCCTGGTTTGCCTTTACGCCTTTGTGGGGGACTTATGCCCAATGGGTGGAAAAGGATCTTTTTTATACAGAGATAGCTTTGCTGCAAACAGTCTGTATGCTGGAGATTCTGATTCGGATGAAATGCGGCAGAAGAGATGCCGTTTTTTTGGCCTGCAGTAGCCTGGGAGCCGTTTTTCTGCGCAATAACGGGATTTATGCGGTTTTGCCGGCACTGGTATTTCTGGCAGTCCGATTCAGGGGAATTACGAGAAAAAGAGTTGCGGCAGTGTCCCTGATTGTTCTGCTCACTTATGAAGGGGTAACGAGAGGGCTGTATCCCGCGCTGGGTGTTGAGGGGGCGTCCGTAGTTGAACCGCTCAGCATTCCTTTCCAGCAGACAGCCAGGTATGTCTGTGAATATCCTGATGAGATTACGGAACATGAAAGAGAGGTTCTGGAAAGAACATTCTTTTATGATGCGCTGTTTTCCTACAATCCTGTGTTGTCTGATCCCATCAAGAATCACTGCAGGGGGGTCGGCATGGGTGAATATTTTGGAATATGGTTTCGGATGTTTTTTAAGCATCCGGGCACTTATCTGGCGGCTTTTATCAACAAATGCTATGGATATCTGGCTCCTGTATCCCAAAATATCGAAGCATGGATTCAGCTGGAATACTATGATTATATGAAGAACCTTGGGATTTCCCATGTATTTCCGATGAATGTGTCAAACATACTTGTGCTGGTATGGAACATGAGTATGACGCTGCCACTGGTTAAATATTTGTGTACGCCGGGAATTTATACATGGATTGTAGTAATACTTACGATGTTCCTGATCAGACATCGAAAATACAGAGCATTGATTTTGTTTGTCCCGGCTTATATGAATATTCTGGTCTGCCTGGCATCGCCCATGGCGGATGCAATCCGATATGAGCTGCCGACAGTGGCTTGTGTACCTTTGCTGACAGGATGGGCATATTTTTCGCTGCACAGCGGGAAAGAGGATGGTGTTGCGGATGCATAGGAAGAGAGTAGCGCAGTTTTTTAAGGTGAGTTTTGAAAAGTTTGCGGAGGCAGTGAAGAGGGACTTTCCTGACTTTTCGGATATGGAAATAAGGGAAATGTATGATAAAATCAGGCTTCCCGGACGGGCTACCAGGGGCAGTGCCGGATATGATTTTTTTGCGCCTTTTGCTTTCAGGCTTGCGCCGGGGGAAACAATTAAGATACCTACGGGAATCCGTGCGAGAATAGACGAAAATTGGGTATTGAAGCTGTATCCCAGAAGCGGCCTGGGCTTCAGGTACCGCCTGCAGATGGACAATACGGTAGGAATTATTGACAGTGATTATTATTATTCCGACAATGAGGGTCATATTTTTATCAAGCTGACCAATGATACCAACGCTGGGAAGACCCTTGAAGCAGCACGGGGAACAGGGTTTGCCCAGGGGATTTTCATAGAATACGGGATCACTGTGGACGATGAGGCAGATGGTATCCGAAACGGCGGGCTGGGCAGTACGACAAAACAGTGATGTTGCCGAAATGGAGACATGTCATTCGGCGGTATGATATACGGATTCCGATTTGAGGGTGATTGAGTATAAAAGCTTCTTTTCAGGTTATGATAAGTGTACGGAGATTACGCAATTCATGACGGAAAAGGAGTTTATTTCTTATGATAAAAAATGTAGAACCTGGCAAAAAAGATATGTCCCGGAAGGAAAACTCTGGCAACGGCTGTCTGATCGGATCTCTGCAGGCAGACATGGCTTTTCTGAACAGCAGGCTGGATGTGGAGAAGAATTTCGATATCATATACAGGGTCATTCAAATCGGCGGAAAGGAAGCCTGCATGTACCTGATTGACGGTTTCTGCAAGGATGACCTGGTACAGAAGCTGTTACAATATTTCATGGATCTGACGCCGGACAAGCTGCCGGAAGATATGCATGCCCTGTCGAAGCAGTTTACCCCTTACGTGGAAGTGGATATTCAGGAACAGTGGGATACCGTCATCCATTCTCTGCTGTCAGGCATCTTTGTACTGTTGATAGACGGGTACCGGAAGGCGCTTCTGATTGACTCCAGGACATACCCGTCCCGGGGGGTGGAGGAACCGGAGAAGGATAAGACGCTCCGGGGTTCCAAGGACGGTTTTGTGGAGACGCTGGTGTCAAATACGGCCCTGATCCGCCGCAGAATCCGCAGCGCCGACCTGCATATGGAGATGCTGAGCGCCGGGGAAAGCTCCCGGACAGATATTGCGCTCTGCTACATGAAAGAGCGGGTGGATACGGCATTTCTGGATGAGGTACGGCAGAAGATACAGAGTATCCGTGTGGATGCACTGACCATGAACCAGGAGTCCCTGGCAGAGTGCCTGTACCGGCGGAAGTGGTACAATCCCTTTCCGAAATTCAAATATACCGAGCGCCCCGACGCGGCAGCCGCCCAGGTGCTGGAGGGAAATATCGTCATATTGGTGGACAATTCGCCTTCGGCCATGATACTTCCCACTACGATTTTTGATGTGGTGGAGGAGGCGGACGATTACTATTTCCCGCCTGTGACGGGAACGTATCTTCGGATTACACGCCTGGTGATATGCCTGCTGACGTATCTGGTGACTCCCACCTTTCTGCTGATGATGAATCATCCGCAGTGGATTCCGGAGAACTTTTTGTTTATTATGCTGAAGGAAGAGCCGAACCTGCCCCTGATCTGGCAGTTTCTGATATTGGAGCTGGCCATAGACGGGCTGAAGCTGGCGGCTATCAATACACCGAATATGCTGAGCACCCCGCTGAGCGTCATGGCGGCGCTGGTGCTGGGAGAATTTTCCGTGAACAGCGGCTGGTTTAATGCAGAGATTATGCTTTATATGGCCTTCGTAGCCATTGCCAACTATACTCAGGCAAATTACGAGCTGGGGTATGCGCTGAAATTTCTGCGTATCATTACGCTGCTGCTGACCCAGTGGCTGGGTCTGTGGGGATATATCGGCGGCATAGTGCTGTCCGTGCTTGCGATATGCTGTAACCGGACGGTTTCCGGGAAAAGTTATATTTACCCGCTGATTCCCTTCGATTGGAAGAAGCTGAAAAACAGGCTGATACGCAGGCGGCTCCCGGGGGCGATGCCGAAGGGCGGAGGCGATTCCTGATTTGACAGAATCCGTATTTTGTGATACATTTCAAGCATGTTTTTGATTTAGGAATTGTCGGAAAATAACCGCTGCAATTTCCCTTTGATTACAGGGGTCGCGAAGCGGTTCCTGCCGGCGCTGTGTGTTTTTTCCGGCAGTGCGGCACGGGAAGCAGAGGAGGGAATCTAAGGATTTGAAAATAGAAAGGAGCAGACATGTTTAAAATCATTACGGACAGCACTGCGGATTTGCCGAAGGAATATTTACAGGAACACGATCTGGGCTGCATGCCTGTCAGCTATATCCTTGACGGGGTTACTTACGGCAGGGATAAGGAGCTGGACTGGAAGATGTTTTACAAAATGATGCGGGAGGAGGGGAAGATGCCCACCACATCCCAGATCAATCCCGCCGAGGCGAAGGAATATTTTGAGAGTTATATGAAAAAGGACAGGGAAATCCTGTATCTGGCCTTCTCCTCCGGCCTCAGCGGCACCTGCGGCAATATCCGTATGGCTGCCGACGAAATCATGGAAGAACACAGTGACGTGAAGATTATTGTAGTGGACAGCCTGGGGGCTTCCATGGGGGAGGGGCTGTTTGTACATAAGGCGGTGAAAATGAGGGACGCGGGAAAATCCATGGAGGAAACAGCGGAATGGCTGGAAAAACACGTTCTGAATTTCACACATGTGTTTACGGTGGATGATTTATTCCACCTGTACAGAGGAGGCCGTGTCAGCAGAACAGCAGCGGTTCTGGGAACGATGATCTCCATCAAGCCGAAGCTCCATGTGGACAATGAGGGACATCTGATTCTTATCGGGAAAGTCAGGGGACGGAAGAAATCTCTCAGTGCACTGGTGGACTATATGGAAGAGAAAATGGGTTCCTGGGCGGATGAGAACCGGGATGATTACGTGTTTATCAGCCATGGAGATGTCCTGGAGGATGCGGAGTATGTGCGGGATCTGATCAGGGAAAGGTTCGGGTTCCGGAATTTTATGATTAACCATATCGGACCTACCATCGGCGCTCATTCCGGCCCGGGGACCATAGCGCTGTTTTTTATGGGAGAATCCCGATAGGACGGAATGCAGGAAAATTATTTTTCCGGTTTCTGACGATGTTGGATAGGGAAGAGAAACTGAGGGGTAACGGGATGTACCGGTTTGCAGTATGTGATGACAATCCGGCAGACGCGGATTATGTGGCCGGGCTGATTGGGGAATGGAATAAAACTGCGGGGCTGCCGCTGAAGATAGAGCAGTATCCTTCGGCGGAGGCATTTTTGTTTGCGTATGGGGATGATAATTCTTTCGATGTGCTGTTCCTGGACATTGAGATGGGGAATATGAGCGGGGTGGAGCTGGCAAAGAGACTCCGCCAGGCAGGGGCAGGACTTCAGATCATTTTCATAACAGGCTATATGGAGTACATAGCGGAAGGATATGATGTGGAGGCGCTGCATTATCTGATCAAGCCTGTGACGGGCGGAAAGCTGGGAGCAGTGCTGGACAGGGCGGTGGAACGTTTGAAAATAAGGGAAAATACGTTGACTCTGGCTCTGGCCGACGGTGTGGTCAGGTTGTCCCTGTATGAGATCCGGTACCTGGAGGTACAGAAAAATTACGTTACAATCCATGCAGGTGACGAATACAGCGTGAAGCGCACCCTGAATGAACTGGAGGAAGAGCTGGATGAAAGTTTTTACCGGATTCACCGTTCCTACATTGTCAATTTAAGGTTTGTCAAAAGGATATCCCGGGCGGAAGTAATCCTGAAGGACGGAACGGCTCTGCCGCTGTCCAGGAAGCTGTACGACGGCCTGAACCAGGCTGTGATACGGTATTTTTGAGAGATGTGCTTCCTGCCATAAAAGGAATGTGGTTGCAACAGGATGCCGGGAATGTGTAGGAATTGTATACACTTCCTTATGACCGGTTTCGGACAGGGAGGGGAATATGCATCTGCTGGACAGAATGATAGACAGGCGGATTGCAGCGTATCAGAGCGATCTGCTGGCCACCCATTACGCGGAGGTGGAGAATATGTACCGCCAGGCCAGGGGGTGGCGGCATGATTACCGGAATCATATTCAGGTATTGACCAGTTATGCACAGATGGGAGACCTGGAGTCGCTGAAAGCCTATCTGCATGAGCTGAGCATAGATTTGAATTCCGTGGATACCGTGCTGAAGACAGGCAACAAGATGACAGATGTCATACTGAACAGCAAGATATCTCTGGCAAAATCCCGGAATATCACTGTCCGGGCGGATGCACATGTGCCGGTTTCGCTGACCACCTCGGAGATTGACCTCTGTATTATCATGGGAAATCTGTTTGACAATGCCATTGAAGCCTGTATGCAGCTTCCGGAGGAGGAGAGGCTGATCCGTATCTATATGGACATGAAAAATACCCAGCTGTACATGTCTTTTACTAATACCACAGCCCAGAAGAAGCAGAAGAAGGAGGGCGGCAGGTTCCGCACCACCAAGGGGCAGGGCCATGGCTACGGCCTGGTGCGGGTGGACACAATTGTGGAGCGCAACCAGGGGTATATCAACAGAAACAGCGAAGACGGGGCTTTTACCACGGAGATTCTGCTGCCGCAGTAAATCATCCGTAGCTGATATACTGCAGACCGTCAGGATTTGCAGGGATGTCTTTGGAAAAATACCTGGCTGGCGGTCTGCAGTCGGGTTGTACTGCATATTTAACCGGCGTGCAGTATATATCGGCCGGTTGATCTCATGGACAGATCTTTAAACTTTTACAGAAGATATACTTTCTTTCTCACACATCTCATATTTTTTCATATCATAGAAGAAAGAAACGAAAAATGCGGAAAGGAATCGACATGCACGAGCATTTTAAGGATAACGACTGCGATAAATTTCCCGTAGCTATGGCTTATGTTCCCTGGCAGGAATTTAACGGGATGTACGATGATCTGGAGAAGGCGTATTGTGCGGGGACCATATTCCCCGAACTGGATAAGCCTTTCACGGGAAGGAGATGTGTATCATGAGAGAGAGGGAGCTGTTGCTTAAAGATATCGGGATGGCGGATTTTGTGCTGACAGAGCTGGCGCTTTTTCTGGATACCCATCCTCAGGACCGGAGAGCCCTGGAATACTTTAATCATTACAACCGGATTAAAATTCAGATGGAAAAAGAGTTTTCCCAGAAATATTTCCCTCTGAACCTGAGACTGACCGACTGCGGCAAGGAATGGAGCTGGGGTGCGGCCCCTCTGCCATGGGAAGGAGAGTGCGCGTAAATGTGGAGTTATGAAAAAAGACTGGAATTCCCCGTAAATATCAAGGAGCCAAATGCCATGCTGGCTCAGGCAATTATTTCACAGTACGGCGGCCCGGACGGGGAGATGGGCGCCAGCATGCGCTACCTGTCCCAGCGTTATTCCATTCCCTACAGGGAGGTGGCAGGACTTTTGACGGATATCGGAACGGAGGAGCTGGCGCATCTGGAGATGGTAGCCACCATCGTACACCAGCTGACCAGGAATCTGTCCATGGAAGAGATAGAAAAGAGCGGTTTTGCGAATTATTATGTGGATCATACCGTAGGCGTATGGCCTCAGGCAGCTTCCGGCTTCCCGTTTACGGCGGCCCAGTTCCAGGTAACGGGAGACCCGATTACGGATTTGATGGAGGATATGGCGGCAGAGCAGAAAGCCCGCACCACCTATGACAATATTCTGCGCCTCATCAAGGAACCGGATGTGTGCGAGCCTATCAAGTTCCTGCGCATGCGGGAAGTCGTCCACTTCCAGAGGTTCGGCGAAGCCCTGCGCATTGTTCAGGATAGACTGGACAGCAGGAATTTCTATGCGTTCAACCCCGCTTTTGACACAGGAGAGTGTGGAGACTGATGAATGAGTGACGGCGGCGGAAAATAACTGTCCAAAATTCAAATAATAATATACGGCAGGCAGTTTCTTGTTTTAGAGAGACTGCCTGCTTGAATTGGTGCCGCCTTTATGATAGAATTAAGGTAAACAAAGGGCTTTTCAGGACAATACAGAAGAAAGGAGAAGCCTGAATATGTACGAGTATTTTGATTTTGGGCGTGTTTCAAAGGGGACTGTCAGGAAATAACCGAATTTCCACGATATGTATTGTGATATGTCAGAAATCACAACTACATATTGTGAACAAATGCCATTTCCCGACAGCTTCCCTGCTTTTGGTCAGATGAAATGAAGTTGTATTTAACGCCTTTAATGGATGCCCAGCGTTTCTCCTGTGATTGTGCCAATGCCGTTCTCGTCAAGAAGTTCCGTCAATCTGTCTGTATCCGCCACGCGGAAGATCATGCAGGCCTGTCCGTCTTTCTGTCCGAATACGGAGTACATATATTCCACATCGATTTCCGCCCTGGAAATGATGCTGAGCACTTTGCTTAAGCCCCCGGGGGTGTCCGAAACCGCAACCCCTACAACAGGCGTCATTGTCAGGATGAACCCCTGCTCTAAAAGAATGGAGGAAGCCTTTGAGGCATCGTCCACGATAAGCCGCAGGATGCCGTAATCCGATGTCTCCGCAATGCTGATTGCGCGCATATTCACATGGTTTTCCGATAGAATGCCCGTGATGTCTGCAAGCTGTCCCGCCTTGTTTTCCAGAAATACTGAAATCTGAGGTATTGTCATATTTTTGTCCCCCTTCTGTTTATATTTTACGTTTGTCAATGACACGTACTGCCTTGCCCTCGCTTCTTGCGATGGACTTGGGAGCCACCAGGCGCACCTTGGCGTAGATTCCCAGCATGGCTTTGAGCGAAGCCACAAGCTCTTTCTCCATCTTCGTGATGTAGCCCAGATTGTCGGAGAAGTTTTCGGGCGACATCTCCACCATTACTTCCAGGGTATCGGAATTGTTGATGCGGTCTACCACAATCTGATAATTCGCGGGATATCCCTGCTCCAGAAGTACTGTCTCGATCTGGGACGGGAAGACGTTGACACCCTTGACGATGAGCATGTCGTCGCTTCTGCCCATGGGCTTGCTCATCTTTACATGTGTGCGGCCGCAGGAGCATTTCTTTCTGCTGAGGATACAGATATCTCTGGTGCGATAGCGCAGAAGCGGAAATGCCTCTTTGGTAATGGCAGTGAATACCAGTTCGCCTTTGCTTCCCTCGGGAAGAACTTCGCCTGTGTCAGGATTGATGATTTCCGCAATAAAGTGATCCTCGTTGATGTGCATGCCGGTCTGTTCGCTGCACTCGAATGCGACACCGGGGCCGCTGGTTTCTGTAAGCCCATAAATATCATATGCCTTGATGCCCAGCTTGTCCTGGATATCCTGCCTCATTTCCTCGCTCCAGGCCTCGGCTCCGAAGATACCTGCCTTCAGTTTAATCTTGTCCCGAAGCCCGCGTTCATGGATGCTCTCGGCCAGATAGGCGGCGTAGGAAGGCGTACAGCAGAGAATGGTAGCTTCCAGATCCACCATAAACTGCAGCTGGCGCTCTGTGTTACCTGACGACATGGGAAGGGTGAGACAGCCTACTTTGTGGCTGCCGCCGTTGAGGCCCGGCCCGCCGGTAAAGAGACCGTAACCGTAGCAGACATGGCATACATCCTCATTGGTGCCGCCGGCTGCCACAATGGCGCGCGCGCAGCAGTCTTCCCACAGGTCAACATCATGCTGGGTATAAAAGGCAACTACTCTGCGGCCGGTGGTGCCCGATGTGGACTGGATACGGACACAGTCCTTCAGGGGCTTTGCCAACAGGCCGTAGGGATAAGCCTCGCGGAGGTCATCCTTCGTCAGGAAGGGCAGCTTGTGCAGATCTTCTACGCTCCGGATGTCTTCGGGCGTCAAGCCTTTCTCTTCCATTTTCGCACGATAGTAGGGCACATTGTCCCATACATGGTGCACCTGTTTGACCAGGCGCTCGTTCTGCCATGCAAGAATCTGCTCCCGGTCCGCGGTCTCAATTTCTTTCTGATAATACCGTTCCATAAACTTTTCTCCTTATTTTTTGCAGGATTTCCAGAATCATCCTTTGTCTTTCTTTTATGTTACCGTTAATCAGGTTTGGTGTCAAGCTTTATGTTAGTCTGTTTTAAGTCTCGATTGAACTGATTTCTCTTTTATGTTAGAATGGTTTTAGCCGAAGGGAGAAGTGTTGTTTTAAGGTGGAACAGGGAAAATACAAAAATAGAGGAAGTATAAAAACAGGGAAAGGCGGTAACAGGGTATGGGCATATATCTGAATCCGGGAAATAAGGGTTTTTGGGAGTCCGTTCGTTCTGAGATTTATGTTGATAAGACAGGATTGATTGCAGATACGAATAAATATATCAATACAGAGCAGAAGTACCTATGCGTCAGCAGGCCAAGGCGTTTCGGAAAATCCATGGCGCTGAAAATGCTTGCTGCCTATTACAGCCGCAGCTGTGATTCCAGAGAGCTTTTTGCAGGATGTCAAATTGCAGGGAATCCGACATATGAGGAACATTTGAACCGATATGACGTAATTTTCCTGAATATGCAGCAGTTCCTGATTGAGGCGGCTTCGGGAAAGGTGATGGAATATCTGGAACAGGAAGTCCTGGAAGAACTGAACGAGGAGTATGGGGAGATTCTTCAGGGGCGGGAGATGGGGCTTGCCGCTGCACTGCGGAAAATTTATGCTAAAACAGACAAGCAGTTTATTTTTCTGGTGGACGAGTGGGATTGTGTCATGCGGGAACGGCAGGAGTCGGAAATGCAGCAGAAAGAATACCTGGATTTTCTGAGAAATCTTTTAAAAGACCAGCAATATGTGGCGCTTGCCTACATGACGGGAATTTTACCGGTAAAGAAATACGGTTTGCACTCAGCGTTGAATATGTTTCGGGAATACTCCATGACGAACCAGAAAAATCTGGAGGAGTATACCGGATTTACGGAAGAGGAAGTGAAAGCGTTATGTGAACGCTTTGATATGAATTTTGCAGAAGCCGGCAGTTGGTACGATGGATATATGTTCAGAAGATACCAGCATGTATACAATCCAAAGTCTGTGGTGGAGGCAATGATAAGTCGGGAGTATTCAAATTACTGGACCTCCACGGAAACCTATGAAGCCCTGAAGGTATATATGGATATGGATTTCGACGGGCTTCGGTCAGATATTGTGCAGATGCTTGGCGGCGGACATGTCAGGGTCAATACGCGAAGCTTTCAGAATGATATGCGGAACTTTAAGACAAAGGACGATGTACTTACGCTGTTGATTCATTTGGGGTATCTCGGATATGATGCCGGGAAGGAAGAGGCGTTTATTCCCAATAAGGAAATTATCGGAGAATTCGAAAATGCCATGAGCGTAAGCGGCTGGCCGGAAATCATGCGTATTCTGAAGGCGTCGGAGAAGCTGCTTGAGGATACGTTAAGCGGCGATGGGGACAGCGTTGCCAGGGGGCTTGATTTGGCGCATACGGAGGCAGCTTCTGTTCTGACATATAATGATGAGAATTCTCTTGCATGTGCCATTGGACTGGCGTACTACAGCGCAAGGAAGGACTACAGGCTCATCAGGGAGCTGCCTGCAGGCCATGGCTACGCAGATGTCGTATTTTTGCCCCTGCCGGCTGTGAAGAAACCGGCGCTTGTTGTGGAATTGAAATACAACAGGAGTGTTCAGGCTGCCATACAGCAGATCAAAGACAGGCATTATACGCAGGCGCTTGAAGGATATGTGGGCGAAATATTGCTTGTAGGGATAAATTATGATAAAGATAATTCCAATAAATCGCATAGCTGTGTGATAGAGAGACTGGAAAAACAATAGAGATATTTATACTCGTTATACATTTACATTGGCAAATGTTTTTGAGCATGAGTATATATTATAACTGTAGACAGAAAGTTTGGACGAACAAACGGATTGTGTATACGGAAAAGGAGGAGTGGAATGGGAGCGGCAGAAGGGAATATCGGGGAGAGGATACGGGCGGAATTGTGGGAACTGCAGGATGCAGGATATAAGGATTTTCATGCCAGGCTGATTCCCACGGTGGATCCGGAGAATATAATCGGGGTGCGTACCCCACAGGTGCGCAGGCTTGCGAAGAAATGGGCGAAAGACCCGCAGATTGGGGAGTTCCTGGATTGTCTCCCCCACAGATATTATGACGAAAACAATGTTCATGCCTTTATCGTGGAACAGTTTCGGGATTATGGGGAGTGCCTGGAGCAGACGGAGCGCTTTCTGCCCTATATCGACAATTGGGCCACCTGTGATATGATGGCCCCCAAGGTGTTTGCCAGGCATACGGGGGAACTCCTGGAGCCTGTACAGAGGTGGATTGCGTCCGGGGAAGTTTATACCGTCCGTTTCGGGGTGGGGATGCTGATGCGTTTTTATCTGGAGGATGCATTCCGGCAGGAGTATCCGGAATGGGTGGCAGGAATCCGCTCGGAAGCGTACTATATCAACATGATGCGGGCATGGTATTTTGCCACGGCCCTGGCGAAACAGTATGATGCGGTGCTTCCTTTCCTGGAGAAGAAGCGCCTGGATGCCTGGACGCATAATAAGGCCATACAGAAAGCCTGCGAGAGCAACCGGGTGACGGCGGAGCAGAAGCGGTATCTGAGAGGATTGAAGTGAGTGAGGGCCTTTCAGGCAGTTATATTTCAGACTGAATTTTCACGCATTCTCATGAATATTGCTGCAATATTTTCCGGTAGCTTTTATACATGAGAAAGAGGCCTGCCGTACAGTTCAGACAGATGATAACGATTCCTGCCACAGGCAGAATCAGGCAGCCGATTCCTGCGGTGAGAAAGGCGGCGGCATATCTTTTATAAAGCAGAGCCATTTTTTGATTGTACGCTTTTACGTTTTTCACCTTTGACTTCAGCGTTGTATCCCCGCTCCAGAAATTGATTGGCTCATCGCTGTCTTTTCCAAATGCGGAAAGAATAAAAAACGGAACGGCACACATCAGGCAGGATACCAGCCCGATTATATTTCCAACCATAGCAATTACCTCCTGGTTTATAGTTCGCCACCTGTTTTGCCCACTTGGCTACAGGAAAAGAAGCGGGGGGCTCATTTGCTTCATTTCCTGTCTATAACGTGGCTGTTGGTTTTGTCGCTGTTATAGTGAATTCCCCCGGAAGCATCTCATTCGTCCATGCAGGGTGCTCATCGAATCTTTCCAGGCGGAATCCGCAGTTTATGACGGCGTTGATGATCTCGCTGACGGTATATTTCCGGTAGAGGCATTTGGGCATCTTCTCTCTGACAGCATCGGAATAGAAATGTGCATGGGCCATTTCTCCTTCGTACACATCCGTTGAAAAATAGCTCATGGAAGGCTGCCCAAACTGTAGGATATCCGCTATCTTGGAGAAGGGGTGGAAATCACTGCATATCATTTTCCCACCGTTTTTTAACAGCGCATACAGGATCTCCATGAATTCGTTTATGTCGTGGAAATAATGCAGGATTCCTCCTTCCATAAATACCACATCGAAATAACTGCCGTACTTTTCCCTGTCCAGTTCCAGAACATCACAGACCTCATAATTGAGAGGCACCTTTGCGGCTTCCGCAACTTCCAGGGCATATTTTCTGTTGTCTTCCGAGATGTCAAATACGGTGACTTCCGCGCCCAGGACAGCCAGGGGAACCGCCTTTTTTCCGCAGGAACCGCATATGTTCGCGATTCGTACACCTGCATAGCCGTCAAAATAAGCCGCATATTTTTTTAACATTCCCAGGGGATTCTCCAGGCTTTTTCTCGCCCTTTCGGAAGGCTGTCCGCAGTTTTGAAGCCAGAACTCATAGGCAGAATACTCCCACGCCTGTTTGTTGCGGATGCGGTAGTTTTCTGGCTTTCCCAGATATTTTGCCACCATGTCATAGTAGGGTGTGTTTTCTTCCGCGTTTTCATAATAAAACTCCAGGGACTGCACAGGAATCAGAAGATTGCCTGCCTGCACGGAATCGGTATTCCGGTACAGAAATGCGTCTGTGTCAGCGTTCGGGCAGTCTCCGTAAAACATACATCTGATTTTCATTCCCCGGTATATGGCATCGAAATATTTGAAGTTTTCTGCCGTATGCCGGGTTTCCGAATCATACTCGTGAGCGTATTCCTTTTCTGCCTGACTATCCCCATCACAGAAGCGTTTACTCGTTATAGATTCACGTTGGCAAGAGTTTTTGGGCGCGAGCAGCGTGAGCCTATTTTGAAAAAAGTCTTTGACAACCGGTTTATCCCCCCATTTAAAAGTCAGGCAGATTTTTTCCAGCGGAAATTCCAGGCCGTGGGCAAATATCATGGTTTTTCCGTCTACCTTGAACGGAATCCGGTTCTGAAGCAGTTCTTCTGCCAGAGAGCAGAGGATATCCCATTCTTTCTGAAACTGCATTTTGCTTAAATCGATCCGGCAGACACTTTTGCTCTGCATTTGTCGTCCTCCTTTATTCTTGATAAAGGGATTATAACAGAAATCCGCAGACGAATCCTGTTCTGCACGACTGGATTTTGTCAGGTTTGTGCAATTCCATCCGCCCTGTACGGTGACGTTGAGATGCAGGGGCCAAAAAGCTTTTGAGACCGGAAATCCGCGCCTGACAAAACTGGGCGGAAAGCCGTGAAATCTGGAAAAGGCTTTTGTGAAGGCCTCCGGAGTATCGTAGCCGTATTTGAAGGCTAAGTCCAGGATGGAAGCATCTGATGCGGATAAGTCCTGTGCCGCAAGCGTGAGCCGTCTGTTGCGGACATATTCCATAATCGTCATTCCGCAGACAATTTTAAAAAGCTGGGAAAGCACTGACACGCTGACAAAAAAATGAGCGGCGATGGCGGCCGGGGTCAGTTCTTCCAGAAGATTCTCTTCGATGTAATTCAGGACTGCCTGCAGATCAGAAAGCGAAAAAGAGCCGGGCTGCATAAAATCATCTCCTTCTTTCTGGTCAGTATATACAATAGTTAGTATATTGTCAATGGCTATAGGTGAAAGACGCACTTTGAAACTTTGAAACTGCATCTTTTGCCAGGGATTTTCGTGTACCCTTTGCACAAAATCTGAGGCCACATATGCAAATAACATAGTTTTATTTGTTCATAGAGAGATTGTATTTTGGGAAAAAGCATATTATAATGGAAAAAGGCTCGGAACAGCTGAAAACCGAAAGGAAGTTGGAAGAAAGCCGTGAATCTGAAGCCATAGCTTTCTGAGAAAAAATTAAGAACCCTGCCAGAAATGGGACAACATGTTATAAAAGCATTGAAAAGTTGCTGCGGGGTAAAGCGAGGAGGCTGCAATGCGTTATAAATGGGTTAAAGGAAGCAGTAAAAATGATACTGAACAGGTAGATTGACAGTACCGGATAAGAGGGGGGAGTTGCCATATGACAGGAAAAGGGAAAATAAGGCTTTATATTGCCGCCGCCATTGCCTTTGTATGCCTGGCCGGTTGGATTGCCTTATTATATGTACAGAAAGCGCAGGAAGAAAAAGGCTGGGAGCACGAATTTTTGACGAGGTATCACGCTGCCTTGAATGATATGGCCAGCGATTTGGAACACTTTGAAGAGGCGGAGACCTTTGAAGGGCAGCTTTCATGTCTGGAAGCCATCACAAATGACCTCGTGCAGTTAAAAGCCCATATGGAGATGCACATCAATCTTGCCGGGATATCAATGCCTGAAAAAACGGCTTCCGGGGTGGATATGGCAGGCTGGCGGGAAGCGGAGAGTGTCATAGGACTTGTCAATAGAGGCGGCACGGTGGATTCCTGTCAGATAGCTTCCTTTCAGGCGGATGGCGCCATATCGGAAGAGGAGGCTGCCGTCATACAGCTTTTGAAAGCGGAAACGGACAGGCTATATGGTGATATGACAGTGCCGGATGAGAATGGGATGAATTATAAGTATGTGCTTTCTTCCATAGAAGTATACCAGCGCCTGACAGCAATCTTCCAGGATATGAAGGCGCAGCTGATTCGGATAAACCGGAAATAGTCTCTGCTATGGGCAGAGAACGGGAATTCTACGGTTCGTAGGTTGTATTCTACGGTGCAGAGGGAATATAGTAGAGGCAGGAAGGAGGCAATACATATGGATCAGGTGAAAACAGGAAGCTTCATTGCGCAGTGCCGTAAAGAAAAAAATATGACCCAGCGCCAGCTGGCGGATGTATTGGGAATCAGTGACAAAACAATATCAAAGTGGGAGACCGGCAAAGGGCTGCCGGAAGCGGGATGCATGGTGCTGCTCTGCGAGGTTCTGGGAATCAGTGTAAACGAACTGCTTACGGGGGAGAGGATTCCGGATGAGGAATATCAGGAAAAGGCGGAGGAAACTATGGTGGCCCTGGCGGAGATGAAAGCAGAGGTCGAGGAAGTGAAAAAGAAAGTCATCTCAATGGATAAGGGGGTGGATATGAGCGTGAGTTTCGGGGCAGTCCTGGCCGTAGTCATCTCCTATCATGCCTATTCCTCAGTGGGGTGGGCTATACTCCATGGTATTTTGGGATGGATTTATGTGATATATTACCTGATAAAATATTAGAAAAGGAAGAAAGCGCAGGGATTTTACGGAGGCGTTGTCACGGAGCTGTGCAGCCTGTGCTTGAGCCGTGGCGATATTTTTGTCAGCAGGAAATTTGCCCCGAAACATTCCGGCTGCCCTGAAATGATTGACAGCCATATTATTTATGCTGGAATAATTAAGAATCCTGTCAGAAATGTGACAACATGTTATAAAATGTGTTATAGACCGGCTGTGATGACGGTTGGGATCAGTTTGTATTGGAGAAAACGGAGGCTGTTAAAATGGAAATATCAAAAAGTGACTGGAAGCTTTATAGAGAAAAAATAGCCGATTGGCAGGAAAATTATATGGATCGCCTGAATAAGGAGTATATAGCGCTGCTGAGTTCGGACAAAGGCAATCCTTCTGACAGATTCTGGAAGCTGGAGAAGCGGATCAAGAGAGACATAAAGCATCCTGGCGTCATGATCGAGGTGAGAAAATCAAGCGCATTCTTCGATATTGCAGATCTTATCAGAATGAAAGTCATTACCTTCGAGGATCTGGCTGACTTCAGTGATGCATTAAAGGAAGCAGTAAGAATGATACTGAACAGATAGATCGACAGATTATGTGCTACAGTCATACAGAGTTTTCAACCATTATGGATTTTTGTGTCCACGCATAAGGAGCGTGATTTTAATGGAAATATTGGAGATCAAACAAGTAAACGATGCTCTTGCAGAAATGGTTGCCCTGTTTCGGGTAGAGTTACGTTCTTATAAAGGAATCGTATCCAAACCCAATATCGCGGCAGGGCGAGAGGAAATAAGAGAATATCTTTCTGCCGGGTTTCCGGTGTTTGCTGCTCTTGTGAATGGCGAATATGCAGGCTATGTGGTCTGTCGTGTCGACAGCGGGGTTGTGTGGGTGGAATCTATCTTTGTTAAAGACGAATACCGCCGTCATGGTGTCGCGGCTGCCCTGCATGGTAAAGCGGAGGAAATCGCCGCTTCGTATGGGGATGATACCGTTTACAACTATGTTCACCCCAATAATCACCGAATGATTGAGTTTCTGCGGAAGCGGGGTTATACGGTTTTGAATTTGATTGAGATCCGCAGGCCATACAAAGGCGAAAAGCTGACGCAGACGATTGTGGTTGGCGAACATGAATTTGATTATTGAACAGAAGAACTGGAGAAGTCATGGAAATTACATTTGTAAACCCTGGTGTTGACTATATGGTTCAACGAATTATGGATTTTCAGACCGAAAGTGAATCAGCCTTTTGGTCTGAACCTTTATACCATTTCTACCCACAGCTTGATAAAGCCTACGCCACAAGTTTGCCGTTTACGGAGAGGAAAAACTATATTGAGCGTACAATGCGAGCTGTTTATGCCGAGTTAGAAGATACTGTCAATGAGAAGGTAAATTTGTATGCCCGCCATTGGTACGCTTGCAAACCACAGATTACATCAGCTTTGTCGGATGCTTTTTGTGTAGATTGTGCTGACTTGTTTAACGACATACGATGCAATTTAAGTATGAATCCTGTTGAGCCGCGTTTTCTAAAAGAACGCTGTTACGATACATTTTATTTGAACAGCGAAAGAGGCGCAATCGGCGGAGGCATACATGAACTCATACATTTTGTCTGGTTCTATGTATGGAAAAGATTGTTTGGAGACAGTTACGATGAATACGAGCGTCCCTCGCTCAAATGGATTTTGAGCGAAATGGTGGTCGAATCCGTAATGAAGGACGAACGGCTTAGTTCCATTAACCCATATTTCCCAAGAGAGAACGGTGGGTGCATATACCCCTGTTTCTTTGATATGAAGGTAGATGGCAAACTGATTTTAGATACTTTGGATGCGATGTATAAGAGCCAAAGCATCAAGGATTTTATGCGGAACAGTTATGCTTATTGTAAGGAACACGAAGCGGTTATCAGAGAACATATCCAAAGGGCAGATGTGTAAGCTATACGAATGAAACAGGAGATGTTATATCGGTTGTTTTACGGCAGTTCGTAAAGGTACAGGAGACGAAGAAATGAAAACAGGAGAAAAAGACACTGCTGTCAGAATATTTTCCAATCAGGACTTAAAAAAGCTGATCATTCCGCTGATTATGGAGCAGGCGCTTGCTATCACGGTGGGAATGGCGGACACCATGATGATTTCATCCGTGGGTGAGGCGGCAGTTTCCGGAGTCTCCCTGGTGGACATGTTCAATAACTTCATCATCAGCATGCTGGCGGCCCTGGCTACCGGAGGGGCGGTAGTCACCAGCCAGTTTATCGGGGCATCCAAACGCGAGGAAGCCTGCCGTTCTGCCAAACAGCTTCTCTGGGTCAATGCCATTATTACGATTGTCATTTCCCTTTTGGTCATTGCGGGCCACAGGCTGATTCTGAATCTGTTTTTCGGAAAGATAGAGGCGGATGTAATGCGTAATGCCATTATCTATCTGATTATTTCCGCGGTATCCTTTCCTTTTCTGGCTGTTTACAATGCCTGTGCGGCGTTGTTCCGCTCCATGGGGAATTCACAGATTACTCTGAAGGTGTCTGTTCTCATGAATATTATCAATATAGGAGGCAATGCAATCTGTGTATTTGGGCTGAAAATGGGGGTGGCAGGAGTAGCGGTGCCGTCGCTGGTTTCCAGGGCAGTAGCCGGCTTTGTTCTGTATCTATTGCTGAGAAATCCGGACAATCTGATTCATCTGAGCAGGGAGCACTTTCGGTTTGAATGGAATGTGGTTAAGAAAATTCTGTACATAGGGATTCCCAGCGGCATCGAAAACGGTATTTTTCAGCTGGGCCGTGTGGTTGTGGTGAGTATCATCGCGGGCTTCGGAACGGCGCAGATTGCCGCAAACGGCGTGGCCAACAGCCTGGACAGCATGGGATGTATCGTGGGACAGGGCATGAACCTTGCTATGATTACCGTAATCGGACAATGCGTGGGAGCGGGTGACCTGGCCCAGGTGCGGTATTATACGAAAAAACTCCTGCTGATTACTTATGCTGCCACCGCGGTGATAAACAGCCTGATTTTGTTGTTCCTGCACCCTATTCTGGCACTATACGGACTGGGGGAGGAGGCTACAGGGCTGGCTTATATCCTTGTGATGATTCATGACGGCATGGCGATGCTGCTCTGGCCGGCATCTTTTGTGCTGCCCAATATGCTCAGGGCCTGCAATGATGTAAAATATACCATGGTGACAGCGATTTTTTCCATGGTCACATTCCGTATCGGCTTAAGCCTTGTGTTCGGCGTTCATATGGGAATGGGGGCTGTGGGCGTGTGGGTGGCCATGGTGGTTGACTGGGTTTTCCGGGTGTGCTGTTTTGGGGGGCGGTATTTCCGGGGAACATGGAGAAAGCAGTGTAATTTGTAAGGGCATCAGGGGCATGCGGGGAGTGGGGATAGGGAGCGAAGGGTGCCGTTTTTGGTAAATCGGGAGAAACTGGCAGGCTTTTTATACCTGTGAGCGACAAATGGTAATCTGGTCAAGGCGACCATTTAGGAAGTGTCTCCAAACCAAGTTGACAGATGTTTATTCCAGAAGGGCTTGAAGCCCGGATAAATGCTGTGTATTTGAAATGTCTTATAAACGGAAAGTGTCAACTGAATCAGGCACATTTGAAACACGCCCTTCCTTATGACGCGGATGGCAAGGAAATTGGCAGAACGAAATATGAGTATGATGTAAACGGCAGGGTAGTTAAAATAGACTTCGGCAATCCTCTTGCGTATGAGAAGAAAGGACATGGTGTGATTGCATAAGAATCCCCCGGAAGTATTCGTCTCCTTCCGGGGGATTCTTTTCTACAGATAAATAATTTTTCGAATACATGCCATTTATCCGGTTTGTATGCATCTAACCTGACTCTGTAATATCGCTCCTTCTCAGTGTTCTGCTTATAAATACGCCATAATTTCCTCCGGCTTCATGCCATAGTTATTCATCAATAGTTCCTGGATTTTCCTATCATCGGCTCCCAGGTCACGGAAACCTCTTATGGCATTTGTGACGGATTCCCGCCGAAGCTTTTTCGTGGCTTCGCCCAGCTCCTTTTCGACCCT
>DKVC01000298.1 GCA_002490995.1 Lachnospiraceae bacterium UBA7188
CTTTCCCCTAAAGAAGTTGTATCAGTTATTTTCCGACAATTCCTAAGGAAAACGATTTCACTGACCGTAAGCATGAAACTTCAAAGGAGCCCACCATGTCCCTGAAGAAACTGACCCTTTTATCCCTTTTCACCACCATATCCCTGGCTGTCTACGCCATTGAAAGCGCCATTCCGCCCCTTGTTCCCATCCCGGGAATCAAGCTGGGACTTGCCAATATCGTGACTCTGGTGCTGCTGCGCCGCTTCCGGGCCAGAGATGCGCTGACAGTGCTTTGCTGCCGGATCCTGCTGTCCGCGCTGCTGTTCGGCCAGGCCCTGTCCCTGCTCTACAGTCTTGCCGGCGGGCTTGCCAGCCTTCTGGTTATGTGGCTCGTCATGAAGCTGCTGCGGAAAAGGTGGATTTTCCTCACCGGAGCCATGGGCGGACTGACCCACAACATGGGACAGCTTCTGACTGCCTGGGCAATCACCGCAACCGGCGGCGTGTTGGCCTATCTGCCCTTCCTGGTGCTCAGCGGCGTTATCACAGGGCTTTTTACCGGACTATGTGCCGGCTTTCTGGACAGATATCTGGTATCCCGCCTGACTGACTGACTTCCCCTGTAATGCCCCGCCATGCTGCGCTCTTCTCTGCTTTCTCTGCTTTCTCTGCCTTCTCCGTCCTCTCTGAAAACATGCCTGTTTTTGTACAGCATGCCAATGAACGACCTCATGAAGTTCTACTCCGTATCCTCCAGCTCCCGCAAAAGCGCCGCCATGGATTTACCGGTGACCGGGTGCCGGAAAGCAGGCGCAATCTCCGCCATGGGTTCCAGGACAAAGCGCCTGTTCTCCAGATCAGGATGCGGAATCACCAGATTCTCAGTCTCCATTACCGTCTTATCATAAAAAAGGATGTCCAGATCCAGCGTCCTGGGTCCCCAGTGCAGAGTACGCTTCCTTCCCGCCTCATTCTCTATTTCATGCAGTGCCTCAAGAAGCTGCTGCGGATTCATCAAAGTCTCAATCTCCGCCACACCGTTCAGAAAATCATCCTGTTCCACCCCTCCGTATGGCTTTGTGACCAGCAGCTTCGAAACTTTCTTCAGTTCTGTCAGCGGATGAGCGCCCAGAGCCCGGACAGCGCCTGACAGATAGCCTTCCCTGTCTCCCAGGTTGGAGCCCAGCCCAATATATGCTCTGTGCCAGCATCTGTATACCCTGACGGAAATCCCCTCAAAGGGCAGGCGGACCGGCGCATACGGCTTTACGATTTCCAGGCTGACCGCTGAAATCATGCTGTATTTCAGCAGCAATGCCTCTGACAGTCTTCCCGCCACAGCCTCCAGCAGCTTACATGTGTTCTCCTGCATCCAGTTTGTAATAAAGCGGCATACCGCTCCATAGTCCACGGTGTGCTCCAGTTCGTCACTGCAGCCCGCCCTGCTCATGTCTGTATGCAGAACCGCATTTACGTAAAAAATCTGTCCTTCTCTCGTCTCCTCGGGATAAACCCCATGATGTGCGAATACTTCCAGCCTGTCAATATGAATCTCATCTTTTGCCCATTCGGAATACATTGCAGCTCCCCCTCCTCAATAAACCTGTCCATCGCTTTTCACTTTCATCCAGTCCCTCTCACCTGCCTCAGCTCTTAGGAATTGCCTAAAAATAACTGCCGCAATCCTCCCGGCTGTCTTCTGCAAATCACGCATTCAGAATCGCCTCAGCCATCTTTACCGCCCTTACATTCTCTTTCACATCATGAACCCTGACGAACATACATCCTTTCATAACGCCGAAAACGGTCGTGACAAGGGTTCCTTCCAGACGCTGATCCACAGGCAGGTCAAGCGTCAGGCCGATTACGGATTTTCTGCTGCAGCCCAGAAGCAGCGGATATCCCAGCCTCTCAAGTTCCTCCAGGTGGTGAAGGATTTCCAGATTCTGCTCATATTTTTTCCCGAATCCGATGCCGGGATCCAGAATGATCTTGTTCTCCGCAATCCCTGCTTTCGCCGCCAGCACCAGGCTCTCCTTCAGTTCTGCCGTCACGTCATTTACAAGAGAATGATAATCCGTATTTTTCCTGTTGTGCATGAAACAGCATGGTACCCCGTTTTCTGCGATAACCTCAGCCATATCCCTGTCATATTTCAGTCCCCATATATCATTGATCAAATCTGCTCCTGCCATAATTCCCGCGGCTGCCACCTTTGCCTTACAGGTGTCCAGGGAAACAGGTACGTCAAAAGCCGCTTTTACTGCTTCTATCACAGGAAGTACTCTGGCAGTCTCCTCCTCTTCCGGCAGCGGTGTATAGCCGGGTCTGGTAGACTCACCTCCCACGTCGATAATATCGGCTCCCTCCTTAAGCATGTCCTCCACATGCCGAAGCGCTTTGTCCCTTTCGTTCCACTTTCCTCCATCCGAGAAGGAGTCCGGGGTCACATTCAGGATACCCATCACGTATGTATGCCCCTTTGTCTGAAATTCCCTGTTTCCTATCCTCATACCTTTTTCACTTCCTCCCAGTCTCTCCCTGACCCGGACGAGCCGGAGCCAGAGCTTTTCCACCTGTGCGGTTGCAATCCAATGTTTTCCACCTGTGCGGTTACAATCCAATGGCTTGTCTGCATGCAGGCTATTGCAATGCAGACGGGCCATTGGATTCGCAACCCACTTCCAAATGAGCAAAACGCGTATGCGAATGCAGACGCAGAAAGCGCCTGATGAGCGCAGCACCAGCCACTCATACTGCACGGCAGATAAAAGCGCTCACAGCCTCAGCATCCGGAAAAAGTGCTCCTGCAGCATGGGATTCTCCTCAAAAGCGCCTCTCACCGCAATACTGACCGTCCTGCTGCCGGGCTTCTTCACCCCGCGCATGGTCATACACATATGCTCCGCCTCCAGTACCACCATCACGCCTCCGGGCGCCAGATGCTTCATCAGCGCATCCGCGATCTGGCCTGTCATCCGCTCCTGGATCTGCAGCCTGGCAGCATAAATCTCCACTGTCCTGGCCAGCTTGCTTAAGCCCACCACCTTCCCCTCCGGTATGTACGCAATATGCGCTTTCCCGTAAAAAGGCATCAGATGATGCTCGCACATGGAATAAAAGGGAATGTCCCTTTCCAGAACCATCTCGCTGCTTTCCACTGAAAATACCTTTGCCAGCGGCACTGACACATCTGCCTCCATGCCGGCAAAGATCTCCCCATACATCCTGGCCACGCGATCCGGCGTATCTTTAAGCCCTTCCCGCTCAGGCTCCTCGCCGATTCCCTCCAGAAGCAGCTTCACTGCCTCCTTTATTTTCTCCTGATCTATCATTTTCTGCCAGCTTCCTTTCCCCGCAGGTTTTCGCAGCCCTTCCCGCCCCTGCCAGAATGAGCTGCCGAATTTTTAACGTCCTTCCCGGTTCCGCCCACAGGCGCTGCCCGATACAGCTCTTTTCCGTGCCCTTCCTTCGAAGCATATCCCGTGATTTCCATCAGCCTCCCGAGAAAGGACAGGGAACCAAAGGCGAGAATCACATCCTCTTTTCCCGCCAGCAGCCGGCACATCTCCACCGCTTCCTCCAGGGAGTCCGCCGCTGTCACCTTCCCATGGACCTTCGCAGCTGCACGAGCCAGCTCGTAAGCAGGAAGCGCCCTGGGATTGCCGGGCGGTGTCACGGTTATGATCTGATCCGCAAGGGCATGGGTCAGGGCAATCACTTTCTCATATTCCTTGTCCCTGAGCATCCCCATGATATAGAGTACTCTTTTCTCCGGAAAATAGAATCTCACCGATTCTGCAAGACGCCTGGCCGCATCCTCGTCGTGGGCTCCGTCTACAATAAAATAAGGCTTCCTGCTCACCACGGTAAATCTGCCCGGCCATCCCGCTTCTCTCATTCCCTTTCGCAGCTGTGCCTCCGGAACCGGAAATCCCTGGCCTGACAGGCTCTTCAGCACCTCCAGGGCCACAACGGCATTGCCGATCTGGTACTGCCCTCCCAGAGTGATTTCCATGCCCTTCCAGGTTCCGTAATCAAACCTTTGTCTCTCCAGCCCGTAATGCACATGAGAAGCCTGCCTCTCATCCCCCACAGTCAGAGGACAGTCCAGGGCGGCGGCTTTCTCTCTGATGACAGCCATGACCTCCGGCTTCTGGACTGCGGTTACTGCCTGACAGCCTGCTTTCAATATCCCTGCCTTCTGAGCGGCAATTTCCGTCAGTGTATCTCCGAGAAATTTCATATGGTCCCTGCTGATGGATGTGATGACTGACACACAGGTGTCTTCCACCACATTGGTTGCATCCATCAGGCCTCCCATCCCCGTCTCCAGTACCACGATATCACATTTCTTCTCCCGAAAATACCAGAATGCCAGCGCCGTCTTAATCTCAAAAGCAGTGGGATGCGGCAGGCCTTCCTCCCTCATCCCGTCACATACCCCTTTCAGCAGCTCCATCCCCTGACAGACAGCTTTCTGCGTGATATACCGGCCATTCACCTGTATTTCTTCTCTGTAGTCAAAGAGTGCGGGGGAGAGGTACCTTCCCACACGGTACCCGGCGCATCTCAGCACGGAAGCCACAAACGCGCATACCGATCCCTTCCCATTGGTGCCGGCTGCATGTACATATTTCAGCCCCTTCTGAGGCTCACCAATTCTCCTGCAGAGCTCACGAATGCTGTCAAGTCCGGGCGAAATGCCGTATCGCGATACCTGCTCCACATATCCAACTGCTTCTCTGTAATTCATGGCTTCCGTCCGCCTCCTTTTTTGTCATCTGTCAGAAGTCAAAAGTCTCTCTGCCTGCCGAAACGTAACCGATGCAGCCTGCCTGAAAAAAGCCGGTATAATTCCCCCTGCCGTTATGCATACTAAGGAAGTGTCTACAGATAACAGGAACCGCTTCGCGAACCCTGTTATCAAAAATAGATTACAGGAACCGCTTCGCGAACCCTGTAATCAAAGATATATTACTGATCCAAAAGGAGCTCCCACTATGAAATACCCTTTGCGTACATTTTCAAAAAACTTCCTCAAATGCGGGCTTGCCGGGTGGTGTATGGAAATCCTCTTCACCTCCATGGACTCGCTGCGCCGCCGGGACATGACCTTGAGAGGAAATACCTCCCTCTGGATGTTCCCTATTTACGGCAGCGCCGCCGTCCTGGCTCCCCTCAGCCGTCTCCTCGCCGGGAAATCCCCCTGGAGACGGGGACTGACCTATATGGGCCTGATTTTCTCCGCAGAATATCTCTCCGGCACCTTTCTGGCAAAACACAGATTCTGCCCCTGGGATTACAGACGGAGCCGCTGGAACATCAGCCGAATCGTCAGGCTGGACTATGCTCCATGTTGGTTTTTCGCAGGATTACTGTTTGAACATCTGCTGTCAACCGACGCTGGCAGCTGACTGCAAAGTCACATACGCTTTCCTGCTGCCTTATTCCCCCGGCTCCTGCATGCTGCCTCTTCCGGCTTCCACAGATTTTCAGTCGTCAGCATCCTCCATGTCGCCCACATCTCCAGAGCCGATATCCAGCATGTTCACCGTGCGCCTCTTCAGCCTGGCCTCCTCGGACTGCTTCAGAATGAATTCTTTCACCTCTTTGGAATGCCTGATGTGCTGCAGCACCAGCTGGGGATGGGTGGTGTCCCCGGTATAGCAGGTCACGGTACCCAGCCCGAAAATTTTTTCTGCCAGACCTGCGCTGTGAGTCACATCCTGCACCTTGTACATGAAACAGTCGTTTTCTACTGTCTTCAGCAGTCCCTCATCCACGGTAATCATATCCTCTTTCACCGTATATTTCGTAAATGTAAAGGGGAGCCCGAAAAACAGCCCTCTTTTTCTCTCCACGTATTCCATCTTCTGCACCTGTCCTTTCCAAGTCTTTTTTCAGTCTCATTATAATCTAATCGGACGGAATATGCAAATCTTTGCACAAAACTTTTCGGACAAATCTTTGGACAAATCTTTTTGAATTTCTGAATTCTTTCAAATATTTCATTGAAACTCCTCCCGTAACGTGGTATCATGGTAACAGGAAATTTTCAGGAAAAAATTTAAGGAGGTTCCACAGATGACTGCAAATGAGTGTATCAAAGGACGCAGAAGTATCCGGAAATTCACTGACCAGCCCGTTTCCCATGAGCTGCTTGCCCGGATTGTCGAGACCGCTTCCTATGCCCCCAGCTGGAAACATACCCAGATTGTCCGCTATATTGCCGTAGAAGGCGGGAAGAAAGCCGCTCTGGCAAAATGTACTTCCATTTTCCCCGGCAACGGAAAGATTATGGAGAATGCTCCCATGGTAGTCGCCGTTACCATGATCAAAGGGCGCAGCGGTTATGAGCGCGACGGCTCTTTTTCCACTCCCAAGGGCGACAGATGGCAGATGTACGATGCCGGTGCAGCCGGTGAAGCTTTCTGCCTGGCCGCTTATGAGCAGGGACTCGGCACCGTGATCATGGGACTGTTTGACGAAGAAGAAGCAACAAAGCTGCTGGAGCTCCCTGAGGACAGAGAGCTGGTGGCTTTAATTCCCATTGGATATCCCGATGAGACACCTGCCGCTCCCAGACGCAAGGCGGTAGAAGATTTATTATCCTATCAATCATAAATCAGGAGTCGAAGAGTTTTTTCTCTTCGACTTCTTTTTGGTATACTCAAGACCGCCAGAATTAGACTGGCAAATGTTTGTGACCGTGAGTATATATTATAAACCGCACAGAAATGAGGAAAAATTCTATGAGACATTTAATGAGCCCCCTTGATTTTACCACGGAAGAGCTTGACAGGCTCTTCGACATGGCGAACGAGATTGAACGTAATCCTGGTAAATACGCACATGCCTGCGACGGGAAGATACTTGCTACCTGCTTCTACGAACCCAGCACCCGTACGCGGTTAAGTTTCGAATCCGCAATGATACGTCTGGGAGGAAAGGTCATAGGCTTTGCGGATGCCGCTTCGTCTTCCGCCACCAAGGGCGAGAGCGTTTCCGATACCATCCGCATCGTCTCCTGCTACGCAGACATCTGCGCCATGCGTCATCCCAAGGAAGGCGCCCCCATGGTTGCAGCGGGGAAATCCGGCATCCCGGTCATCAACGCCGGAGACGGCGGGCATCACCACCCCACCCAGACACTGACCGACCTGCTTACCATCCGCAGTCTGAAAGGAAGGCTGGGCGGCTTTACCATCGGGCTGTGCGGCGACCTGAAATTCGGGCGCACCGTGCACTCGCTGATCAATGCCCTGGTTCGCTATGAAAATATCCGTTTTATTTTTATCTCTCCCGAGGAACTGCGGGTTCCGGACTATGTCACGGAAATGCTGAAGGAAAAAGACATTCCCTACAATGAAGTCATCCGTCTGGAAAATGTGATGCCGGAACTGGACCTGCTGTATATGACCAGAGTGCAGAAGGAGCGTTTTTTCAATGAAGAGGATTACATCAGGTTAAAGGATTTTTATATCCTGAATGCGGACAGAATGAGCCTTGCCAAAGAGGACATGCTGGTACTCCATCCCCTGCCCAGGGTCAATGAAATCTCCGTGGAAGTGGACGACGACCCCAGAGCCGTGTATTTCAGACAGGCGCAGTATGGCGTATATGTGCGCATGGCACTGATATTGACTTTGCTGGAAATCCAGGTTCCCTGACCGGTCTGCGCTCCCGAAAACGCTTAGCCATATTTTTATGCACTGGATTGTGACACTCTGTTTCCGGCTTATACAGACCAGAAATAATAACCTGTGTGCTTTCAAAAATGAAAATTCAAATTCCATTGACTAAACAAACGCGCTCACAATCAGAAAAACAGACACATAACCGAAAGGAATGAAAAAACATGCTGAATGTAGGAAAAATCGAGGAAGGCTTCGTACTGGACCATATCAAAGCCGGCAAAAGCCTGGATATCTATGACCATCTGCAGCTGGACAAGCTGGACTGCACCGTAGCAATCATCAAGAATGCAAGAAGCAACAAAATGGCAAAAAAAGATATTCTGAAGGTAGAATGTGATATCGACATGCTGGATCTGGATGTGCTCGCCTATATTGACCACAACATCACAGTCAATGTGATCAAAAACGGCGAAATCGTAGAAAAAAAGGAACTGACACTGCCCGGTCAGATCAGAAATGTCATCCACTGCCACAATCCCAGATGTATCACTTCCATTGAACAGGAGCTGCCCCATATCTTC
>DKVC01000087.1 GCA_002490995.1 Lachnospiraceae bacterium UBA7188
TTATTTTCCGACAATTCCTAAATGGAGGTAGAGACTTTGGAAGAGAAGGAAATATCACAGGCCGTCATCGGGCGTCTTCCCAGGTACTTCCGATATCTGGGCGAGCTGAAGGATCAGGGGGTGGAAAGGATATCTTCTCAGGATTTAAGCGGGCTGATGAAGGTAACAGCGTCACAGATCCGGCAGGATTTTAATAATTTCGGCGGCTTCGGGCAGCAGGGATACGGTTATAATGTTGAGTATCTGTACAATGAAATCGGCAAGATTCTCGGTTTGGACAGACAACATAATTTTATCATAGTAGGTGCCGGCAATTTGGGCCGCGCACTTGGGAATTATCTGAATTTTGAGAGGCGGGGCTTTATATTCCGCGGCATATTTGACTGTAATCCCGAACTGGTGGGGATGAAGGTCCGGGATGTCAGCGTGATGCCAATGGAAGAGATGGAGCGCTTCGTCAGGGAAAACAATATCGATATCGCGGTTTTGACGATACCGAAGACCGGAGCCGTTCCCGTTGCGGAGAAGCTGGTACAGAACGGAATTCGCGCTATCTGGAATTTTGCCCATGTGGATTTGAATGTCCCGGAGGGGATCCAGGTGGAGAATGTCCATCTCTCGGACAGTCTGATGAAATTATCTTACAATATACGCAGGGGACAGAAGCCGGAGGAATTTGAGGATGGAGGAACTTAAAAACCCATTCCCTGCAGGATTGTAAGGAAGTGTCTACAAATAACTGATACGGGTTTAGAGCCGTTTTCCTTATATTTCCGGGCTTTCCCCTAAAGAAGTTGTATCAGTTATTTTCCGACAATTCCTAAACCAGGTGCTGATTTGACGGGAGGTGTATACAGGATGAACAGGAACGAAGGAAATCAGCAGCAAGCATTTTCTGAAGCCCTTGAGGGGAAAAAGATCCCGATTCTTACGCTGGACAACAAGTGGTACCAGCTTTTCACACAGGAGAAAAGGCAGGAGGTTTCCGAACTGGAGCAGCAGCTGAATACCCTGTTGAAACAGCAGGGCAGGCTGAACAACGAGATCAAGGAGATTAAGAGGTTAAAAAAAGGCCTGATGAGTGAGATCGTGGCTCTGATGGATGAGGCCGGCCAGGAGGAAGAGTCGGAAAATTCCCGGAAGATTGATCAGAACAGGACGAAAGTGGAGGAGTGCAACGAGCTGCTGGAGAGCCGCCAGGACGAGCTTCTCGACCTGCCCAAGCAGATTGACCAGGCCAATTTCCGGCTGATGCTGGCTACCATGGACTGCTGCTATGATACCATGAAGGAAAATACGGAGGAAATTCAGGAAATCGCCCGGTGGGTTTCGGAGATACGTGTGGAACTGAAAAAAAAGCTGATCAGAAAGCAGGAAATGGAACAGCGAAACCATGCTATTTATTCTTATATGCACGATGTATTCGGGGCGGAAGTGATCGATATATTTGACCTGCAGTATAATCCGGAGGAACAGCATCCCACATGAAATATCTGGTGTCCGCGTCCGAGATGAGACGCTATGATAAAAATACAATAGAAAAGATTGGAATTCCGGCCTGCGTCCTTATGGAGCGGGCCGCGTTGGCTGCTGTGGAAGCTGTGGAAGCGCATTGTGCCGGACTGGAAGGCAGAAAATCCGCCCTTATCATGGCGGGCATGGGCAACAATGGCGGGGACGGGCTGGCTGCTGCCAGGCTTTTATCCGAAAAGGGATACCTGGTGGAAGTCTGGTGTACGGGAAATCATGAGAAAGCATCCGGACAGTGGAAGCAGCAGCGGGCGATTCTGGAAAATTATCCGGTGGAATTTTCGGAGCGTCCCACAATGCCCCGGTATACGATTCTGGTAGACGCTCTTTTCGGTGTGGGCCTTTCCCGGGAGGTATCGGGAGAGTATGGGGAGGCCGTAAGGATTTTTAACGGCCTGGAGGGCTGGAAGCTTGCTCTGGATCTGCCCAGCGGGATTGACTCCGACACGGGGAAGGTCTGGGGATGTGCGGTAAAGGCAGACAGGACGGTTACCTTCGGATTCTGCAAAAAGGGCCTGATGCTTTATCCGGGATACGGATATGCAGGGGAGATTGTGACGGCTGACATCGGTATTACGGAGAGATGTTTTCTGGGAGATATGCCTGATATTTATGCATACGACGAGGAACCCCGGGCACTGATGCCAAAGCGGGACAGCGGCGGTAACAAGGGAACCTTCGGGAAAGTACTGCTGGCGGCGGGAAGCGTGAACATGGCCGGTGCGGCGGTACTGGCGGCAAGGGCGGCTTACCGGTCTGGAGCCGGTATGGTAAAGGTAGTTACCGCTGCGGAAAACAGGACGATTGTGCAGCAGGCAGTGCCGGAAGCGCTGTTCGGCACATGGGAATTCCTGTCAGAGGATATGGAATGGGCGGATGTCATTGCCGTGGGTCCTGGCCTGGGGAAAAGCGAGGCAGCCGCAGGCGTTCTGGAACAGGTGATCCGGCAAAGCGGGAAACCTTTGCTGGTGGATGCGGACGCGCTGAACCTGCTTTCAGGGAATGCGCCCCTGAGATCGCTTCTGGCAGAACAGGCAGCGGCGGGCAGGGCGCTTGTACTGACTCCTCATGTGGGAGAACTGGCGAGGCTGATCGGGAGGACAGTGGCTGAGTGCAGCAATGATCTGCCGGGGATTGGCAGAGCACTGGCGCAGTCTTTTCATGGGGTGGTTGCGGCAAAGGATGCCAGAACCTTTATCTGCGGGGAGAATCATGCCGTATGCATGAATCTGAGCGGAAACTGCGGCATGGCAACCGCGGGAAGCGGGGATGTGCTGGCGGGCATAATTGCAGCGCTGCTGGCCCAGGGAATGGAAGCCTTTGAGGCGGCTGCCGTGGGGGTATACATCCATGGGCTGGCCGGGGACAGGGTATCGGGAGAAAAGGGAGCATACGCCTGTATGGCATGGGATATCGCCGAGGCAGCGGGCGGTTCCTTCATGCACATCGAATAGATTCATGAAAACGCATTTGCGGACAACGGAAACAGGGCACATTTCTGAAATTCATTCATATAATACATCAGGAGCCTTTTGAGATGTTCAGGCCTGTCCCTCTTTTCCGGCGGAAAAACCGGGGACTCAAATGAATAACTCTCTCAAAACTGGTAAAACTATCCTACAAATAACATATTTGTGGAATGGATTTGGAGGCAAAATGAGAAGAGGAGATGTATATTATGCGGATCTCAGACCGGTGGTCGGATCGGAACAGGGCGGCATCAGGCCTGTATTGATCATTCAGAATGATGTTGGCAACAAGCACAGTCCCACGGTGATCTGTGCCGCGATTACTTCCAAGATGAACAAGGCGAAACTGCCTACGCATATCGAATTAAATGCCACGATGTATGACATGGATAAGGACTCCGTAGTTCTGCTGGAGCAGCTTCGGACCATTGACAAAAAGCGCCTGAAAGACAAGGTATGCCACCTGGACGGCGATATCATGCGGAGGGTGAACAGAGCATTGATGGTCAGCCTGGAGCTGGATACATAAAATGTACTGCTGTTCACAGACAGGTGGACAGTAACAAAATGTATCCTGCAGCCCCTTCTTGACGAACGGGATGGGAAATGGTATATTTATGGAGTATTTCAGGAGTATTTCGTGAAAAATACAAATAAGAAAGGAATTTGGAGGAACGAATCAAGATGGACGACGGTGGGCCTACTGCCAGTATTATCTGCTTTGCAGCATTGCTTTTGATCGACATGTTTTTCTACGGTTTCGGAGCTGCCATTGCCGCACTGAATGAGAAAGAGGTGGAAAGGAGGGCTGAGGAAGAGAAGGACAGGAAATCCATCAGGCTGAAAAAGATCATCAGCAATCCTGCAGAATATGAAGATACCGTGCAGCTGATCACTACTCTGATCAATATTGTGATCGGGGCTGTGCATCTGGGACTGCTGCTGCGTAACCTGGCCAGAGGGTTACAGTCTGTAGCGGAGCATCAGCTGAAGCTGGCGGTGATTCCGGGGGAACTGACAGCGGTGCTGGCGGCGGTACTTTCCACGCTGCTTCTTTTATACATAACGCTTACGATAGGAGTCCTGCTTCCGAAGACGGTTGCAGCCAGGGCGCCTGAGAAATGGGCGTATCTCTGTATTACTCCCGTATATTTTCTGATGAAGGTACTGATGCCCTTTACAGGGCTGGTCAGGATTACCACAAAGGGAATCCTGAGAATATTCGGCATATATGGGAATGCCGGCGAGACGGATGTGACGGAAGAAGAGATCATCAATATGGTAAACGAAGGCCATGAGCAGGGCGTTATCCAGGCCAGCGAGGCGGAGATGATTTCCAATATATTCGAATTCGGGGACAAGGAAGCTCAGGATATCATGACCAACCGGAAGAGCATAGTGGCTATTGACGCGGATATGACTTTAAAGGATGCCATTACCTTTATGATGGAGGGGAATAACAGCCGATATCCTGTCTATGAAGAAAATATTGATCATATTATTGGTATCCTGCATCTGAAGGATGCCCTGCGCTATCATGCAGATGCAGGTAATTACGGTACGCCTCTCAAAAATCTGGAAGGGCTGATGCGGGAGCCTGTATTTATTCCCCGCACCAGGAATATTGACGAGCTTTTCCGGGAGATGCAGGCCGGGAAGCAGCAGATGGTCGTGGTGGTGGACGAATACGGACAGACGGACGGCCTGGTTGCCATGGAGGATATTCTGGAGGAAATCGTGGGCAATATCCTGGACGAGTATGATGAAATCAGCGAGCATATTGAGGAGAAGGGGAATGATGAATATGTCATGGAAGGCATGACGCCCCTGGAGGAGCTGGAAGAGCGTTTCGGAATCTCTTTTGAGGATGAGACATTCGAGACGCTGAACGGGTTTCTGATTTCCAGGCTGGACAGGATACCGGAGCCGGATGAACAGTTTGACGTGGATTACTGCGGTTATAATTTCAAAATACTGGCAGTGGAGAATAAAATGATTCAAAGTGTGCTGGTTACGAAGCTGCCCGAAACGGAAATCACACTTGAATGTGAAGATAAAAAGTGATATGATAGACAGAAAATAAACAGAGAAAAAAGGAGAAAATGTATGTCAGGACATTCTAAATTTGCCAATATTAAGCATAAAAAGGAAAAAAACGATGCGGCAAAGGGCAAAATTTTCACTATTATAGGAAGAGAAATAGCCGTGGCGGTGAAGGAAGGCGGCCCGGATCCCAATAATAATTTTAAGCTGGCAACTGTTGTAGCCAAGGCAAAAGCCAATAACATGCCCAATGACACCATTGAGAGAGGCATCAAGAAAGCTGCCGGGGATGTGGGCAATGTGAATTATGAGTATGTGACCTATGAGGGATATGGCCCCAGCGGAATCGCGATTATTGTGGATGCGCTTACTGACAATAAGAACCGTACGGCAGCCAATGTGAGAAGCGCCTTTACCAAGGGACAGGGCAACATTGGAACCCCGGGCTGTGTCTCCTTTATGTTCGACAAAAAAGGCCAGATTATCATAGACAGAGAAGAATGCGAGATAGAAGCAGATGACCTGATGATGACGGCGCTGGATGCAGGTGCGGAAGATTTTAACGAGGAAGAGGACAGCTATGAGATATTGACGGATCCCGACAGCTTTGAGGAAGTCCGCAAAGCCCTGGAGGATGCTGGAATCCCCATGATGAGCGCGGAAGTTACCATGATTCCGCAGAACTATGTGGAACTGACCGATGAGACCGCGGTTAAAAATCTTCAGAGGACGCTGGATCTGCTGGATGACGATGATGATGTACAGGCGGTCTATCACAACTGGGATGAGGAATAAGGCGCAGAAAGGACTGTGTTATGGACAGACTGGCAATCGTGGTTCCCTGTTATAATGAAGAGGAAGTATTGAAGCTTGCCTCCCAGGCTCTGCGCAGTGTTCTGGAGGATCTGGTTCAGAAGGGGAAGATAGCTGCCGACAGCTTTCTTCTTTTTGTCAATGACGGCAGTAAGGATCGCACCTGGGAGCTGATTGAGGAGGAGCACAGGGCTTATCCCGGGCAGGTGAGCGGCGTGAAGCTTGCGGGCAATGTGGGGCATCAGTTTGCCCTGACAGCCGGATTGCTCACCGCCATGGAGAGAAGTGATGTGACCATTTCCATTGATGCGGACCTTCAGGATGATGTGGACGTCATTGAGGAAATGATTGATAAGTTTCATACGGGGAATGACATTGTATACGGCGTGCGGAAGGAAAGGAAGACAGATACCTTTTTCAAGCGTACCACGGCACAGGCTTTCTATAAACTGATGGGGCTGATGGGGGTAAAAACCGTATATAATCATGCGGATTTCCGGCTTATGTCCAGGCGCGCGGTAGAGGAATTTTCAAGGTACAAAGAGACCAATCTGTTTCTGCGCGGAATGATGCCTCTGATCGGGTACCAGACGGACTGTGTCTATTATGACAGGAAAGAGCGCGCGGCGGGGGAATCCAAGTACCCGCTGAAGAAAATGCTGGCGCTGGCATTTAACGGCATTTCTTCCTTTAGTGTCAAGCCCATCAGCATGATATTGGGGATGGGGCTTTTCATTATTATCGCTTCGCTGCTGGCGCTGGTTTATGCATTGATTTCCTATTGTACCGGTCATGTGGTTCCGGGATGGACTTCGCTGATTCTGTCGATCTGGTTTCTGGGCGGTCTGCAGCTGCTCGCCATAGGCATGGTGGGCCAGTATATCGGGAAGATTTACATTGAGGTCAAGCAGAGGCCGCGTTATAATATTGAGAAAGTACTCTGCAGTGCGGGACCGATTCCCGCTGTAGAGGAAGAAAAGGCCAAAGAGGAACAGGCAGAGTAGAGGTATAAACGCCCAAAGAGGAACAGGCAGGGTACAGGCATAAGCGCCAGGGAAGGCTGACATGAGTTGGAAGAAAAATACATTTAGTTATTTGATGTGGATGATATATACGCTTATCACCGGCACTGCCCTGGTCAGCCTGGGAAGTGCGCTGTGTGTGGATGCAGGTATTGCGGCCTGGTGGGGAATTCCGGCTGCCGCACTGTATGTGGGCATTGTGGGAGGAATTGTTTTTCTGCTGCAGAAAACTGCCGTCTCCCGCCTTAAGTTTGCAGAGAAGAATCGTATCCTGCTTCTGGTGGCGGAGTTTGTCCTGGTGTCCAGCCTTCTGATTCTGGGAGTGGTATTACGCATATCGGGTATGGGGGAAATGCAGGGGAATTCTGTGTATGAGGAAGTGCAGGGGAGTCCCGCATATTTTGAACTGGCCCAGGTGGCAGTGGGACGGCAGGTTCCACAGGTGGTGCATGGGGCAGTATATATGTATCTCCAGCTGCTGCATGGCACATTCCTCCTGTTTGGAAACCGGTATATGGCGGGAATATGGCTGCAGGCCGGTCTGCAGATTGTGGCCTCTCTGGTATTCTATTTCGCCGTGAGAAAGCTTTCAGGAACGGTGTCCGCACTGGTCACTTTCTTTTTCTGTATGTGTTCTCGGTATATGATACAGCGTAGCCTGGTGCTTTCGCCGGGGATGCTGTATTTTCTGTTGCTTGCAATTGCAGCTGTTCTGGTGCTGTGGAGTTCCGGCAGTAAACTGCGACTTCCGGCCATGGTTTTTATCGGGCTTGTGGCTGCTGTATGCTGTTATATGGATATAGGGGGCGTGCTTCTGCTGGTTTTGGCTGCAGCGCTTGTTTTTTCGCAGCAGGCCGGAAAAACAGCCGGTGTGAAACGATTGGCTGCCATGGGACTCTGTCTGCTCTCGGCTGTTTGCGGGCTGTTGTTTCTGTTTGGGGCGGATGCTTTTTTAACCGGGAAAAATTTCTGGAAGGTCGCCGGGGCATGGCTCGAACTGTACCGTCCGGAAGGGTTTCGTCTGCCATATGTGCTGGAAAATGCCGGCGCGTCCTGGGAAGGCTTAACTGTATTTGGATTGATGGCATTCGGTATCTTTGGCTTCTGGTATGACAGAAAGCGGGACCGGCATCTGCCTTATGCGGCTGCAGCCTGTATCATTATAATGGGTTGCTGTCTCGGAATCTATACGGAGGAGCTGCCCGGCTTTTATGCTTTATACCTGATGTTTGCCATGCTGGCTGGAGTCAGTATGGAACAGTGTATCTGCAGGAAGGAACTGCCTGCGGAGACTTTGGATTATCCGGCAGAAAATCCGGAAGAGACAACGCAGGATAGTTCACTTGTCGCTTTTATAGCAGTTCCCGAAGAGGTGGAAGAGCGTTCTGATTGCTCCACGGAGTCCGAAAAGGAAGAGGAAAAGATAATTCATTATCTGGAAAATCCGCTGCCTTTGCCGAAAAAGCATGTGAAACGGGTGCTGGACTATTCGATTCATGTTTCCGGAGAGGATGATTTCGATTTTCCGGTCGCGGAAAACGATGATTTTGACGTATAAAGACGTGTAAAAATAAAAATTTGGGATATGCTATCAGGGAGTGCAGATGCGGATCATGCGGAGCGCTCCCTGATTTTCTGCGGAAAATGAGATCGGGGAGGCGCATCTGTATCATAGAACAGAAAACCGGAAAAGGAACGGACCTGCGACCGGATATAAAAGGAGAACAATATGTCTGAGCAGAAAGGTGACAAAAAGATTGAGAAGGAAGAACATCAGGATGAGCGGATTGAGCAGACAGGGCAGGTAACCCTGGATGAAAGCAGCAGGCTTGGAAATATTCACCTGATTTCCATTATCGGGGAGATAGAAGGACATGAGAATCTGTCAAACAATTCCAAGACCACAAAGTATGAGCATATTTTACCCAGCCTGGCAGCTATTGAAGACAGCAAGGACATACAGGGAGTCCTGGTACTCCTGAATACCATGGGCGGGGATGTGGAGGCTGGACTGGCAATTGCGGAGATGATTTCGTCCCTGAGCAAGCCCACTGTATCCCTGGTTCTGGGAGGAAGCCATTCCATAGGCGTGCCGATTGCAGTGAGTACGGATTATTCCTATATAGTGCCTACCGGTACCATGGTGATTCATCCGGTGCGTATGAGCGGTATGGTGATAGGAGTGCCGCAGACTTTTGACTATTTCAAACAGATTCAGGACCGGATCACGGGCTTTGTATGCAGCCACTGCAGCATCGATAAGCACACGCTGGAAGAACTGATGATGGAGACCGGCGTCCTGACGAAGGATGTGGGCACCATACTGGTGGGGGAGGAAGCGGTGAAGAGGGGCATTATTGATGAGGTGGGCGGTATCGACAGGGCGATTGCAAAGCTCCGTTCCATGATAAACGGAGATGCTAGAAAATATTAGGTGACAATTCAGGCCAAAGATGATATAATTGTAAAATCGTTGAGGAGAAAAATTGAAAATCTGCAATAAGTGAGGTCGATGAGATGGCTGCTTCCAACGGAAGAAAAACATCATCTTCAAACAGAAAAAATAAAAAAAGTACAGCTGCGAAAACTGCCGGAAGAAGGCGGAGAAACAGTGCGGCAGCACAGGAAAGCGCCCTCTTTCATGAGATCGGGCTGATTGTCCTTTTTGCTGCCATGGTATTTTTCTTCTGCTGCAATCTCGGTTTGACAGGGCCCGTGGGGGATGCTGTCAGCGGCGTCCTTTTCGGTGTGTTTGGACTCACCGCGTATGTACTTCCTGTACTGTTGTTTCTGGCAGTGGCATTCTGGTTTGCGAATACCGGCAATCCCAGTGCGGTGAGAAAGCTTTGTGCCGGAATCGTTCTTTTTCTGATGGCGGGTATTGTGTGTGATCTCATCGCAGAAGGTGCAGCCGGCATGGCGGAATACAGTGCTGCGAAATTGTATGAAAGCAGCCGTGAGATGAAAGGCGGGGGCGGTGTCCTGGGCGGAAGCATCAGCTATTTTTTACAGGGGTACCTGGAGACCATAGGAACGGTTCTGGTAGTCCTGCTCTGCACTGTAGTCAGTCTGATCTTACTGACGGAAAAATCTCTCCTGGACAGTGTAAAGCGCGGAGGAAGCCGGGTGCGCGAGCTGTCCAGGGAAGATACTGAGAGACGGAAGGAAATGGCGGAACTCAGGCGTCTCGATCAGGAAGAACGCAGCCAGCGGCGAAGAGAAATGGCACAGGAGCGCCGAATGGAGCAGGAGGAGACAAGAACCCGGCGCAGGGAGGAAGAGCGTTCCCGCCGTCAGGCCCAGGAGGAACAGAGGGAACAGAAAGCCACACAACGGCGCCTGAAAGCGGAAGAGAAGGAAAATGAGAAGATACTTCACATGGACAGAAGACAGCGCGGTGTCTCGCTTGACAAGGCTCTGCTGCGTCCCGATACTGCGCGCCGTAATGACATGCATGAGATCATTCTGGCGGAGGAAGAGCTGGAGCCTGTGCCGGCACAGGAGAAAGATAAGCAGGAGACGGCAATTTCCGGAGTACGGACGGAGAACGCAGGAGCCGGAACGATACATATCCATGGTGTTAAAAAAGAAGGGCCTGAGAGCAGGGCAGAAGACGAGCTGCCTGCCGGACAGGAAATGTCTGTAAAAGCGGCTGAAAGCCTGGAGGAGCGGACACCTGAGATACGGATACATAGAGCGCAGCCCGGCATTTACAGGACGGAATCCGATGAGGCCGCAATGCCGGGGCC
This sequence comes from Lachnospiraceae bacterium UBA7188, assembly GCA_002490995.1. Lineage (GTDB taxonomy): Bacteria > Bacillota > Clostridia > Lachnospirales > Lachnospiraceae > Acetatifactor. The sequence continues at coordinate 10,627 of DKVC01000087.1, forward strand.
GGAACCCGTGGACAGGAAAAAGGATTCCGGAGACCAGGCAGAATATACCGCCAGGCTGCGCGCGATGCAAAGGAAGGCTTCGGAGCCTGTCCCTGACGCGGTGCAGCCTGAATATGGGACTTATGCTGAAGAACAGAATATATACCTGTCTGCTGAGCATACGGAAGACAGAGAGTCAGCGGAAGAGGAAAATGCGCAGGAAACGAGTGCATATGAGAACTCTGCATATATCCAGGAAACAGAAGAAATGCTTTGGGATGACCGGGATACAGAGCCGGATGGCAAAAACACAGGCTTTGACAGACAAAAGTCCCACAGAGAGGATGCAGGAATGCAGGCCGGACAGAGAAACCCGCAGACACCGGAGTATGGTTACGAAGCGGAGACTGTCAGGGAACCCGGTTTGAAACAGGAGCAGAAGAACGAGACAGAATCCCGGTCTGGTTCCGGAATACAGCCGGTGGCAGGCAGCGCGGTACAGGCCACAACCGCACAGAGAGCGGTTCCGGATACAGGGCCTGCCGCAGTTCTGCCGGGAAATACGCCTGCTTCCGTGCAGGGGAATCGGATACAGCCGGAAATCGTGGCACCGAAGAAATACATGTTTCCGCCCATTTCTCTTTTGCAGAAGGGGGTGGCTGCAGCAGGAGATTCCGAGCGTGAGCTGAGGGAGACAGCAATGCATCTGCAGCAGACACTCAGCACTTTCGGCGTCAAGGTGACGATTACGGATATCAGCCAGGGGCCAAGCGTGACCCGCTATGAACTTCAGCCGGAGCAGGGGGTAAAGGTATCCAAAATCGTAGGCCTCACTGACGATATCAAGTTGAATCTGGCAGCCATGGACATCCGAATCGAAGCCCCTATTCCCGGGAAAGCGGCCATCGGAATCGAAGTGCCCAATAAGGAAACCATACCGGTGGGGCTGCGGGAGCTGCTGGAAAGTAAAGAATTCAGTGAATTTCAGTCCAACCTTGCCTTTGCTGTGGGGAAGGACATTGCGGGCAAGGTGGTGGTATCGGATATCGCCAAGATGCCCCATATGCTCATCGCCGGTGCCACGGGTTCCGGGAAATCGGTTTGTATCAATACCCTGATTATGAGTATTCTGTATAAGGCGCATCCCGATGATGTGAAGCTGATCATGGTGGATCCGAAGGTGGTTGAACTGAGCATTTACAATGGCATTCCCCATCTGCTGATCCCTGTGGTAACGGATCCCAAGAAGGCTTCTGCCGCGCTCAACTGGGGCGTGTCGGAGATGGACGACAGATATCGGAGGTTTGCGGAATATGGAGCCAGGAATCTGAAGGAATACAACAGGAAGGTCGAAGCGCAGCAGAGAAAGGGAGATACAGGCGCACCGAAGAAGCTGCCGCAGATCGTCATTATCGTGGACGAGCTGGCGGATCTGATGATGGTGTGCCCGGGGGAGGTAGAGGCGTCTATCTGCCGTCTGGCGCAGCTGGCCCGTGCCTGCGGTATCCATCTGGTCATTGCCACACAGCGTCCCAGCGTGGATGTCATTACCGGTCTGATCAAGGCGAATATGCCCAGCCGTGTGGCTTTTTCGGTCTCCAGCGGAGTGGATTCCCGGACCATACTGGATATGGTGGGAGCCGAGAAGCTGTTGGGAAAGGGTGATATGCTCTTTTATCCTCAGGGGTATCCGAAGCCTGCCCGGGTACAGGGGGCATTTGTGTCCGATCAGGAAGTTTCGGATGTGGTGGATTTCCTGAAGAACCAGGCGCTGGGGAATACCTATGAAGCAGAGATAGAGGAAAAAATAGCAAATATCGGATCCGGCACCGGAGGAGAGAGCGAGAAGGCTTCCGGCGGCAGTTCTGTGGATGAATTGTTTGAGAAAGCGGGCCGCCTTATCATAGACAAGGATAAGGCTTCCATCGGTATGCTGCAGAGGGCGCTGCAGATCGGCTTCAACAGGGCGGCGCGGATCATGGATCAGCTCTGCCAGTATGGCGTGGTGGGAGAAGAAGAGGGGACAAAGCCCAGGAAGATTCTGATGAGCCCCGAACAGTTTGAACAGTTGCTTGAGGAAGTGGCCTGAGCCCGGTTTGAGGAGGTCTGCAGTACTTCCCATGCAGCAGGCTGTTCCCCAATGCATTGATTCGCCCGGGTTTACCTAGGATGCAAACTGACCCACAGGGCGTACCGTTTTTGGAAAGCGGACTCGACGTATGGTTGCATTGCCGGATAAGCGGGAACGGGCTGGCAAAAACAAGGAAAAAGGAGAGAACCCATGAAGACGGATTTGGAGATTGCGCAGGAAGCGGTAATGGAGCCCATTGGCAGAGTGGCTGAAAAACTGGGCATTCCGGAAGATGCTCTGGAGCTGTACGGCAGGTATAAGGCAAAGATTTCCGAAGAATATCTGGATCAGATAAAAGATAAGCCTGAGGGAAAGCTGATTTTGGTGACAGCCATCAACCCCACTCCGGCAGGGGAGGGGAAGACTACCACCAGTGTAGGGCTTGGACAGGCTTTCGGCAGGCTGGGGAAGAAGGCGGTGGTAGCTCTGCGGGAGCCTTCTTTGGGTCCCTGTTTCGGCATCAAGGGCGGAGCGGCAGGCGGCGGCTATGCCCAGGTAGTTCCCATGGAGGAGCTGAATCTCCATTTTACCGGGGATTTTCATGCAATCACAGCTGCAAACAATCTTCTGGCGGCTTTGCTGGACAATCATATCCAGCAGGGAAACGAACTTCAGATTGACAGCAGGCAGATTGTCTGGAAGCGCTGTATGGATATGAATGACAGAGTGCTGCGCAATATTGTGGTGGGACTGGGGAATAAAACGGACGGCTTTGTGCGGGAAGACCATTTCGTCATCACGGTTGCCAGCGAGATTATGGCGATTCTGTGCCTGGCTGAGGATATGAAAGATTTGAAAGAGCGTCTGTCCAGGATTATCGTCGCTTATAACTATGCGGGTGAGCCTGTGACGGCTGGGGATCTGCAGGCGGTCGGAGCCATGGCAGCTCTGCTGAAGGATGCCATGAAGCCCAATCTGATTCAGACTCTGGAGCATACTCCAGTGATCGTGCACGGAGGTCCCTTTGCCAATATTGCTCATGGCTGCAATTCTGTCAGAGCCACACGGGCAGCCTTGAAGATGGCGGATTACTGTATTACGGAAGCGGGATTCGGCGCGGATCTGGGAGCGGAGAAATTCTTTGACATCAAATGCCGGATGGCCGGACTGAAGCCGGATGCCGCGGTACTTGTTGCAACTGTGCGCGCTTTGAAGTATAATGGAGGTGTGGCAAAGGCGGATCTGGGAACGGAAAATCTGGAAGCCCTGGAGCGCGGCATAGTAAATCTGGAGAAGCATATCGAGAATCTGCAAAAATACGGTGTGCCCGTGGTAGTGACTTTGAATTCTTTTGTCAGTGATACGGAGGCGGAAATCCGTTTTGTGCGGGAATTTTGCGAGAGCAGGCAGTGCGAATTTGCGCTGTCCGAAGTGTGGGAAAAGGGCGGTGAGGGCGGCATAAGCCTGGCTGAAAAAGTGCTGGCCGTTCTGGATGAGAAAGAAAGCCGTTTCAGGGTTCTCTATGAAGATTCGCTGTCACTGGAGGACAAAATCCGTACAGTGGCAGCCGAGATATACGGGGCAGGATCGGTCACGTTCACGGCGGCGGCGAAAAAGCAGCTGAAGCAGCTGACGGAACTGGGCTTCGGGCAGCTGACGGTGTGTATGGCTAAGAATCAATATTCCCTGTCGGATGATCCCAAACGCCTGGGACGGCCCCGGGATTTCGAGCTTACCGTGAGAGAAGCATATGTGTCCGCCGGAGCAGGCTTTGTGGTAGCATTAACCGGAGATGTGGTAACCATGCCTGGATTGTCCAGAAAACCTTCGGCTTATGGAATCGATGTGAATGACAATGGTGTAATTACGGGTTTATTTTAATGAGGTAACAGGAATATGAAATGCCCTAATTGTGGATATGAAATGCCCGGGGGCGTCCTGTATTGCGAGCATTGTGGTGAGGATATTCACATAGTGCCGGATTTCGAGCCTGAATTGGAACGGAATCTGGAAGAGACCATGGAAGAGACCATCAGCAATGTTCTGGAGGAGCTTCATGAAGGCATAACCGGAGGAGAGGGAGATCAGGCGGAAGCAAAATCGGAGAATGAAGAGGAGGAACCCGTACATAAAAAAAAGATCTGGCCGAAAGCAGTGCTGATATTTGTTGTTTTGCTTCTGGCCGGTACCGGAGCTGTGGCATGGTATATCCGTGGCTATTATTCGGAAGAGTATCAGGTGAACAAAGCATTATTCTTTGTTTCACAGGGAAAGTATGATGAGGCGATATCCTGTTATAATCGGGCGCTGGAGCTGGACGAAGAGAATATCGAGCTTCTTTTCAGTCTGGCGGATGTTTATTATCTGAAAAATAATAAAATAGAATATGAGTATCTGCTGCGGGAAATCGTCAGGAGCGAGTACGCCACCGCGGAGCAGTTAAACGGTGCGTTCGGAAAGCTGGTGGCGATATACAGGGACAGGGGCGATTATCAGACAATTAACGACCTTCTTCTGGCATGTGACGATGCCGCGCTGCTTTCCGCATATCAGAATTATCTTGTGAAGGTTCCCGAGTTCAGCGTCAATGAGGGATATTATACCAGTATACAGCCGCTGAAGCTGACTGCAGCCGGTTCCGGTAAAATATATTACACTCTGGACGGAAGCGAGCCTACGGAGGAAAGCAGCCAGTATACGGCGCCCATTATCCTGGAGAACGGAGATTATACGGTAAAGGCCTTCTTTGTGAACGAGCGTGGAATTGCCAGCGAGGTGGTATCCAGGGAATATCATATAGAAAATAAGGAAATCCTGCCGCCGGAGGTCAGCGCTATCAGCGGGGAATATAATTTCCCGATGAATATAGAGATTACCAGTGACGATGAAGATGTGTACTATACCACAGACGGCAGTGACCCCACCTATGATTCCACAGCTTATACCGGCCCCATTCCCATGCCGTTGGGGAAATCACATTTTAAATTTGCCAGGATTGTGGAGGGTGTGACAGGTACCATTGCGGAAAGAAACTATCGGCTTGTCATGAATACAGATTATACGCCGGAGGAAGCCGTCACAGCTGTCACGGAATATTCCCTGTCCGTCGGAAAGATCTATGACATGGAGGGGCATTTCGACGACACCGGGGACTCTTACCTGTATGAATATCTCTATGTGACAAATATCCAGAAAGTTGACGACTTCTACGTAATCGTTGAGGTCTACAGAAGTGTCGACGGAAATATGACCAGAACCGGTAATAATTTTGCAGTAAATGCATATACGGGAGAACTTTTTAAGCTTCAGCGGGATGATCGGGGCCGCTTAAGCCTGATCGATTTGGAAGAAAATGAAGATGCTCCTTAAGCGGGGGCAGAGAGGTGGATTATGTACAAAATTGTAAAGAAAGAAGAGCTTACCACGAACATTTATCTCATGGATGTGGAAGCGGCGAGAGTAGCGAGGACATGCCAGCCGGGACAGTTTGTCATTGTGCGCACGGATGCGGAGGGAGAGAGGATTCCGCTTACCATCTGTGATTATGACAGAGAGAAAGGAACTGTTACGATTGTATTCCAGTGTGTGGGTGCCGCAACCCATATGATGGCGGAGTTGCAGGAAGGGGATGCTTTCCAGGATTTTGTGGGACCCCTGGGATGTCCTTCGGAGCTGGTAAAAGAAACGCCGGAAGAGCTTCGGAAGAAAAAAATTCTTTTCGTGGCAGGGGGCGTGGGGGCGGCTCCTGTGTATCCCCAGGTAAAGTGGCTCCATGAGAATGGTGTGGATGCTGACGTGATTGTAGGCAGCAAGACGAAAAATCTGCTGATACTGGAGAAGGAAATGGAAGCGGTAGCCGGGAATCTCTATGTGACCACTGACGACGGCTCTTACGGCAGAAGCGGTATGGTAACCCAGACCATCAAAGACCTGGTGGCGGAGGGAAAGCAGTATGATGTGTGCATAGCCATCGGTCCCATGATCATGATGAAATTTGTATGCCTCCTCACAAAGGAACTGGAGATTCCTACCGTAGTCAGCCTGAATCCCATTATGGTGGACGGCACGGGCATGTGCGGCGCCTGCCGTGTGACTGTGGGCGGAAAGGTGAAGTTTGCCTGCGTGGACGGGCCGGAATTCGACGGGCATGCGGTGAATTTTGACGAGGCCATGAGACGGCAGACACTCTATAAGACAGAGGAAGGCAGGGCAATGCTGAAGCTCCAGGAGGGGGATACCCACCACGGCGGGTGCGGGAACTGCTGATAGAAGCAAATTACAGGAACCGCTTCGCGATCCTGTAATCGAAAGGAAATAGCTGATACGAGTTTAGAGCCGTTTTCATTGTATTTCCTGGCTTTTTCTTAAAGAAGTTATATCAGTTATTTTCCGACAATTCCTGGATAGATGTGACAACAGAAAGAATTCGGAGGAACGATAATAAATGGATGTTTTAACAAAGATCCCGGTAAGGGAGCAGGACGCGAAAGAGCGCGCTGCCAATTTCGAGGAAGTATGTTTGGGATATAACCAGGAGGAAGCCCAGGCCGAGGCAGCCAGGTGCATTAACTGTAAAAATGCGCAGTGTGTAAAGGGGTGTCCGGTTGCGATTGATATTCCCGGTTTTATTCAGAAGGTAAAGGAAGGCAATATAGAGGAAGCGTATCAGGTTATCAGCAAGGCCAGCGCGCTGCCTGCGGTCTGTGGGCGGGTATGTCCTCAGGAAACCCAGTGCGAGGGGAAGTGTATCCGGGGCATCAAGGGAGACCCCATTTCCATCGGCAAGCTGGAGCGCTTTGTGGCTGACTGGGCCAGAGAAAACGGAATTAAGCCCAATGTCTCTGCCGAGAAGAAAGGGAAAAAAGTTGCCGTCATCGGTTCCGGTCCTGCAGGCCTGACCTGTGCCGGGGATCTGGCAAAAATGGGATATGACGTGACGATCTTTGAAGCCCTTCATGAGCCCGGCGGAGTGCTGGTATACGGCATTCCGGAGTTCCGTCTTCCGAAAAAGGCCGTTGTGGCTGAGGAAATCGAGAATGTAAAGGCACTGGGCGTGAAGATAGAGACGAACGTGGTAGTAGGGAAGTCGGTTACCATCGACACGCTGATTCAGGAGGAAGGCTTTGAGGCCGTATTCATCGGTTCCGGTGCGGGCCTGCCCAAGTTTATGGGGATTCCCGGCGAGAACTCCAACGGGGTATTCTCCGCAAATGAATACCTGACCAGAAGCAATCTGATGAAGGCCTTCGACGGCAATTCCAATACGCCCATTATGCACAGCAAAAAGGTTGCCGTAGTAGGCGGCGGAAATGTTGCCATGGATGCTGCCAGGACTGCTTTGCGCCTGGGAGCGGAGGTACATATCGTATACCGCCGCAGCGAGGAAGAGCTTCCTGCCAGAGTGGAGGAAGTCCATCACGCCAAGGAGGAAGGAATCATTTTCGACCTTCTGACCAATCCTACGGAAATCCTGGCTGACGAGAAGGGCTGGGTAACCGGCATGAAGTGTATCAGGATGGAGCTGGGCGAGCCGGACGCTTCCGGGCGCAGGCGGCCGGTGGAGATTCCGGGATCCGAATTTACCATGGAGCTGGATACCGTAATCATGTCTCTGGGAACTTCCCCGAATCCGTTGATTTCTTCTACTACGGAGGGACTGGAGACGAACAAGTGGAAATGTATCGTAGCAGAGGAGTCCAACGGACAGACCAGCAAGGAAGGCGTCTATGCCGGCGGAGACGCCGTGACCGGCGCAGCTACCGTAATCCTGGCAATGGGTGCCGGTAAGGCAGCTGCGAAAGGGATAGACGAGTATTTGACGGGCAAGTAAATCCGGCACCCATTGCCTGCCATGGGCGCTGGGAAGGCGGCTGCCAAGGGGATAGACCTGGCAACCTTTGCCTGTTATGGGCATTGCCAAGGTGATTCCGAAAGGGATATATGGGCGGCAAGACGACACATTGGATACACGGGGATTTCGGCAACCAGTAATTGCATTTCAGGCTGGCTGTCAGCAGTCAGCGCTGAAATAGGACTTGGCTTGAAAGTACAGGAGATTTTATGGTAAAACATATCGTATTGTGGGATTTTGTGGAAGGTCTTTCCAGAGATGAGAAAAATGAGGCGGCGAAGAAGATGGCATCCCTGCTGGAGCCAATCAGGGATCTGGTTCCCGGCGCAGTGGAAATTCAGGTAGTTCAGAATCAGCTTTCTTCCAGCAATCGTGACATTGCATTGATTTCTACATTCGAGACGCTGGATGCGCTGATGACATACCAGAATCATCCGGCGCATGTGGAGGCAGGAAAGTATGTCCGGAGTGTTACCTGCAACAGATCCTGTATGGATTATGAGTTTGCATCTATACCCAAGACTGCCCCACTTAACCAAACTGTCTGAGGCAAAATTACAGTTGGTGGTCTTAAGGTCACTGTCACAACAGTGTTCTTGTTATACAATTACGTTTGCAAATATTTTGAGCGTGAGTATAAATAGCGTCAGAGTTACTGCTCACCTGCAAAAAGTGGGCAGTAACATGTCATGTGCTTTGTTCTGTGATGATTCAGAAGAGGAAAGTAAGTAGACAGATATGCCCTGGTGTCCGAAATGCAAAAGTGAGTATAGGGATGGTTTTACGACATGTGCCGACTGCGGCAGCGCGCTTGTGGATGAGGAAACCTTTGCGCGGCTGGAAGCGGAGCAGTTTGCGGCAAAGTACTCTGACAGCCATGGAGCAGCTGCGGAAAATGGCTGCTTTGAGACTCCCGATACAGTAGATGCGGAGAATAGCAGCTTTGATAATTCCAATGCAGCGGCTGGGGAGAATGAAATGGACAGCGGTTTGAGAAAGGACAGGGGGGATTCCTGTGCGTCCGAAGTTGGAGCAGAGGAAGAGGCTCCTGTGCCCGGGCAGCAGATGAAAAGCACCGGTTACAGCTCCCTGTATCGGGATAATGCCGAGCGTGCCAGCGAAAACCGTTCCTCCGCATGGGTGCTGATGGCTGTGGGAGGTCTGGGAATTGTCGTCTTGATCATGGGAATCACGGGGGTGATTCCTCTGCATTTCAGTAATGCATATCTGTTTTATGGTGTGATGGCTGCTGTGTTTATCCTGTTTCTGGTAGCCGGCATCGTATCCATGAAAAATGCCCTGATTTTTGAAAAAAGTGCGGAATCAGAGAATTCCGTCAAAAAGGCTCTTCTGGACTGGTGCAGGCAGAATCTTCGGAAGGAAGAACTGGATCGGCAGATTGGGACAGGCGGAAATGCATCTGCGGAAGAAGGTTCGGCGGAGATGGAATCGGAGGAAATTCTCTATTTTAAGCGTTTCGAGGCCATTAAGGCAAGGCTGAATCATCAGTTTCTGAATCTGGATCAGGGGTTTCTGGAAAAGCTTATCGATGATACCGTTTATGAGATGGTTTACGGCGATGAGAAGGAACCGAAATGAAACATTTCGGTTTCGGAAAAGATACGCTTTGGATACAAGGGTTTTCGGCTTGCCGGGGAGTGAGGGAGACAATTTGAAAATCAGCATCGCATGTGTGGGCAAAATAAAGGAGAAATTCTACAGAGACGCTGTATCGGAATATGAGAAACGGTTAAACAGATACTGCAGGCTGGAATTTCTGGAAGTGGCAGATGAGAAAACGCCCGAGGGAGCCGGCGAGGCCCTGGAGGAGCAGATAAAGGAAAAAGAGGCAAGGCGCCTTCTGGAGAAAATCCGGGAGGACGCCTTTGTCTGTACTTTGGAGATCGAAGGGAAGCGGCTGACTTCCGAAGGGTTCGCCGGGTGGATGGAAGGACTGGCTGTGAAAGGAACCAGCCATATTGTGTTTATTATCGGGGGCTCCTTAGGGCTCCATGCGTCTGTGCGCAGGAGGGCGGATATGGCGCTGAGCTTTTCAGACATGACTTTTCCGCATCAGCTGATGCGCGTGATATTGGTGGAGCAGCTTTACCGGGCCTTTCGGATCATGCAGGGGGCGCCGTACCATAAGTAAAATTCCTTTTGTTTGATCTGGACGGAACTCTCCTTCGCTCGGAATTGTCTGCTGTTCCAACGGACAGAAATGTTCCTTGGGAGGGAATTATCTGGGTGAGAAAGGAACGAGAAAGGGATTCGGGAACAGGCTTGACTTTTTATCTCTGTTAGAGCATAATAGACAACGGATTTTGATGAGAGACAGGGAGCAAAAGCGAAAATTATGGAGACACTGAAGTTCGGCTATCGATATTTTAAAAAGAATATGCCCATAGCGATTTTGGCGGAGTTTTTCAGTTTTTTTGGAATTTTTGCAGAACTGCTTCTGCCGCTGTTGTCCGGCATCCTGATTGACTTTGTGATCCGGAAAGGCGAAGTTCAGGAGGACAGCGGGGGATTCTTTCACTTCCTTCTCACGGGACGTTTCGGAGAGCCGCGGACCATGCAGCTTTTTATTGCCATAGCAGTTGCGTTTGGTATCCTGATGCTTCTGCGGATTGTGCTGATTTATATCCGGGATCTGATGCAGGAATGGATCGGCCTGAAACTGGAAACGGATCTGCGGTATATGACCTATGAAAAGCTGATGGAGCTGGATTCCGCCACCATTGCCGAATATAATTCCGGCGAGCTGCTTCAGATATTAAACAGTGACACCATTATGTTCAAGGAGCTGTTCTGCCACAGAATTCCTTATGTGGGCGATGCGGTTTTCATGCTGGTAATGACTTTGGTGCTGATCGCGGGGATTGACCTTTCCTTTCTGATCATTCCGCTTCTTCTGATGCCTTTACTGGTGAAGACAGTGGTAAACTTCAAGCGCAGGGCAAGGGAAAATTTCCGGGAAATCAGGCAGAAAAGTTCTGAAATGAACCTGACTACGCAGGAGAATATAGCTGCCGTCCGCATTGTCCGCTCCTTTTGCAATGAAGATCTGGAGAAGGAAAAATTTAACAGCGTAAACACGAATTTCCTGAATGCGAGGATGAAGCAGATATGGCTTTCCTCTAAATTTGATCTGACATTTAACACCATCCGTCAGATTGCATATATCAGTACTATCATAATCGGAGCATTACTGGTGATGCAGGGGCGGCTGACCGTGGGGTACATTTTATCTTCCTCTACATATGTCATGCGTTTTATGAACAATATAACCGGTGTGAACAACCATATTTTCAATATGCAGCAGCAGACCATAGCGGGAGTAGCCCTGAAACGCTTTATGGAAAAGGAAAGTAAAATTCCGGAGGACAGGGAAGCAACGCTGCGCTGCGATACGCCTGACATCGAGCTGAAGGATGTCTCCCTGGAAATGGACGGGCAGGAAATCCTAAAGCATATCAATATCAGCATTCCCTATGGAAAGAAGCTGGGGATTGTAGGTGAGACAGGATCGGGAAAAAGTGTCCTGCTTAAGGCATTGGTAAGGATCAGCGATATCACGTCGGGGCAGATTACGATAAGCGGGCATGATATTAAGGAATTCAGCCTGGATAATCTGAGGAAAATGTATTCCTATGTATTTCAGGAGGTATTTCTTTTTTCCAATACCATCGAGTCCAATATTGCCTTCAGCCGCGCCGATATCGATGAGCGCATGGTGACAAGGGCGGCTACCGACGCGGAAGCAGCCCGGTTTATCGATGCCCTTCCGGAGCGATACAAGACGATTGTGGGAGAACGCGGACTGGGAATTTCCGGCGGGCAGAAACAGAGGATTTCCATAGCAAGGGCTTTCCTGAAAAACGCCCCTGTCTTTGTACTGGATGATTCCACATCCGCGCTGGACGTAAATACGGAACATGTGGTACTGAAAAATATTTATGAACATTTTTCGGAGAAGACATTGATTATCACGGCACATCGTTTTTCTTCCGTGGTAGACTGCGATGAAATTCTCTATATGAAAGACGGCGTCATCACAGAGAGAGGTTCGTTCCGTGAGCTGATGGAGCTTGAAGGAAGCTTTGCGCATATTTACCGTGTGCAGCAGGAACAGCAGGCGGACGAGGTTCGATTGGATCATCCGGCATAAGTGCAAACGTTTTTACGCAATATGTTAGAATTTAGAGCTCTGACCGTTTTTCGGGGAAGGACAGGTTGCAGGCTTGAAGTGGAAAAACAGCAGTCCCGGAACAGAAATGCCTGCCCGGACTGGAATTGAGGAAAGACAATGGCGAAACGAAATACATATTTCGAGGATGAAAAAATCGAAAAAAAGATTGACATGAGGCAGCTTGGACGGACACTTGCCTATATTCTTCCCTATAAGAAGCTTCTTGCCCTGGTAAGCGGCATGATGCTGGTGGCAGCGGTGGTTTCCCTGCTTCCGCCCAGGCTGCTGAAGCGGATTGTGGATGAAGTGGTGGCGAACCAGGATTACCGTCAGCTGGCGCTGGTGGGCGTCGGTCTGGCACTGCTTGCGGCGGTGGAGATACTGTCCTCCTTTGTACAGGCCAGAAGTATGGGAAAGATGGGGTTAAGTATTATCACGAGGATAAGGACGGATATTTTTGAGCGGCTGCAGTTGCTTTCCTTTGATTATTTTGACAATCGTCCTGACGGTAAGATTGTGGTACGGGTGACGGAATATATCAACGGCCTGGCGGACTTTTTTTCCAATTATGTGATGATGTTTGCCATTTATATGGTCAAGCTGGTGGTGGTTACGGTATTTATGCTTTCCCTGAGTCCCATGCTGACTCTGATCGTGTTTGCGGCAGTGGTGCCCATGATGGCAATTATTTTCCGGCTGCGTTCCTGTCTTCGGAAAATGTATGCGGCCCATCGGGCGAAAAATTCCAACCGGACGGCTTTTCTGGTAGAATCCATTATGGGAGAGCAGATTGTCAAGAACTATAACCGAATCGGGATCAATAAGGAAACCTATCGGAAGATACACGAGGAAAGTGTAAACATGTGGTGGGACATTGTAAAGCGCTCCCGGCTGAACGGCCCGGTGGTACAGTTTTTCTGGCATTCCGGGACACTGTGCATCTTCGGGGCAGCGCTTGCCATGATTCTGGGCGGAGATATGGGGATTACTGCGGGGATGGTGATTACTTTTACCAGCTACATGGGCGCGTTCCAGGATCCCCTGGCTCAGTTGTCAACCATTATTCAGGAGCTGGCACAGGTAAGCTCCAATCTGGAACAGGTCTTTGACACCATAGACTATCCCGCAGAGATTCAGGATAAGGAAAATCCTGTGATTCTGAAGGATGTCCGTGGGAAAGTGGATTTTCAGGATGTTACCTTCTGTTATGAGGAGAATACGGATATCCTGAAGCATTTTACACTGCATGTGAAGCCGGGGGAGACCATTGCGCTGGTAGGGCCTACCGGCGCCGGCAAGACCACTGTAATCAGCATGCTGACCCGGTTTTATGATGTGAGAGAGGGCAGCGTCCGGATTGACGATGTGGATGTGCGGGATGCCAGTCTGTATTCCCTGCGCTCTGAGGTAGGCGTGCTGATGCAGGACCCTTTTATTTTCAAGGGGACCATTCTGGATAATATCCGGTATGGGCGATGGGACGCCACCGACGAGGAGTGCAGGGAGGCGGCCAGGATAATATTTGCGGATAAATTTATCCAGCGCCTGAAGGGCGGCTATGAGCATGTGCTGGAGGAAAGGGGAAGCGGACTGTCTGCAGGTGAGAGACAGCTGATCAGCTTTGCCAGGATTGTCCTGAAGAATCCTTCCATTGTGATTCTGGATGAGGCAACCAGCGCCATTGACACGGAGACGGAGCTGCTGATCCAGGAGGCGCTGGAGATTCTGCTGAAAGGAAAAACCGCTTTCATTGTAGCCCACCGCCTGTCTACTATCCGGAACGCGGACCGTATCCTCTATATTGGCAACCAGGGGATTGCGGAGGAGGGAACGCATGAGGAATTGATGGCTAAGAAAGGGCTGTATTATGAATTGGCCAGGTGCTCTTAGGACAGGTCGGGAAAGTGATAATGAATCAATAGGCAGATGCCGCAGGAAATATTGTTGCGGTATAAAAAAACACCTGAAAAAACATCTGCCGACAAACTTTATTTTGCTCTGGAAATATTCCCGAATCTAATGTATAATGAATACAACTGTTACATAAGACAGTGATAAATTTCATAAAAAGGAGAAAGTTATGGACGGGAACAATCAAAACGGGCAAAACAACGGTCAGTACAGCAATTATCAGGATTATACCGCGAATGTCCCATATCAGGCTCCGCCGGACGACAGAGGCGGGAACAGGGCGAACGGGCTTCAGATAGCCGGCCTGGTATGCGGTATTCTGGCAATCTGCACCAGCTGCTGCTATGGGATACCGGGAATCATTCTGGGAATTGCCGGACTGGTCTGTGCAATTATCGGGAACAACAAAGGAAAGTCCGGAGTGGGAACAGCCGGGCTGGTATGTTCTATTATAGGCCTCATTCTGGGCGTTGCAGCATTGATTTACTACATCTGGGCAATCAATTATCTGAATGAAATCGGATACCTGGATATGATACTGCAGAATATGTAACCTGAACTTGAAGAACCATTGTTCTGGAGTGTTAATTACACAGGAAGTAATATATTCGTGAGCGCATTGATTCTTGACAATAGAAGCGCCGGTGTTTCGTAAGGCTTCCTTACGCTGGCAAATATCTTTGCCGTGAGTATAGATTGCTTTCAGTTCGTTTTAAAGGGGAGGCATGGGTATTGACGTGTAATCCTGGGAAAGACCTGCAGAAAAGAGATGCGGAAGAAAGAACCGGGCCGGAGGATGAATTGTTCCGCATAGGGCTGATTTTTCTGGCGATCGGAGCCGGGACAGTGGCTGCGTATTATGCATGGTTTCACAGATTCCTGCCGCAGATTCCCTGTTTTTTCTCCGAAGTATTAGGGATTTACTGTCCCGGATGCGGCGGAACGAGGGCTGTGGAGGCGCTGTTGCACGGCAGATTCCTTCAGGCGCTGTGGTATCATCCGCTGGTGCCCTATGGAGCATTTCTCTTCGGGGGATTTATGCTGACGCAGGCCATGAAGCGGCTCGGTGTCAGGGGAATAAAGGGTTGGAAATATCACAACTGGTATCTGTATGGCGCCGTTATTCTGATCCTTGTCAATTTCCTTGTGAAGAACGGATTGAGGCTGGGATGGGGCATTTTGATGTAACCCGAATTATACTCAAGACCACCAGGATTGACTAATTTGTCTATGGTGAACATATATGCCTGGCGGCCTTTCATTGCTGGTTACTGCGAATTTCAACGGCGTGCAGTATAAATGGATATAAGGCATTCTATGAACAGGAAGCAATCCATGAGTAAAAGGCAATCCACGGATAAAAAATAATCCGTGAGTAAGAGGCAATCCATGGACAGGAAGCAATCCATGAGTAAAAGGCAAT
>DKVC01000067.1:0-3691 GCA_002490995.1 Lachnospiraceae bacterium UBA7188
ATATCCGTATGGCGCTTTATGCCCATTCGGGATGCCCTGTTCAAACCGTTTCCGGACGCCCCACTTCACATTCTCTGAAATGCTGCGCGATTCCTCCTGTGCGAAGGATGCGAGCAGGGTGAGCAGCAGCTCGCCCTCTTCGGAGATGGAGTGGATGTCCTCCCTTTCAAAATAGACATCGATCCCAAGCTCCTTAAGGTGCCGCGTCACCGTCAGGGCATCCACGGTGTCCCTGGCAAAGCGGCTGATGGATTTCACCAGCACCATGTCAATCTTCCCGGCGTCGCAGTCCGCAAGCAGGCGGTTGAAGTCGCTGCGGTGGCCCGTGTCCCTCCCGCTGATGCCCTCATCCGCATATATGCCCGCGAATTCCCATTCAGGGTTCTTTCGTATCAATTCATTGTAGCGGCTGACCTGCGCGGAAAGGGAATGCAGGAGCATTTCCGTCTCCATCGACACCCTCGCATAAGCCGCCACCCTTTTCTTCTTTTCCAGTTCCGGCAGGGCCGGCCCGATTACGCTGATCCTCGGCATATCATCCCTCCTTGTCAGTGTCACATGATGCCATAGAACCGGCTTTATATCCACTTAATTCTGCCCGTAAACTCACCAAAATCGGGCGGTATTTCTTGCGGAAAATTGTATCAATCTGACCGTACTCCTCTGCCGTCATCGCCCCCTGTTCCATGAGGGATTTCGCTATATTCATGGTGGCGTGGTACATTTTCTCGTTTCGGAACTGCTCCTCACTCATCCGCGCCACCCCCGAACCTGTCAGCCACATAACACGTATGGGAGCAGTATTTCCTTCCCGCATTCCCATAGGCCGTGAACGGCTTTTTGCAGTGTGGGCAGATAAATTCGTAGACCGCCTTATGGTTTACCCTGTCAAGATGGCTGTTCCACCACTTATTCCGGCACCTATCTGAACAGAACTTCTTTTCCTTCCTGCCGAGAGTCTGTGCCACTTCCACTCCGCAACAAAGACAAAAATGCTGTCCGTCCCTGACCGGGACTGCCATATGCGGTACAGCATCTGTTCTTCGAGCCAGTTTCTTTCTCCTGCAGAACGACTTTACTGTATTTTCAGATAAGCCGAGCATCTGCGCAATTTTAATGCATCCATATCCCTCGCCCCTCATATCCGCAATCCGGGTTTTCTGGTTTTCCGTCATAGGCTACCACCTCCTACCTATTGGAAAATCCGTAAACCCCCGCATCGTTAAATCCTATCCGTATAGAATTTAACGATAGATAAAGCACCCACTGGGGAAAAATTTCAAGTTGCTAATCCACGGATTCAGAGTTAATATGCAACACTAAGGAAAGGAGGGATACCGCCATGAATAAAGATTCCGTAATGTACCAGCTGATGGATCTGCGGGTGAACACCGTCTTAAACAGCATCCAAGCAGCGGACGAAGAATACCAGGAGATACTGCGCAAGTCTGATGTTTACTCCGGCCAGCTTGATGCCATGGGCCTGCCGAGGGAAACCCGGCTGCTCATTGACCAGTATGTCAGCGAACAGAACGCTCTCGGCGCACGGTACGGCGCACTTGCCTACCTGCTCGGCTTTTCGGACTGCATCGAGTTGTTCCGCAACACGATGCAGGTTCCGAAGTGGGAAGAAAACAGCAGCGCGGCGGGGTAAGCCGCCGCTTCCAGCATGGCAAAAAAATAATGCCCGCAGGAGCCTTGGACGGTTCTCTGCGGGCATTAATGTAATGGTATGCTTTTCATGGCCTTGCAAAGCCCGACAGGAACCCGCACCCTGCGGCTTCCATGAATTCCTGTTTCTTCAGCACATAGGAGTCCTGCATGGCTTTCGGCATGCATCTGAATATCTGGTCGTATTCCATTTCCACCATAGGTGTGCCTTTGGCATAATCCAGAAGCTGCGAGTCCATCCATTCCTCCCACAGGTCATCAAACAGCGTCCCTGCGTCCAGGAACGTGGACACGTGCTCAAACCCCCATGGCGGCTTGTAATATTGCAGTTTCACAAAACCGAACCGCCCTGCGTCCAGCACCACCAGGTCCTCTCCTTCCAACGCTTCCTGGAACGCCTCCACTACCTTCCTACACTTCTCCCGCTCCTCATCCGAAATAAAGCTCTCCTGCATCCTGCTCCACCTCCTTCCCGGCATCTCATATATAAGCATAGGTTTTCCCATATAGCAACTTGTTTTTCCTGCTTCAATCTTATGCCCGCTTTCCAGTTGATAACCA
This sequence comes from Lachnospiraceae bacterium UBA7188, assembly GCA_002490995.1. Lineage (GTDB taxonomy): Bacteria > Bacillota > Clostridia > Lachnospirales > Lachnospiraceae > Acetatifactor. Next base: position 2,233 of record DKVC01000067.1, read on the forward strand.
TGCGGTTCAGAGTTAATATGCATCACTACGGAAAGGAGGATCATATGGCAGAAGAAAACTTATTTACATCACTGGATGCCGTCCTGACAGGACTAAAGATGCGCAATGCGATAAAGCAGAGCGGCTACAGCATAAAGGAACTGCAGGAAATGCTCGGCCTGTCCTGCCCACAGCCCATATACAGGTGGATCAAAGGACGTACCCTGCCCTCCATCGACAACCTATACATGCTCAGCCGGATATTGGATGTGCATATGGAAGACCTGCTCGCACCAATGGAACCGAACGGAGATTCCAAATAAAATGCGGGATATGGCAGATACGCCCGAACTATTGCAGGATAAACTTACAAACTGAAATTTTTATAAAATCACCCATTTCAGTTGCATTTTCAAGTTGATTTTTCCGCAATTCTGATATTTTCAAGCTGAAAATCGCATGGGAGACGGGGGATTTAACACTTTTGTAACTTTGTAAGTTTATCCTGGAACTATTGACTAACACCTTGCTCATTTATAGTAAATATGATATAATCTACTGCAAGTCATAAATATATTTGCTATAAGGAGAAAATAATATGGGTTTATTTGAATTTCTTGCTGGCGTAAATGGTGTCTTAGATGCGCTTGGAGCTCCTGATCCTGATGAGGAAGCAAGGCAAAAAGCGGAAGCTCAAAGAGTTGCAAACGAAAAAAGGAGAAAAAGGCAACAGTATAGCAGAGACACGTGGGTATGTCCTAAATGTAAAAACACTAATTATGGTGGTGAACAATGTAGGGTATGTCGGAATGGTAATCCCAATATTCCCAGTAATCTTTGGTAAAGAATCTGAATCCAGGAAACTTATACTTTATAGATGCTAACAGAGCCAATAATGATGGTGTAATTTATTTTATGTCTTTAATCTTTACTACTTGACGAGTTTCCGTCCGTCTATTCGTATATGTTCGAGGAATTGATATTTTAAGAGCTTGTGAATTCTGAAATAAGGTGGAATAGCAAAGATACAAAACCGTATACTCTACCGAAAAACTGCCCGCAGATGCTACATCCACATCTGCGGGCAGTACCGTTGCCACTGGTCTGCTGTCATATCCTTACTGTATGGTCAAGGGATATCCACCCGTCCCTCTTATCCTGGTAGGCTTTCAGCAGCCCCCACTTTGACGCGCCTTTCCCATCAGCCTCCTCCACGATCGTGAAATTCCCGATTCCTGTATATTTCCCTGTTTTTGCATACCCTGTCCCCGGCCCCCTGCGGATGTTCAGGTCGGGGATCGGCACCCTTACCATATAGGGTACGGAAAGGATGAGGCTCTCCATAAACTGCACTTTTCCTTCCTCCATGACGGCTTTCAGTATGGTTAGAATCTTCTCCCCATACCTTTCCCCTGCCGCCCAGCCTTTCCCCTGCGGGTTCTCCTTCTGCCCAAGCCACTCCACATAGGGCGCACAGCCC
>DKVC01000067.1:3973-5322 GCA_002490995.1 Lachnospiraceae bacterium UBA7188
CCAAGCCACTCCACATAGGGCGCACAGCCCTTCGTGACATACCTGAAACGCGGGTCAATGCAGTCATTCCTTAACGGTTCCCTGGAGGCATAAGCTTTTAGGTGCTGAACCTGCGCCCGGATGCCAAGCTGCGGTGATTCAAAGGAAAGCCCCTTCTTCCCCCTCTGCGTCACCCCAAGGCCACAGAAATTGTTCTGTGAAAGGGTGACCGCAGAACCGGAAAAGGTATAATTCCCCGTCTCAAGACAGGACTGCGCAAAAGCGATGTCGCCCCTTACACCTTCTGCCTCCCCTTCCGAAAGGTACAGCGGGACCATATCCAGCACGGATAGTGCCACAGACGGGTTCCTCATCCTGATATATGACTTCATCTGGTCTGCCGTTGCCGCGGTCCTCCCCATAATCTCCGTGTATCCGTCCGTACCACCCTTATCCATTGCCGTCCTTACATCTTTACGGAAGGAATCCATCGTGTATCCCATGCCAAGCTGCATCCAGAGATGCTCCGGATCTCCGTGGTTGCTGGCAATTCCTCTGTTGTGTCCTTCCCTGTGGCTAATGATAACACCGTCTGCCAGTGGGTCAAGGCCATATTTCTTACAGAGCATAGCGAACAGATCCACTGCCGCCTCATAAGTCCTCTTTACCACCGCTTTTGCCACAGCTATGTCGGAGCAGGTAAAGTTTGAGCCTACCGTGTATTTGATACACGCAGGCTCGCACATCTCCACACCTATATGGGTATTGTTCCCGCTCCCTCTGCTACCGCTGCCACAGTGCCAGCCCCGGTGGTTCCATGGAAGCGTCTGGTATACCGTGCCGTCATTCCCGTCAATGAATCCGTGGACGCAGGAGGTGCCATGCGATGGGCTGTTCCACGAACTGATAAACACAGATGCCTTCGGCTGCGGGCAGCCCACGGAATGGAGCATCAGCCCTTTCACCGTAATCTTCCTCCCTGTCGCATAGCAGGGATTCCTTATCAAAATGCTCTCCACCAGTTTCATAATTACTTGTCCCCCTTCCCGCTTTCTGCCCTGTCATGCAGTTGTGCCAGGATATCCTTCAGCTTTTCCGGGATGGGCAGCCCCAGGTGTCCGGCATTTTCCAGAAGGCTCACGCCCTCGTTTGAGATATAGAAAAAAATAATAGCCGTCCGCAAAACGCTCCCAGAACCGATGACCTGCACATCAAGGATGTTGGCAATCCCCACCAGCAGGAAGATCAGCACTTTCTTCGCAATGCCCTTGAATCCCACTTCGCTAGACAGCTTCCTGTCTGCTGCGGCACACATTACCCCCGTGATGTAATCCACTACCACAAATGCGATGAGCGCATACAGCAGGCCG
>DKVC01000283.1 GCA_002490995.1 Lachnospiraceae bacterium UBA7188
TTATATTTCTGAGAAGTTAAGGTATTTTAGTCCCATACTTAGAAAATAGGGAGTCTCTGTATCAGAGGGCGGTTGCAGCATGGTTTCTTCAAAGAGTTTCTGCGTTTTTTTGTACACTTCTTCCTTTAGTTCTTCCATATTGCGGAAAGCATGGAACACTGGTTGAGTAGAACATTTTAATTCGCTGGCAAGCAAACGCGCGGTCACTTTTTCAAAACCATATACTTTTGTCAACTCGAATGCTTTTTCAATAATAGCTTCTCTGGGTATCCTGACTTTTGGCGGCATGATGTCCCCCCTTAATATAACTATGTTATATATCATTGTTATTATACGTCAGGTAAAGTCTTCTGTCAATACCAATAAACCGGCCAAAATTAAACTTAAACGACAATTGTATTCCTGCTGAAGATAGGTTATAATCAATTGCAGAAAGACGTATATCGGAGATTGCATGATGATCACTTACGGCGAGACACATCGAAATATTGTCAAAAGCGGAATAGACAGCATCAAAGAGGTTGCTTCCCTATGAAAAGGAAGTGTATGACCTGCTACAGGAGCTTGTCATCAGCAGCCAGGATGATGATGTCATCGATGACTGTCTGCAGCTTATTAGAGATTATTCCTGTGTCCCACTTACGATTCTGGAGCAGGGGATTGGAAAAATGAAAGATAGCAGGAAAGCTGACGCAATGGAAGTTTTAAAAATGGAATAAGGCGAAAAGGGCAAAGAGGACGGAGGCGAGGGAATGACAGAACGAGAGGAAAAATTCGAAAAAATGTTGACCGATATCCAGCAGAATTACGCTGATGTGGCGAAAAAGATGGAAAAGCTGAAAGAAGAGGGCAAGACAAAAAGCGCCACCTATTGCCAGCTTATGGGAACGAAAATGAATTATCAGAATATGCTGTCCCTGTATAAGATATACGGTCTGCTTGATGATTGAACTGGGACTGTCATCCCGCAATCTGCCGCTATCTGCTCATAATATAAAAGGATGCGCCCGATATTTTGTGTTTGACTATCCGTTCAACAGTAAAGCCTGCCCTTTTATACAGCGAAATGGCTCGTGCATTAAAGCATGCAACAGTGAGGCGCAAAGGCACATGATGCATCTGCCTGGTCATATATTCTATACCGCAGAGCAGAAACTCATAGCCCATGCCTTTACCGCACAACCCGGGATGCATCCCCAGTCCAATGTCCAGCTTGTCGTTTGAATAGCTATAACCATCCCTGGTGGGAATACGGGCCGACTCATTTTTGCAGAAGTAACCAATCACTCTGCCATTCTGATCTGTGCAGACAAAATAATCGCCGGTATTTTTTCTTCCATGAAAATCAGCGTTCCCGGCCCGGTTACCTCTATCGCCTTACCTCCATCTGCGATATCCGTCACTTCTGACACAATCCTGAAACCGGCAGGCTTGAGGGCGGTTATAGAATAAGCTGTTCCGCAAAGAGACTATTTGACTGGGGATTGATTCCGATGATGCATATGGGCATCGCCTTTCCGCTGCCCAGGCTCTTTATCGTCTCCCATAAGGAGGCATGGGGCGCTCCCATGATATAGCTGCCATCCCTGTCCCTCCTGTAGCAGTTGTGGAGGACGAAAGAATTCTTATCGGTTTTTGAGACATTCATGGTATGAATCTGTTTCATGATGTCCCTGGCATCATTATATACGGTGATGATGGCAGTGCAATACTCCTCTCCCATTCTGTCGATATCCTCGGGTGCATTGCTGCATGTCATGGCGGCGTCATAGCCTTTTTCCCTAAAGTAACGGTAGATGGCCCGGGGCGACACTCCCCAGCCTCCCCATAGGACAGCTCCCTTTTTCTCGTAGGCACCGATCAGATCCGTAATCCCCTGTTCCGGCAGCGTTTCGCCAAGGGAAAGAATCGCGTCGTAGGTGGCAATGATCTCACATCCGGAATAGTCGATTGTAAATCTTCCGAATCGGATCCGTTTCCATTGAGGTTGATTTTCGATATACTTCCCCTGGGCATAAAAGCTCTCCCCCGGAGAAAAGGCTTTTGTTAAAGTTTCCGCATTTGCCCTGCGGTTGGCTCTGATTTTTCTTTTGGATATCTTTAAAAATGTCAGGATATCCAAAATGTCCAATAGCCTCTCATTGGACAAGTGTTGTGGAATAAATGCCTTCAGCCATCCCATCTGTGTTCTCCTCCTTCTCCCTAAACGGTTCCGCAGCCTGCGGCGATTCTCTGCCGGTTCCTCTCGCCCCTGTCCAGAAATGCGGGCTTCTGGTGGGCGGGATCCGCAGCGCGGGCTTTGCCTCCATGGAAGAGAAGCTGATTCCCCTTGTGGTCAACTCATTACTGGAGACCAATCTGGGGATGCCGTACATATTTGTGATTTTCACCGCCTATTCCAGACGGTTCACGGAACAGCTGTCCAGACGGGAACAGACGCTCGCATTCACTGAGCGCATTCAGGAGTGGAACAGGCAGCGAGTCTATAATCATTGAGCAATCATTGAATGGTCGATTTCCCTGAATGGTCTGCATATACTACAATCGGGTCATGTTCCATCACATCGGGTATGTCCCAAAACAAGTAGCTCTCTCCATGGTAAGGCTTGCCCTCATAGGTATAGGTATAATAGATTATATAGGGATTTCCATGCCCATATGCATTATAGCATTTCCGGATTTCAATGTCTTCTTATTATTTGCTGAACACTTTCATTTTTTGCGTTTATTGCTTATTAACCCTCTATATATTATTTTGACTTTAACACGAAAAGATGCTATATTATAAATACAAAGATTGTTGTATTTTAAAGGTGAACACAGTTATGGCAAAAAGACAAAGGAAAAACAATTCCGGCCACGGAAGCGCACTGATCGTCTCCATCATACTGACTTTTATCATTCTGGGAGCCGTGGTCTATTCTGTTGCCGGGCAGATTTCGTCCCAAATGACTCAATCCGCTATCGACAATCTAAGCGAGAGCCTGGGACTGCTCCGTGGAACAATACAGGCTGTCCTGCAGAAAGAAGCGGAATTCCAGAAGTTCATTGCCCAGGAACTTGCCCTGCTTGAAGATCCGGAATCTTTTGTCCTCTCTTACAATACCAATAAGACGATGGTCAAGGTATCCCTTATCGCTGCCGGGGAAAATACAGGCATTTCCAATACCGGAGAGGTCTTTTCCGCGAACAGCCTGGATTTTTCCTCCGGCAAAAAAGTGGATGATCTGCCCCTGTCCAGTTCCTACCTGAACGACATGGGAACCTGGGCCTATACCATCTCCTGTCCTGTAATAAAGGAAGGGACACAGGCTGCCACTCTCTACATTGAATATATTTATGATTCCCTGGACGAGGCGCTGCCAACTAAATTTTATAACAACAATGCCACTCTTTATGTGATGGATGCCAAGAGCGAGCGCTTCGTGCTGAAACCGAAAGGAATTGGAGAACGGACCGCCGGACATCTCAATCTGCAGGATTTTTACAATGCCAACAGAATTTTGGAACCTGATATCCAGGAGGAGGTCTCCGAAAGCATACAACATGGAAAACATGTGATGTTCTATCACCACGTCCGGGACCGGGCATCCCTGATCTACATGTGGGCTGTAAACGACGGTGCCCTGTACCTCATTGGCTATGTTCCCATTGAGTCCATCCAGCAGGAAGGGAAGGCCGTAAACCAGAACATCCTCATCGTGGTGATTGTGATGCTGGCTGCTTTCCTGATCTGCTGTATCCTGTATTTCCTGAACGAACGCCAGAAAAGCCATATCCGAAAGGAACAGGAACAAGAACGGGAACTGCACAACCAGCAACTGAAGGAAGCGCTCCAGGCTGCGCAGATCGCCAGCAGCTCCAAGACGATGTTCCTCTCCAATATGTCGCATGACATCCGTACCCCTATGAATGCCATACTGGGCTTTACCACCCTGCTGGCAAAAGATGCGGATAATCCCGCCAGGGTCAGGGAATATACGAAGAAAATCACCGCTTCCGGCCAGCACCTCTTAGGCCTCATCAACGATGTACTTGATGTGTCCAAGATTGAGAGCGGGAAAGCAGTCCTCACTCTGGGAGAATTTACCCTGGATAGCATGATCTCTTCCATAGACACGATTATCCATCCCATGGCAAAAGGAAAAAATCAGAAATTTGACATCACGGTCAGCGGCATCAAAAATGAGCGGCTCATCGGTGACGAGACTCGAATGAACCAGATATTGATAAACCTTCTTTCTAATTCCGTAAAATACACCCCGGAAGGAGGACAAATCCATCTGCGCATCATCGGTTTGGATCAGCGCTCCAGCCAATATGAACACTTTAAAATCGAAGTAGAGGACAACGGATACGGAATGACCCCAGAGTATCTGAAGATCATCTTCGATGCCTTCACCAGAGCGGAAAACAGCACCACCAATAAAATACAGGGAACAGGCCTGGGCATGGCCATCACCAAAAGCATCGTAGAACTTATGGGCGGTACCATAAATGTCTCCAGTGAAGTAGACAAAGGAACGATATTCACTGTAGAACTGGAGCTGCGGATTCCCGACCGGATAGCTGACGGACAATTCTGGCAGGAAAAAGGAATTCTGCGAATATTGGCAGTAGATGATGAAACCTATATTCTGGACAATATCCGGACGCTGATGAAAGACACAGGTGTCATAACAGATACCTGCTCCAGTGGTGAAGACGCTCTCCAGCATATTCGACAAGCTAAGGAAGAAGGTTATACTTACGATGTAATCCTGATGGACTGGAGTATGCCCGGTTTGGACGGAATTGAAACCACCAGACTGATTCGGAAGGAAGCGCAGGACGGACCATCCATCCTTATCCTCACCGCCTGTGACTGGGAGGAAATCGAAGAAGAAGCTGAGAGTGCCGGCGTAGATGGGTTTCTGACAAAGCCCTTCTTTGTATCAGCTCTGAAAGAAAAGCTTCTCGAACTGCACAACGACGGGAAAGTGTCAAAAGTGACAAAAATGCCTGCTGAAGACGGCATTAACGAAGTTTTGAGCGGGAAACACTTTCTGGTTGCGGAGGACAACGAAATCAATTCCGAAATCCTGCTGGCTCTCCTGGATGGCGAAGGAGCATCCTGCAAGGTAGCGGAAAACGGCAGCCTGGCGGTGGATCTGTTTTCCACATCCGAACCGGGAACTTTTGACGCCATTCTGATGGATGTACAGATGCCGGTGATGAATGGCTATGATGCAACCAGGAAAATTCGCTCCTTAAGCCGGGCAGACGCATCCACCATCCCCATCATCGCAATGACCGCCAACGCTTTTGCTGAAGACATAAAAGATGCCCTGGATGCCGGAATGAATGATCATATTGCGAAACCCATTGATATGGAATACATTAAAGTAGTATTATCTAAATATCTGAAAGATGTTTTATCATAAGAAAGATTCAAAAAATTACGCTCTTCCAGAGTTAAAAAGAAAGAGGAAATAAGACATGAATACAAAGAAACTCATAATGTGCACACTGCTGACAGGTACAATATTGCTGGTCATGACAGCCTGTGGCAGGAGACAGATGCCTGATCAAAACCTGATCACAGACTCCAGTGATGATAACCAGGTAGTAAATATGTTCACTCCCATGGAGAAATCGAATCCGAATGCGGACAACACGGCCCGGACAGCCCAGGAACTTACCGTGATTGCGGCAGAGAAAGCCCTGGGGGTACAAGTAGAGTACAGAACCTACACCGCCGAAAACTATCAGGAAAAAACTTATGATGAAGTATTGGTGGACAGGGCACGCAACAATATGGACGATATCTATCTGCTCAATCCGGATACCCTCATGTTGCTGGGGTCCGAAGGAAATCTGGCAGATCTGTCCAATCTGGAATGTGTGAATAATCTGCGCGAGGTTGTGAAGGTTGCCAATACGGTAGACGGGAAACTGGTGGGCATTCCCCAGGAAGTGGTGGCTTACGGCCTGTTTGTCAATCAGGATATGTTTGACCAATATCATCTGAAACTGCCCAACACCCCGGAAGAATTCCTGGAATGCTGCAGGGTATTCAAAGAAAACGGCATTGAGACGCCGGTAGGAGCCAACCGCTGGTGGCTGGAAACCTTTGTGCTTGCACAGGGCTTTGCGGATCTCTACAACGGAGGTAACACGGAAGCAGAAGTTGCTGCCCTCAACAGCGGTGAGACAAAGCTGAGCGATTATATGCGCCCCGGCTTCGAATTTCTCCGGGAAATGATCGACAAAGGTTACATTGACGCGGAAAAAGCCTATATTTCAGAAGCCATTGAGGGCGAAGGTCCGGATTTTCTGGCAGGGAAGACACCTATTGTCATGGCTTACTGGGGCGCGGCTAATTCGGAAACTGCCTATGGAAAAACAGATTTCAACATGCAGGTAATCGGCTTTCCCAGCAGTCGGGGACAAATGCCGGTAGTCCCCATGACCGGTTACGGAATCAGCGCAAACGCGGAAAACATGGAGATTGCCATGGACACTCTGGATTTTATACTCTCAGATGAGATGCTGCAGCTCTATTCCGAGAATAATAAAGTCATCTCCCCGTCAAAAAATGTAAACGTAAACTGCGTAGATGCTTTGAAACCCCTGAACGCCAGAATCAATGAAGGCGTCTATGTTCTGGGTTCCAACGCCAGTATGAAAATAGAACAATGGGGAAATATCTGTCTGGTAGTGCGGGAGCTTCTGAAAGGAGCTTCCGTGGATGAATGCATGGCAGAATTTGACCGGATTCAGAAGGAGGCTCTGGGGCAGTGAACACCTTCCCGTTTCAGGTCCGTTGAATTCTCTCCGTTTCATTTCCGGGGCTATCCCAGATTGCCCTCACAGGCTATCCGCGGATGCCCCGGGATAAGGAAAGCGCCTCTGTCCTTACAAGGTCACACCCTGCTTAAAAATCGCCATATCATGATACCCTGCCTCTTCGCTGCAGACCTTCCTTCCGGATGCAACCTCCAGCACATAGGCAAACAGCCGCTCCGCCTCCTCTTCCATTCCCTTATCTTCCACCAGCACTCCGGCGTTATAGTCAATCCAGTTTGCCTTTTTGCCTGCCAGGGCAGAATTTGTGGAAATCTTTACCGTGGGCACAGGGGATGCAAAGGGAGTGCCCCTTCCTGTGGTAAAGAGCACAATCTGCGCCCCTGCCGCTGCCAGAGCCGTAGCCGCCACCAGGTCGTTGCCCGGTGCGCTGAGCAGATTTAAGCCGCTGACATGAACCCGCTCTCCGTACTGCAGCACGCCCGTCACCGGAGCAGAACCAGACTTCTGGGTACAGCCCAGAGATTTGTCCTCAAGTGTGGAGATTCCGCCTTTCTTATTGCCGGGAGAGGGATTCTCATAGATTGTCTGGTTATGGTTTTTAAAATAGGTTTTAAAGTCATTGATCAGCGCCACAGTCTGATGAAAAAGCGCCTCATTGGCACAGCGGTTCATCAGTATGGTCTCCGCGCCGAACATCTCCGGCACCTCGGTGAGGATAGTGGTTCCGCCCTCCTGAATCAGCCTGTCGGAAAAACGCCCCACCAGCGGATTCGCCGTGATGCCGGAGAGCCCGTCGCTGCCCCCGCATTTCATACCGATTACCAGCCTGTCCACACTGACGGGTTCCCGTTTGAATGTGGACGCGTAACGGATAAGCTCTTCGATAAGCTCCAGCGCTTCCGCCACCTCATCCTCACAGTCCTGTGACACCAGAAACTTCACTCTGTTCTCATCATACTCACCGATATAGGGCTTCAGCACTTCGATATTGCTGTTCTCGCACCCCAGCCCCAGCACCAGTACTCCGCCGGCATTGGGATGATTTACCAGATCTGCCAGAATCTGCCTTGTATGCTCCTGGTCCTCTCCCATCTGGGAACAGCCGTAAGGATGGGGAAAAGCAATCACCTCTTCCACACTTCCCTTATCCGCTCCATCCGCCTGTGAAGCAAGCCTCCCGTTCGCCTGCTTTGCTATGGCTTCCGCCACGTTATTTACACAGCCCACAGTAGGGATAATCCAGATTTCATTACGGACACCCACCTGCCCGTCAGAGCGCCGGAATCCCATAAAGGTTGCAGCTTCCCTGTGGGAACCGGAAGCTTTTTCCGCTCCGCCGCCTGCTGGTTCAAACTCCAGAGAAACAGGCTCATAGGTATACTCCAGCAAATCTCCCAGCGCGGTCTTCAAATTATGGGTATGTATCCAGGCGCCCGGTTTTATTTCTTCCTTCGCATCTCCGATACGGTATCCGTACTTGATAATTTCACCGCCCTGAGGGACATGGCAGATTGCCATCTTGTGCCCGGCAGGAATCTCTTCCAGGGCAACCACTTCCCGCATCCCGCCGCGCTGTGGATTTGCGTTCCTTTCATCCATGCCGGAACCGCTTTCCCCCGCCGGGATTCCGATCGTCCCACAGCCGTTCTCGGACAGGTCTTCCCTTTTCGTTACAGGAACGTACAGCTTCTCTCCCGCCTGTATCGTCCGCAGCGCCACCACTACATTGTCATTGTCATTTATCTTTATGAAATCCTGCATAACGCCGCCCTCATACCGTTCGTCCTGATATCCTCCAGATACTCTGCCACCGCATCAGTCAGGCCCGCTGTCTGATTCAGATCCTGCCCGAAGAAATGTTCGTTTCCAAGGAAAGCCCTGACGAATGTCCGGCTGTCCTTCCGGCAATGATCCCTGAAAAATTCCAGAACCTCCATATCATCCATGATGCGGTATTCTTCATCCCCTCTGTGGCCTATGAGCGCTTTATCCCGGATCTGCGTGCCGTCGTAGAAAGCCATCAGCGCCGCCAGCGAAAAGGTCAGATGTGCCGGCAGCTTTCCAAACTTCTCCACATATCCAAGCAGGCTGGGCATACATCTCGCTCTCCACTTGGAGACGGAATTCAGGGAAATGGAAAGCAGGGCGTGTTTCACATACGGATTATTGAAACGTGTAATTACCGCCTCCGCGAATTCCTTCAGCTCCTCCTCCGGAAGGGTCAGGGTGGGAATCACCTCATCAAAAATCGTCCTCTCCATAAAATTCCGGATGTCTTCATCTTCCATGGACTGCTTCACAATATCATTGCCGCACAGATAGGATGCCAGCACGAAAGAAGTATGGGCGCCGTTCAGAATGCGAACCTTCCTCTGCTTGTAAGGCTTCTGATTGTCCGTAAAGATAACGGGAAGCCCGGCCTGGTGCAGCGGAAGCTCTACGCTGATATCCCTGGGACTCTCAATGACCCACAGTGCAAACGGTTCCCCTGTGACCATAATTCTGTCTTCATATCCCAGGGCTTCCCACTCTTCCTTTTCCGTATCCCTGGGATACCCGGTGACAATGCGGTCCACCAGCGTAGAAGTAAAGATACAGCTTTCCTCCACCCAGGTTCTGAAAGCATCCCCCAGGTTCCAGAGCTCAATAAACTGCATAACACATTTTTTCAGCATAATGCCGTTATCGTCGATGAGCTCCACCGGAAGCATCACAAGCCCCTTCTCCGGATTTCCATTCATAACCTCAAATCTGTGATATAAAAATTTCGTCAGCTTGCCGGGAAATGTTTTGGGCGGATTCCATTCAAACCTGTCTTCGGCGTCGAATACTATCCCCGCCTCCGTGGTGTTGGAAACCACAAACCTAAGCGTGTCAATTTCTGCCAGCCCCATGTATTTGTCATATTCCCCGTATGCGTCCACAGCATCTGCCACACTGGTAATCTGACGGTTTAAAATCTTCGCCTCACCGTCCACAATGCCCCGCAGGGATACGGTATACTGGCAATCCTGTCTGTGGAAATTATCCAGGCTCCCGAAGCTGATGGGCTTAATCAGTACGATATCGCCGTCAAACTTCCCCTGTTCGTTGGCAATGTCGATCATGTAATCCACAAAAGCCCGAAGGAAATTGCCTTCCCCGAACTGTACCACCCTGACAGGCCTTTCCTTTTTGTTCGTCATTTTCCTGTTTAAACTGTCCATGTTTCTCCCTTCCGTCCACCCTCTGTGGACATAGCCTGCTGACTGTGCTGCAACGCTCCGCCGTCGCGCCTCATGACAATTCGTTCTCTTCCCGCCGTACCGTGTCTCCTGCCAACCCTGTTCACTTCCCGACACGCCACGCCTCTTGGCAGTCCTGTTCACTTTCCGACACACCGTGCCTCTTGGCAGTCCTGTTCGTCTCCCGACGCACCGTGCCTCATGGCAGTCCTGTTCGTCTCCCGACACACCGTGCCTCATGGCAGTCCTGTTCGTCTCCCGACGCACCGTGCCCAGGAACCGGATAGTTCCTCACTGCAGTTATTTTCCAGCAATCGCTGAGAAAACTCCGTCGTCCCCATTTGGGAGCACATGCCATGTAAGCGCTTACAATTCTTATTTTACAGCCAAAAATTAATTTGTCAATAAGAAAATATGATTTGTTAAAAAAATATCTTGCAAAAAAAATAGCATTTGCTATAATGCAAATAGGGTATTTTTGAAACTACTTACATCGGAATGCTGCATGGTCTGAAAATGAGGATAGCCAATGACAATATACGATATCTCCGAAAAAGCCGGTGTTTCCATTGCCACGGTTTCCCGCGTGCTGAACGGCAGCCGGAATGTCAGTGACAAAACCAGGGAGAAGGTTCTGGACATCATAGACCGGTATGGTTATACGCCCAATGCATTTGCCCGGGGACTGGGACTGAATACCATGCGGACCATGGGTATCATGTGTGCGGACAGTTCCGACCCCTACCTGGCCAAAGCCGTCTATTATATCGAACAGAAACTGCGGGCCAACAGTTACGACAGCCTCCTGTGCTGTACAGGCTATGCGCCGGAGGCGAAAGCCGCTTCCATGAACCTGCTGATCACCAAGAAAGTAGACGGCATCATCCTTGCCGGCTCCAATTTTGTACACGATAAAGAATGCGAGAATAAATACATTGCGGATGCCGCCGCACAGATTCCGGTCATGCTGCTGAACGCCGACCTGGACATCCCCAATGTCTACAGTGTCCTCTCGGATGATTTTTCGTCCATGTACGAGGCTACCGTTCAGGTATTCCAAAGCGGCGTAAAGGATATTCTGTACTTTTACAATTCCAATTCCTACAGCGGCAAACGCAAGCTTGCAGGTTTCCTTGCCGCCATGAAGGAGCAGACGGCTTCCGAAGCCAGTGCAATGGCTCAGTTTTACCATGGCTCCCACGAAGATGTCCATGCCATGGTTGATTATCTGAAAAATCTTCGTGATAAAGGACTTGCTTTCCACGGCGTCATAGCCTCGGACGATACGCTGGCCCTGGCTGCCGTAAAGTATGCCAGGGAAATGAACTGCCGGATTCCGGATGATTTTTCTGTGCTGGGATACAATAATTCCGTGCTGGCCCTCTGCTGCGAACCTGAGCTGACCAGCATTGACAATAAACTGGAGACCCTCTGCCAGCATCTGGTCACTACCCTGCTGGGGCTGCTGGAAGGCCGGGAAATGCCGAAAAAAACCGTCTTTTCCGGTGAAATTATCCGACGGGGGACGACCCGCTGAATATATACTTATGGTCAAAAACAGAATAACAATTAACCTGTTTCAATAAATTTAAATGGAGGAGAAAGAACATGAAAGAATTTATGGACAAGGATTTCCTGCTGGAATCTGAGACAGCCAAGAAGCTGTTCCATGATTATGCGGAAAACACCCCGATACTGGATTACCACTGCCATATCAATCCCAGGGAAATCGCGGAAGACCGTCACTTTGACAATATCACCCAGGTTTGGCTGGGCGGCGACCATTACAAATGGCGGCTGATGCGTTCCTTCGGCGTAGAGGAAAAGTATATCACCGGCGATGCCTCCGATTACGAAAAGTTCTGCAAATGGGCGGAGTGCCTGGGAAAAGCCATCGGCAACCCCCTCTTCCACTGGAGCCACCTGGAGCTGCAGAGATATTTCGGCTACCATGGCGTACTGAATAAGAAGACCGCCGATGAAGTATGGAACCTCTGCAACGAAAAGCTCTCGCAGCCCTCCATGAGTGTCCGCAGCCTGATCAAGCAGAGCAATGTGACCCTGATCTGCACCACGGATGACCCCATCGATTCCCTGGAATGGCATAAGAAAATCGCAGAGGATGACACCTTTGACGTGAAGGTTCTGCCTGCCTGGAGACCTGACAAGGCAATGAATATTGAGAAGCCCGATTATCTGAACTACCTGGACCGGCTCGGCGAGGTCACCGGTATGGGTGAGATCAACAGCTTCGCAGCTTTGAAGGCTGCTTTGAGACAGCGTATGGATTATTTTGCTTCCATGGGCTGCAGTGTCTCCGACCATGGCCTGGAGTATGTGATGTACTATCCCGCCAGCGATGACGAGATTGAGGCAATCTTCTTAAAGAGGCTGAATCGGATGATCCCTACCAGGGAGGAGCAGCTAAAATTCAAGACCGCCTTCATGCTCTTCGCAGGCAGGGAGTACCACAGGCTTGACTGGGCCATGCAGCTTCATTTCGGCTGCAAGAGGGATAACAATACCAGGATGTACGACAAACTGGGACCGGATACCGGATATGACTGCATCAACAATGATGCCCCCTCCGCTCAGATGGCTGATTTCCTGGATGCCCTGTGCAGGACCGACGAACTGCCCAGAACCATCCTTTACAGCCTGAATCCCAATGACAACCAGTCCATCGGCACCATCCTCGGCTGCTTCCAGGACTCCTCCGCTGTGGCGAAGATCCAGCAGGGCAGTGCATGGTGGTTCAACGATCACAAGGTCGGCATGACCGAACAGCTGATCTCCCTGGCAAACCTGGGCAACCTGTCCGGTTTCGTGGGCATGCTGACGGATTCCAGAAGCTTCCTGTCCTATGCCAGACATGAGTATTTCCGCAGAATCCTGTGCAACCTCATCGGCACCTGGGTAGAGGGCGGCGGATTCCCGGCAGATATGGATACGCTCTCCGAGATCATCAGGGATATTTCTTACTATAATGCGAAACGGTATTTCAAATTTGATACCTGACAGAGCACGATAAGAAGCGCAAGTAAGGAAGTGTCTACAAATAACTGATACGGGTTTAAAGCC
>DKVC01000101.1:0-125 GCA_002490995.1 Lachnospiraceae bacterium UBA7188
GATGGCAGCAATACCGGCACACCGACATCGCAGACGCCGATCAATAAGAACAAGGTCATCCCAAACTCCCGCCGCAGTTCGGGCAGGAAGAAAGGCGGGCAGCCCGGACATCCCAAAGCAGCCCT
>DKVC01000101.1:481-20430 GCA_002490995.1 Lachnospiraceae bacterium UBA7188
TGAATCCGAAGTCAAATATGAATACGATGTACGCATTGAAGTTGTTAAAGTCAAGCACGAATTCTTTAATTACGAATGCAATAACTGCGGCAAAGTATTCCGGTCACAGATCCCTCCAAATCTCAAGGAAAAGGCCCAGTATGGCAGCGGGCTGCAGGCGCTTGCCTTATCACTCACAAATACCGTGAATGCCGCCATGAACAAAGCAGCCATGTTTCTTGCCGGAATTACCGGTGGTGAATTAACACCCTGTGAAGGATACATTGCCAGGCTCCAGGCCCGTGCCGCAAACGGGCTCCGCCAGTTCCGCCAGGATCTGAAGCTTCTCCTGATCACAAGAAAAGTCGTTTACTGGGACGATACTGTCATTTTTATTCTTGCAGAAAGGGCATGTTTCCGGTTTTACGGGGACAAGTCCATTGCCTACTATACAGCGCATGCACACAAGGACATGGAAAGCCTTGATGACGACAATGTACTTAACCTCCTGACATCTGATACCAGGACCATGCACGACCATAACACCGTAAACTACAATGACAAGTACAGTTTTGGGAATATTGAGTGTAACCAGCATCTTCAGCGTGACTGCCAGAAGAATACGGATGATACATGCCATCAATGGTCTGATGACCTGAAAAAGCACATCAGCGCAACCATTAAGGACCGCAATGATGCCATAGCCCGGGGTGAGGGCCCTTTCAGCGAAGCCTACATAAACAGGTTCCATCATAAGATAGATGAATACCTTGAAAAGGGATGGGGTGAAAATGAGGCTGACCCAAACAACTATGGGGCATCCTTTGAGCGGACCCTGCTTACCAGGATTGCCAAATACCGCAGGAACTATTTTCTGTGGGTTGAGGATTTCAGCCTGCCGACCACTAATAATTTAGCGGAACGCGGGCTGCGCGGTGTAAAATCCCACATGAAGATATCAGGGCAGTTTGAATCAGAGGCTGCGGCCGATAACCATGCGCTCATCCGGACATACATCGAGACCTGCCGCCGTAATGGCATCAATGAAATCGATGCGCTGCAACGGTTATGCGAAGGGAACCCTTATACGGTTGCTGAAATCTTCCCGGCTTCACCCCCCTAAAAACACATCAGAACATTAAACTGTAACGCTTTTGGTTGGGTACGCTAATCATCGAAAGGTCAGAAAAATCAGGGGGATTTCAAAAATCCATAGCACACCTGGGCATGGATGCTGTTGTGGAGCTAATTTTCCTTGAAAGCTTTGATTTTATGGCACTTGACAAGCTATAGCATACCTGGTTTGAAACCGTTACAGATAAATGCAAAAGCGGCGTTACAGCTCCGCTCTATTTGCTGTGCCAGCAAATCGACTGTGAATAGTAACAAGATCTATCGTTTTGTTGATAGCTTTATGAGCAGATTCTATGAAAGATATAATTTCTTCGACACACAATTGCTTATATTCTATTATATCCATATGCAGTTCCTGCCTTTCAATAAATCATCCTTGGATATGAATAGAAGATAATCCAGAATTATCCTTTATTCATATCCATCTGGTTTCTGGGATGCTTATGAACAAGAATATCCTTTTGCTTTGAACTCGAAACATGAGTATAAATCTCCGTCGTACTGATGGAACTGTGCCCGAGCATCCTTTGGATATACCTGATATCAACATCCTGCTCTAACAAAAGTGTAGCGAATGAGTGTCGAAACATATGCGGAGTAATGTGCTGGCTGATGCCAGCCAATTCTGCATAATGGTTAATCATAAAGCGTACAGACTGGTCAGACAGTTTATGCTGTAGTCTGTTCACAAAAAAGTATCCACATGAATCTATATCATTCCCGAATGCCTCTTTATACAATTTTAGTGCGGCAATGACCTCTTGATTACCAATCTGAATAACTCTTTCTTTTGCGCCTTTCCCATAAATCAGGATATTGTTACTTTCCAGATCTATGTCTGATGGTTTCAGGGAACATAATTCTGAAATCCGCATTCCAGTAGCAAACAGTAATTCAATTACAGCGATGTCCCTTATGCAGCATCTTTGTTGATATTCAGACGAAGCCTGCTCCTTTTGGGCATAAAGTGTACACAGGAATGTCTGTATGGAGTGAAAAGGTATTGTTTTTGGGAGCAGCTTGGCTTCACGAAAACGGATGTCCAGTTTTACAAAAGGATTTTCTGCTAATAGCTCTTTATATTCCATGTAATGAAAAAATGCTTTTAAGCTTGCGATTTTACGCTTAACAGTTTTAGGCTTATAGCTCTTATGCAGATTTGTAATAAATATATCAACAATATCCTTGCAAAAGCAGTCAGATAAATCAGCACAATAGTCTGTATACTGCTTTAAATCTATCTTGTATGCCTTTAATGTTTTGGAGTCCAAACGTTTGCGGTACTCACAGTATTCAATATATTCCGAAATATAGTCATTTAAAGTATTCATAAACAGGCACTCTCCTTAGTTTTTTAGATAATTATGAGTGCCTGTTCATGGATTGTCCATCAACGATTTTGAGGAAAGAACTTGTCCAGCATCTCCAAACAGTCCTTCGAGGTGTACCCCCACAGGATGGAGCTGAGCGCCTGGACCGCCTCCGGGCGCTTGCGGTAGTAGGTCCTGGGGGAGATGTTCGCTATGTGCGGGCGCAGGCTCTCGATGATCTCGTCTGTGTTTTGGAGCTGCTGGGGCGAGAGGTAGCTGTAGTAGAGGATCCAGTAATACTGCTCCCCATGCTTGTGCTTGCTGCGCAGGATGTCCACCGCAGAGTTTAAGAGCGTCAGCATCTTGTTGCTCCGCTCGATGCTCCTTGCATAATCCTCTAGCTTTGAGCCGCCTATATCTGCCCCTGCTAGGTAGATGGAGTCCAGAAACTCCTCGATGCTGCTCCCATACTCAATCTCAAAGGTGCTGCGTACCTGCTGGACGGCCAGCTCCAGGTTCCAGACGGCATCCCGGTAGTTCTTCAGCAGCTTCCATGTATCATGGAACAGAGGGTTCTCCTGTTCGGTGGGTATGTTCTTGTTCGGCCTTGTGTTTGCCATGCGCTTTACCTTCCTTCTTCATTCTCTACAGCCTTTCGGCCATAGGTATCCTGCATGTGGGCAGGGGTGTCTACGGGTGACGGGATGGGGGAGAGCGTCAGCTCGAACCGGTAGGGCATCTTGCCGTCCGGGCAGACAATCTCCAGGGAGTACCTAAGATTAGTTTCCTTGCAGTCGGATAAGGGATATAACTTATATAGGGTTTTGGGGCACTCGCAGCATGGAACCCCTTGTGCCGCAAGGATTTGCGCCACTTTCTGCACCACTTCCTTCATGTGCGGTTTTGAAACGCTAGGCGACTGCCCTGAAACGCAGCCCTTCCCATCCATGATGCTAATCTGCTCGTCCTTTACTGCCTCTGTCTCCGGAAGGGACGATTCCTCCGGGATGTGTACGGGAACCTTGAATGTCATAGAAACCTCCTCTTTGTCAATCATTACGTCGCTGACGTTGAACATAGTAGATAAGTAGCTGCACAGATATATGACGCTGCCATGCCTGCCGGTGAAGGATACCAGCGAGAGGTATCCTTTATCCTGTAGCTTGTTCAGGATGCGGCTGACCGTGGCTTTTGAGATGCCCCAGCGCAGGGCCAGGTCACTGAAATTCGTCAGCGGATTGCCGGTGGCGTTGCGGAAGTAGACCACTGGCCCCAGCTCCGAGCCCTGCACCTGGCTGTCGTTGTATATGGCATGCACCCATAAATCCAGCACGATGTCCATCTCCGAGCACTTCCCCATGCTGATCAGCTCATGGACGGCCGCAACTGGGAAAAAGAAAAAGCCCACATCCTTCAGACATGGGTAGTTGTAGTCGAGCGCCGTATTGTGCTGTTTCCAGCCGTTGATGGTGAATTTGACAAGGCTGTTCCTGCCCAACCTTGTATAGGTGATGTAGTTCTGCTTCTGCAGGTAGTCCAGGATGGAGAGCGCCTGGTGCTGGAAGCGTGTGCGGAACCATTCCGCCAGTTCCGAAGTCCTGCAGACCCACTCGCCTGGCCCAACCAGATAGGAGATGCCCTCTATCCGGCGGTAGGAGGAGCGGAAGTTGGCGTAGGAACAGAGCGTCATGTAATAAAAAAGATAGGAGCTTCCGTTGGTACGGATGTCCCTATCTTCCATAAGGCTGCGGAGGAACTCACGGTAGATGCGGCACCGTGGGTAGTCCACGATTTGTTTCACTTCTAATTGATAATCCATGGTAGTATCCTTTCACTAATGTACAATGTCTCAAAACAGCAAAAAATAAAGCAAAAATAAAGAAGCACAGCAAAAGAGGCTGAAAAACATACCTTTCAGCCCCGTGTAATGCTATAATCTGTTTGGTTTAGAAACTGACTGCCTCCATACAATAAGGTGGACTTAAGGTGGTCATGAGGATCAGAGGGGCAACAAAGCCAGTATGAATGCGGCGTTGCGGGTCTGGCGGCATACGTCTGCAACACCCTGATGCACCGGTTCAAATCCGGTCTGCGCCTCTTTAAAACCCCGGGCAGACGGGGTTTTTTGCTGTCCGTTTTCTCCTCAAATATCCATGTTTCCTTAAGTTCCCGTTCCTTTTTATTTTTACAAAAAATCTTCCCCTTTTTTACAGACATTTTTACAGACCGTTTAAAATAAGTCCCCACCTTTTCTCATAAAATGGTAAGAAGGTGGAAAGGCATAGGTCTTACAAGCGGCAAAGAAGCACATTGTTTCGATTGTTTCACATATGTACAGTGCGGAGAATGCGCTTCGCTGTTATGTTATAGAGGGGAATGCCTGCGGAGACGGTGGGTATCCTGAGGAGGATAAAAGGGGTTCGGTATAACAGACAATATGAAAAGGGGTTATCGGTATCATTTTCCGATAACCCTGGGGAAATACGTCACATGCGTCCGGAATTGCGGCTTACAGCCAGCATCTTCTGACGCATTTCATCTTCAATCCTTATCAGTTCCTGTTCCGCGCTCCTTCTCTTGGCACGTCCGTCCTCCTGAATCTTCATCACCTCATCCAGCGTACTGATCAGGGTTTTGTTGGTGGCGGTCAGAGTCTCAATGTCTACGATACCGCGCTCGCTTTCCCTGGCAGTTTCAATGGTGGCGAGCTTGAGCGTCTCCGCATTCTTCTTCAGCAGATTATTGGTCATGTCCGTTACTTCCTTCTGAGCTCTTGCGGCTTCCGTGGAGTGGTTCAGGCCTATGGCAATGACCATCTGGCTCTTCCACAGAGGAATGGTGTTGACCAGGGTGGACTGGATTTTCTCTGACATGGCGGTGTCATTACTCTGGATCAGTCGGATCTGAGGAGCCATCTGCATGGAAATGGTCCTGGTGAGTTCCAGATCGTAAATCTTCTTCTCAAAACGTTCACACATTGACGCGTAATCGTTTGCAGCCTGGGTATCCTCAGGCAGGCCGCTCTGCTCTGCCCTGGCCAGAAGTTTTGGAAGCTCCACGGTTCTGGCCTGCTCCAGCTTCTGCTTGCCGGCCAGGATATACATGGACAGTTCCTTGAAATAATTCAGGTTCAGCTCATACATCTTATCCAGCATGGCGGCGTCCTTGAGCAGGGTGATCTGATGCTCCTCCATCACCTTGCAGATACGGTTGATATTGCCTTCCGCCTTGTCATATTTTATTTTCAGGTTATCCAGTTTATTCGAGCTCTTCTTGAAAAAGCCGAGGATGCCCTTTTCCTCTTCCTCCGCGTCGAACTCCCTCAGCTCGGCTACTACGCCTGCCAGCATCTGGCCGATTTCACCCATATCCTTGGTCCGTACATTGTTCAGCGCATTTTCGGAGAAGTCAGCAATTTTCTTTTGGCTGCCGGCGCCGTACTGCAGGACGAGCTGGGTATTAGTGATATCAATCTGCGCTGCGAAATCATTTACCATCTTCTGTTCTTCCGGGGTCAGCACGATCTCCGGGGCTGCCGGCGCTTCCTCCTTTACAACGGGAGTTTCCGGCTTGGGTTCCGCTCCGAAGGGCTCGAATGTCAGGGAAGGGGCTTTCTTTAACATGGCATCTAAATCATTGTTCATTTTCTTTTCCTCCATATATTCAGATTCTGTAGGGTAAAATCTCCAATCCTTTTATGCTCAAAACCGCCGGAATCAAGCCGCGTACTTTTCCCGAAACAGGCGGTATCGGCTGTTTTACGGCAATTCCCGGCATATATGTATACTCGTGGACGTATTTCATTGCCGCTTTCTGCCCTTGATTCTGGGTCCGCTTCGCTTAGGGGCGCCCATCGAAGCCCGCAAAGTCCATATCCCTGGTCAGGCCTTCTTTCGCCAGCATGGTCTTGAGAACCTGTGCATCGGTAGTCACGTCAAATACGCTGTCCTGGAACAAATTGTTTAAGAGCTCCCGGAAAGCCTGGTTGATGGTATCCAGGGTGTTCTCAATCTCTGCTTTCGCCTTGATGATGTCAGGACCCGGGGCGCTGACCTTGTCAAAGCGCTCATAGGATTCCACCAGCTTCAGGGTGGTGGGTAGGTAGTAGCTCATCAGTTTGTGCATGCGGTCCATCTGTTCAGGATGCTGTTTGACGCTCTCGAATATGTCCCGCAGGAGATTCTCCAGACAGAACAGTTTGGCGGAGATGACTTCCCCGGGAATCCTGTCGTTCAAGTCGCGCAGCTTGCGGATATATTCCATTCCTTCGTCTACCATGGAATGAAGCTCTGATTCCTGGGCACGGGATACTTCCGGTGCGGGCTGTTCCTGCTCTCCTGCAGGCTGTTCAGCCTTTTTGTCCTCAAGAGCCTTTCTGGATTCCAGCTCTCTGAGATGACGGTTATTCTCTGCTTCCAGATATTGCCTGTAGACCACATCATTGAGCATGAAGCAGGTCTTTTGCTCATCCAGATGTCCCTCCGGGAAGATACCCAGTTCCAGCATTTTCTGAAGATCCCTGATGACGTAGCTTCTGCTTTTCCCCGTACCTTTTGCCAGATGTTCAATCTGACCGTAGACTCTGTAGTCGCACAGCTGAAGATAACGCTCCGCGCGTTTCAGGCGCTTTTTCTGCCCAACACCGAGACGGACCATGCTGTAGAAGCCGAAGAGGAAAACCAGGTTTACAATCCATCCGGCGAATGTAGTATCACCTGTGAAGAGGGCAAAAAAGCGGATCAAAGTTACCAGACTGGTAATGCCCAGGCCGATGCCGCCGAACACCTGGTACAGAACGTTGGATACATTGCCGACTCTTCGCATTTTAATAGAAGGAAGATTTTTGCGGCGGGACTGTTCCTGCTGTCTTTGCTGCAGTGCCTGCCATTCCTGCTGTTTTTTCAGTTCCCGCTCCCGGGCGCGCTGCTGCCAGACAGGCATACTGCTTTGTGCCTGCTGACTCCAGGTCTGCTGGGTCTGTTGGTTCTGGGCCTGCTGGCTCCAGGTCTGCTGGGTCTGTTGATTCTGAGCCTGCTGGTTCCGGGTCTGCTGATTCTGGTTGTTATAGGGACCGCTTGACGGTTCACCGAGATTGCTTTGACGGTTTTGCGGGTTTCCGTTATTGATAAAGGACACATGCTTTCCTACTTCATTTACGGCATCTGTCACTGTCTGGGACACCAGATCATTGAGATTCTTAAAATCTCCGCTTTGCAGAGCTTCTGTCAGGGCATTCTTCATTTGTTCCCCGGTAGCGCTCCAGTTCCGACTGTCACTCATTTCGTTCAACCTCTTTTGATTAAGACTGTCAATTTGATTTTTATTTTGCTGTTTCTATTATGGCACATTGACTTCGGTTCCGCAACAATTTCTTTGAATCTATAGAGAAAATTCAGAATTCAGAAAAATAACTTTTTGGAGAATAATGGTTGTACCCTTGCCTTCTTTTTGGTATGATAAGGCTGGTCAATGTTTTTGGCTGTAAAGCTATCTGACGGATGTGGTAAAAAGAAGGGATTCAGGCTGCCCGGGCATATAACCGGCAGCAGGGCAGAGAAGACAATGATTACGATTTCTGTGTGCATGATTGTAAAAAATGAAGAGAAGAGACTGAAGCGATGCCTGGACAGCCTTCAGGGGCTGGCAGATGAAATTGTCATAGCGGACACCGGTTCCACGGATGCCACAAAGGAGATTGCAAAGAAATACACGGATCAGATTTACGATTTCCCGTGGACGGATGATTTCAGCGAAGCAAGGAATTTTGTGTTTTCCAGGGCGACAGGGGAATATATATATTCTGCGGACGCGGATGAGGTACTGTCGGAGGAGAACAGGGAGCGGTTCCGTATCCTGAAGGAGACGCTGCTTCCTGAGGTTGAGATTGTACAGATGAAATATGCCAATCAGCTGCAGTTTGGCACGGTCTACAATTTTGACGAGGAATACAGGCCGAAGCTGTTTAAAAGACAACGAAATTTCGTCTGGGAGTGCCCGATTCATGAGACGGTGCGGCTGATGCCCGTGATTTACGACAGCGATATCGTGATTACCCACATGCCGGAGGAGAGCCATGCCAAACGGGATCTGGAGAATTTCCACAGGCATTGTATGGAGGGCTACCGCCTTCCCAGGCGGCTCCACGGTCTCTATGCCAGGGAACTGCTGCTGGCAGGGGATGAGGAGGATTTCGCCCGGGCTGCGGATATCTTTATCGCATCGGCCCAGGATAATGACCGGGACGGGGAGGAACTGGCACAGGCCTGCTGCGTAGTGGCAAAGGCGGCGAGGCTGGCGGGGGATGTGGTTTCCTTCTTCAAATATACGTCCAAGGTGATAGCGGAAGAGGCCTGCTCGGAAATATGCTGCGAGATGGGGCACTTTTATGAGGACAGGGAGGATCTGGAGGAGGCGGCTGTCTGGTATTACAATGCGGTGTATGAGACACAGCCGATTTTGAACCTTCAGGCAGGAGGACGGGAGAGCCTGGAGGGGCTGATACGCTGTTATGAAAAGCTGTCCAGTCCGGAACAGGCGGACGTTTACCGGCAGGAGCTGGAGAGACGCTGCGACGGGGAAGCCTGTAGGGCAGATGGCGCACAGAAATAGAAAGAGAGGCAGTAAAATACAGTGAGCTGGGAAGATAATGTACGAAAAGTGGTGCCTTACGTGGCAGGGGAACAGCCGCGTAAGACGGATATCATTAAATTAAATACGAACGAGTGTCCCTATCCGCCGGCACCCGGTGTGGGAAGGATGGCGGCGCAGATGGATTACAGCGCGCTGCGGCTGTATCCGGATCAGAATACTACGATTTTGGTGGAGGCCCTGGCGGATTATTATCATGTAAAGCCGGGACAGGTATTTGTGGGAGTGGGTTCCGACGATGTGCTGTCCATGGCGTTTATGACGTTTTTCAATGGCGGCAGCCCTGTCTTGTTTCCGGATGTCACTTATTCTTTTTATGACGTATGGGCGGAAGTGCACAGAATTCCGTACAAAACATGCCCGTTGGACGAAAACTGGCATATCCGTCCGGAGGATTACAGGCAGCCGAACGGAGGCGTTATTTTTCCCAATCCCAACGCGCCCACAGGGCTGACGGAGAGCCTGGAGACGGTGGAGAGAATCATACGGGCAAACCGGGATGTGGTGGTGATAGTGGATGAAGCCTATGTGGATTTCGGCGGTGTGTCCGCATTGGGATTACTGGAAAAATACGATAATCTGCTGGTGGTGCAGACGTTCTCCAAGTCCCGTGCCATGGCAGGGATGCGCATCGGCTTTGGCATCGGCAATGAAAAGCTGATCCGGTACCTGAATGACGTGAAATTTTCCTTCAATTCCTATACCATGAATCTGCCATCCCAGCTGCTTGGGGCGGAAGCCGTGCGAGATGAGGCATATTTTAGGGAAATTACGGGGAAGATTATCGCAACCAGAGAGCGGGTGAAAGGGGAACTGAGAAAACTGGGTTTCACATTCCCGGATTCCAGGGCGAACTTCATCTTTGCGACCCATCCGTCCATTCCGGCGAAGCAGATTTTCCAGGCGCTCCGGGAGGCGGATATCTATGTGCGCCATTGGGATAAACCCAGGATATCGGAGTATCTGCGCATTACGATTGGAACGGATGAGCAGATGGATACGCTGCTGGCGTTTCTGAGGGATTATGTGGCAAGGGTGTTGTGAAAGCCGGAAAGTTGTATAAAATAGAAAAAAAGAAACGGAGATTGTTATGCTGAAGAAATATTTGTTTGTGTTTTTTGTTTCCATGGTGCCGCTGATTGAGCTGAGGGTGGCGGTTCCCATTGCGCTCGGCATGAACCTGCCGGTACTGCCCAGCTATATTGTCTGTATTGTGGGCAACATGCTTCCTGTGCCGATTATCTTCCTCTTTGCCAGAAAGGTGCTGGAGTGGGGAGCGGATAAACCTGTCATTGGGAAATTTTTCACTTTCTGTCTGGAAAAAGGACATAAGGGTGGAGAAAAACTGAAGCAGAAGGCAGGCAGAGGGCTGTTTGTGGCGCTGCTGCTGTTCGTGGGAATTCCGCTGCCGGGAACCGGGGCATGGACAGGGACGCTGGCAGCCAGCCTGCTGGATATGGATTTTAAGTCAAGCGTGTTTGCGGTGCTGTTCGGTGTGATTCTGGCGGGTATCCTTATGGGGCTGGCAAGCGCAGGCGTGTTCGGGGCGCTGGGAGCGATGTTCCAGTAAGTTTGAAAGCAGCTGGGAGCGATGTTCCAAGAAGTTTGAAAGCAGACAGGCGCGATATTCTGGGAAGTATGAAAGCGGCCGGAGGCGGTTGTCTGAACGGAAAAGATGTTATAGTATCAGGAACAGGAACGGGGAGAGCGGATATGGAGATTTACCAGGATTTTGCAGGTGTCTATGATGAGCTGATGGATAATACACCGTATGCACTTTGGGCAGAACGGCTGGAAGGACTGATCCGGAAATACGGAGTATCAAAGCCGGAGCGTGACGCCGAAGATGTGCTGGATTCCGAGCGCAACCTGGTGGTTGACCTGGGCTGCGGCACGGGGACGCTGACGGAGCTTATGTACCGGAAGGGCTATGATATGATAGGGGTGGATGTCTCCGAGCCCATGCTGAATATTGCCATGGAAAAGAAGGAAAGGAACGGCTCGGAAATCCTGTATCTGCAGCAGGATATGCGTGAGCTGGAACTGTACAGCACTGTGGGAACCGTATTCAGCGTCTGCGACTCCCTGAATTATATTCTGGAAGAGGACGAACTGCTGGAAGTCTTTTCCCTGGTGAACAACTATCTGTTTCCCGGAGGGATTTTTGTGTTTGATTTCAATACGGATTATAAATATCGTGAGGTAATCGGGGAGTCTACCATTGCGGAAAATCGTGAGGACTGCAGCTTTATCTGGGAAAATTTCTATGACCCGGAAGAGGAAATCAATGAATATGACCTGACGGTTTTCGTGCGGGAGGATGGGGACTCTTTCCGTCGTTTTACGGAAACCCATTTTCAGAGGGGGTATACTGTGGAGCAGATGCTCGATTTGGTGAGACGGTCGGGCATGGCGGTGGTGGAAGTCATGGATGCGGATACAGGGGAAGCTGTTACGGACAGAAGCGGGCGGGTTTATGTAGTTGCCAGGGAACAGGGGAAGAAGGTTTGATGTTTTGCTGGTTTGAGGGACATTTGGCAGGAATGCGTGACATGAAATAAGTGTATTCCGGAAAGATGTCAGAAACGGATATGCGAAAGAGAGGTTAAAATGACTGACTATATTGTACGCGCCACTGCTGCGGGAGCGCAGATTCGCGCTTTTGCCTGTACCACGAGAGGCGTGGTGGAAACGGCAAGACAGGCGCATAATTCAAGCCTTGTAGTCACAGCGGCATTGGGGCGGCTTCTGAGCGCAGGAGCGATGATGGGAAGTATGCTGAAGGGCGACGATGACCTGCTGACCCTTCAGATTAAGGGTGACGGCCCTGTGCAGGGCTTGATGGTCACCGGGGACGCGAAGGGAAATGTGAAAGGATATGCCAATGTCCCGGATGTGATACTTCCGGCCAATGCGCTGGGCAAGCTGGACGTGGCCGGGGCAGTGGGACAGGGAAGCCTGAGAGTGATCCGGGATATGGGTTTAAAGGAGCCTTATGTTGGGCAGACTTTGTTACAGACGAGTGAGATTGCGGAGGATCTGACCTATTATTTTGCAACCTCCGAACAGGTGCCTTCTTCTGTAGGGCTGGGTGTCCTCATGGAGAAGGACAATACGGTGCGGCAGGCAGGCGGATTTATCATTCAGCTGATGCCCTTTGCGGAGGATGCCGTCATTGACAGACTGGAACAGAATCTGGGCAGGGTCACATCCGTGACAGCCATGCTGGATGCCGGAAATACGCCGGAGCAAATGCTGGAATTGCTTTTAAAAGGACTGGAATGCGAGATTCTGGAGACCAGACCTGCGGCTTTTTTCTGTAATTGTGACAGGCCGAGAATCGAGAAGGTTCTGATCAGCCTTGGAAAAAAGGAACTCAGGGATATGATAGAGGACGGGCAGGAGATAGAGGTAAACTGCCAGTTCTGCGGAAAGCATTACAAATTCAATGTGGATGAGCTGAAGGACATCTACCGCAGGAGCAGATAAATGGCATCTGTTGAGTGCATTTTCATATGATGAGGTGCAGTGGGGGTGTAATTTGGGCAGAAGTCCGTAGTTCATAACTATTTCTGGAATACAGCAGGAAGACGGAAAAAAGGGATAGCGGAGAGAGGAACAGTATGAAGCAGGGATTTATCAAAGTGGCGGCCGTAACACCGAAAATCAAGGTGGCAGACCCGGCCTATAATGCGGAAGTCATCTGTACGGGGCTGTACGGGGCCTGCGGAAAGGGTGCAAAGATAATCGTATTTCCGGAATTATGCATCACCGGTTATACCTGCGGAGATTTATTCCTGCAGCCGCTGCTGCTGAAGGAAGCTTCCAGTCAGCTGCTGAAAATAGCGGAGTACACCAGGGATAAGGATGCCCTGGTCATGGTGGGGCTGCCCCTGGAGCGGGACGGCAGGCTGTACAATGTGGCGGCAGTGCTTTGCCGGGGAGAGATTCTGGGGTTTGTTCCCAAAGCGAACATCCCTTCCTATGCGGAATTTTATGAAGGGCGGCATTTTGCGGAGGGCAATACGGAGCCGGTTCCCTTTGTTTTCGCCGGGAAAACCGTTCCCTTCGGCACCAATCTCCTTTTTAGATGTGAGGACGTACATGGATTGACGGTAGGGTGTGAAGTCTGTGAGGATTTGTGGGTGGCAGACTCTCCGGGGACAAACCATGCCCTGAAGGGAGCCACTGTCCTGGCCAATCTGTCTGCCTCCAACGAGACGGTGGGAAAGGACGAGTACAGGGAGCTGCTGGTGAAATCCGCCAGCGCCCGGCTTATCTGCGGCTATATTTACACTTCTGCCGGAGAGGGGGAGTCCACCCAGGATCTGGTATTCGGCGGACACAACCTGATTGCGGAAAACGGCATCCTGCTGGCCCAAGTGAAGAAATTCAGCTGTGAGACGATTTACAGTGATATAGATGTGGAAAGGATTCTTTCCGAAAGAAGGCGTATGGGCACTTTCGGAAAGGAACCCCAGGCGAATTATGTTACAGTTCCATTTCACCTGGAAGCGGAAGAGACTGCCCTGGACCGGAAATTTTCTCCACAGCCTTTCGTGCCGGGGGATGATGTTCAGCGCAGCCGCCGTTGTGAGGAGATTTTATCTATCCAGTCTTATGGGTTGAAAAAAAGATATGAACACACGGGACTTTCCAAAGCTGTGATCGGTGTGTCCGGGGGACTGGATTCCACCCTGGCGCTGTTGGTGACTGTACGGACCTTTGACCTGCAGGGGCTTGACCGGAAAGGGATTCTGGCTGTGACCATGCCATGTTTCGGCACAACGGACAGAACTTATGACAATGCCTGCAGATTAGCGCGTATTCTGGGGGTTACCCTGGAGGAAGTGGACATCAGGAGTGCGGTGGAAGTACATTTCCGGGATATCGGGCAGGAGCTTTCCAACCATGATGTAACCTATGAAAACGGACAGGCGAGAGAGCGTACCCAGGTGCTGATGGATCTGGCAAACCGTTTTAACGCTCTGGTGATCGGAACGGGAGATATGTCGGAACTTGCGTTAGGCTGGGCTACCTACAATGGAGATCATATGTCCATGTACGGTGTCAACGCCGGGGTCCCGAAGACTCTGGTGCGGCATCTGGTAAAATACTATGCGGATACCTGCGGAGACAGGGAGCTTGCGGAGGTTCTTGGGGACGTGCTGGATACGCCCGTGAGCCCGGAGCTGCTTCCGCCTGTGGACGGTGTGATTTCCCAGAAGACGGAAGACCTGGTGGGACCTTATGAGCTGCATGACTTTTTTCTGTATTATATGCTGCGCTGCGGTTATCCGCCTGCGAAGGTGTATCGGGTGGCAAAGCTGGCGTTTGCGGGATTGTATGATGACGGGACGATTTTAAAGTGGCTGAAAAATTTTTATAAGAGATTTTTTGCACAGCAGTTCAAGCGCTCCTGCCTGCCGGACGGACCCAAGGTGGGAACCGTGGCGCTGTCGCCCCGGGGGGATCTGCGGATGCCTTCCGATGCGAGTGTGGCGTTGTGGATGAGGGAAGTGGAGAGGCTGGATTCAGAAAGGGTGGATTCGGAAGAACCGGATTCCGAAAATTTTTCTTGACAGTTATTCTGTTTTTGCATATAATAGCTTTAATTTCATATTCGAGCGATCGATACAGGCAATGATAAGAAGAAGTAGCACATGGTGGAGCATACAGAGAGCAGCCGGTTGATGAGAGGCGCATGGGAAGCCTTCGTGTGAATACATCTTTGAGCTTCGCACCGAATCCTTTTAGCGGGTAGTAGGCTGCGACGGTTCCTGCACCCGTTACCGTGCTAGGGTATCACCCATGTAGCTGTATGTGGACGTACCCGAAGAGACAGGCTGTGTGAACAGGCTGTAAACATTAGGTGGTACCGCGAAAGTCTATGACTCTCGTCCTTTTGAAGGACGGGAGTTTTTTACGTGTGGAAGATATTTTCATTGCATAAGACTGCCAGTGTGAAAGAAAACAATGGAGAAGAGCAAAGCAGAAAGGAAGGAAAGACAAATGGAGACAAAGAGAGAGGCATTTACAAAGAAAGACGTGGTAAAGACATTGGCGGCAGAGATGACGGCGGAGGCAGCAACAATCAGAGGAGCAGCAGGAAATTCAGAAATGCCGGGAGATGCCGGACTGGCAAAGCAGGTGCGTCATCAGATGCGTGTCATCAAACAGGGCGCGTCAGAGCTGATCGGGGAGGAAGAACTGGAGGCGAAGATCACCCGAAGTATTCTGACAGGCACACCCCTGACGGTAAAATTCGGCATGGATCCCAGTGCGCCGGATATTCACCTGGGCCACGCGGCGGCTTTGCGGAAGCTGAAGCAGATGCAGGATCTGGGGCACAATATCGTGGTGGTGATAGGAGATTTTACCGCGAAGATAGGTGATCCTACCGGTAAAAGCAAGGGCAGAAAAGCCATGACGGAGAGCGAAGTCCTTCTGAACGCCCAGACCTATCAGGAGCAGATCTTCCGCATCCTTGACAGGGAGAAAACGCAGGTGCGCTTTAACGGGGAATGGCTGGAACTGCTGAACCTGAATGAAGTTCTGCAGATAGCTTCCACCGTCACTGTGGCCAGGATGCTGGAGCGGGATGACTTTCAGAACCGGTTCAGGGGAGGCATTCCTATCGGTTTGCATGAATTTTTCTACCCTTTGATGCAGGCTTATGATTCTGTGGAATTGAAGGCGGATCTGGAGTTAGGCGGAACTGATCAGACTTTTAATATTCTGATGGGAAGGCAGCTGCAGAAGGACAGGGGGCAGGAGCCTCAGGCGGCATTATTCATGCCTCTTCTGGAGGGAATCGACGGTGTGGAGAAGATGAGCAAGAGCCTTGGAAACTACATCGGCATATGCGAGGATGCCCGGACTATGTTCACTAAGGTCATGAGGGTGCCGGATTCCCTGATCGTGAAATATTTTGAGCTGGCTACGGATATTCAGCCGGAGGAGCTGGATAAAGTAAAAGAGGCGCTGGCGGATGGATGCAATCCGAGGGATTGCAAGCTGGAACTGGCCGGGATGATTACGGCGCTCTACCATACTGAGGAGGAGACATCGGAGGCAGAGCGGTTTTTCCGGGAAGCTTTTACCAATAAGGCAGTGCCTGAACAGGCCGAGACTCTCGATGCGGTTCTGGTGAGCGGCACTCTGATGGACTGTATCCGGCCGCTGGCAAATGCCGGAATCATTGAAAGCGGCGCACAGTTCAGGCGGCTGATCGCCCAGGGAGGCGTGCAGAAAAACGGGATTCGGGTGGAACGGGTTGAGGAAAAGATACAGACCGCTGATGTGCTGAAGGTCGGGAAACGGAGATTTGTGCGAATCAGGATGTGTTGACTGCCAGACCTGCACTACAGGTTTTCTGCAGGAGGGTGCTATGGTAAGAACTGGGCAGCCGGGGCGGACCACAGCTGCCCGGAGTTCGGGCAGAACTGCCTCAGCGAATCTCACTGTAGAAATAGTAGGTGCCGGCAGTTGCCTGATGTACCTTCCCGCCGATTACGATTTCGGCATCCACCGGGGTGGTAATCTCATAGCGCCACATGCCGTCCTGCTGCTTCCACTGGGAGCGCACCAGCCCATGTCTTGTGTGCAGGGAGGCTTTCAGCCAGTCCAGGCGCCTGTCAGGCATTGGGGCGATCCGTACTTTTTCGTAGCCGGGGACAGCGGGAGTGATGCCTGCCGCAACGCCGTATACCCAGTCAGCCACAGAGCCGTAAGCATAGTGGTTATAGGAGTTCATGTCCGCGCTCCAGAAGCCGCCGTCCTCCATGATACCGTCCCAGTGCTCCCAGATTGTGGTGGCGCCCTTGGTCACGGGATAGAGCCAGGAGGGATACTGTTCCCGCAGCAGCAGGGAGTATGCCAGTTCCGTATATCCGTAATCGCTGAGCACATGGAGCAGGTAAGGGGTGCCCACGAAGCCGGTCTGGAGCTTCACGCCGCATTCCTCCACCATGCGGGCCAGCTGGTCCGCGGCGGCCTGGCAGTCGGGAGCCAGGCGGAAATGGGCGGCCAGGACGCATTCGGTCTGGGTCCTGTACTCCGGATAAGCCGCCCGGAATGCTGCGAGAATGTGATCGTAAAGTGTCTCATAGGAGGACACGTCTCTGCCCAGTGACTTGCCGGCCTTGATGACCAGGTCAGTGGAGTGGGCATAGAAGGCGGAGGCGATAAAGGTTTCGTCACTGGAGCCCTTGTAGCTTCCCGAAGGGGCATCCAGGCCCAGCCAGTCGCCGTAATGGGTGCCGCCGGTCCACAGATTGGGCGTAGTGGTAGTGGCAGTGATGTAATCCACCCATTTGTGCATGCATTCAAACTGGTTTTCCAGGACAGCGGTATTGCCGTATGCCCGGTAGACTTCCCAGGGGCAGACAGTGGCGGCGTCGCCCCAGGCTGCGCTTGCAGCGGGAGCCTGCAAGAGGTCGGGAATCACATGTCCTACGTATCCGTCTTCATGCTGGTCAGCCGCCATGTCGGCAAGCCATTTGGTGAAAAATTTTTCCGCGTCGTAATTCAGGCAGGCGGTACGGACGAATACCTGTGCGTCTCCTGTCCAGCCCAGCCTTTCGTCACGCTGAGGGCAGTCCGTAGGCACATCCACGAAATTACCCTTTTGTCCCCAGATAATGTTGTCAAAGAGACGGTTCAGCTTCGGATTGGAACAGATTAAACGGCCGGTACGCTTCATATCGGAATGGACGGCGATGGCGGTAAAGCATTCCGGCGCCGCTTTTTCCAGGCCTCCTGGGAACCGGTTGACCCGGATATAGCGGAAGCCCCAGAAGGTCAGCTTCGGCTTGTAGGACTGTTGGCCGTCGCGGCAGATATAGTGATACTGCGCCTTTGCGCTTCTGTAATTTTCCGTGTAGAAATTGCCCTCCTTATCCATCACTTCGGCAAAGGAGAGATCCAGGATATCGCCGGATTTTCCTTCCAGGACGGTTTCCACATAACCGGTGACTTCCTGGCCGAAATCGATGACCAGCTCCCCCTTGGGCGTGGTGAAGGCACGGGCGCCTGCTATGCGCTCATGTTCCCGGATTTCCTCTCCCTGCTGGGGAATCAGGGTATCCCAGGGGCCTTCAAAACACAGCGTCTCTCCGTCTATGGAAGGAGTAAAGGAAGCATCGTAGATTTCCCCGTCGTAGATTTCGGAGAAACGGACTCTGCTTTCGGACACGTTCCAGTCTGCGTCGGTGGCGAGGCTTTCGCTGTGTCCGTCCGCGTAAGTAAGGACTAACTGCGCCAGCAGCCCGGCAGGGCACTCGTTCAGCCCCTGCTGATAAGGGGAACTCTGAAAGCCGGGCATGGGGCTTCTGTACCACCCCTTGCCCACGGTGACTGTCAGGGTATTTTTTTCCTCCAGCAGCCCTGACACATCATATTCCTGGTACTGGAGTCTCCTGTAATAGCTGGTCCAGCCCGGCGCCAGAATAAAATCCCCCACTCTTTCGCCGTTCAGTTCAGCCTCATATACGCCCAGTGCGGTGATAAAAAGTTTTGCTTCCGTTACTTTTTCCCTTTCGGGGAGGGTAAAATATCTCCCGTAGACAGGCGCCGCGTCCCCTGTGTCTGCAGCGGGCCTGATCCATTTTGCAGTCCATTTCATAGAATGTAATCCTCCTGAGTTTGCTCTGAATCTGACTTTCGGAATTGCCGGAAAATAACCGGTGCTGTTTTGGAAAAGCCGGCATTTCCTTGTGCCACATCTCCATGCTATCAATTTATCAGAAAACAAAATGATAAAAAAGACGTGTTTTTAACACATATAAGGGGTTATTTTAACTAAATGAAAAACGGAAAGCAGTCTCAGAGGGCGGCGGCTTTTCGGTATTCCCTGGGTGTCAGGCCGGTCATTCTCTTGAAGATCCGGTTAAAAAACTTCATATCCTCGTATCCGGACATCTGGGCAATGGTTTGTATGGGCAAAGTATCGCCGATCAAAAGGGCGCAGCATTTTTCAATCCGGATTTTCTGGAGATACTCCTGTGCAGACAGTCCTGTCTCCTGCTTGAAACGTCTGCTCACATAAGGAAGGCTGTAATGGTATTCCCGGCAGAAATTGCCCAGGACAGCCTTTTCCCTGTAGTTTGTTTCCAGATAGCGCACGGCCTCGAAAATGATATTGCTTCTGGCATTTTGCCGGAACTGTTCCATGGACTTTTCCCGTGCAGACTGGGCCTGTACCACCTGACGCATGGTAAGGATCAGGATTTCCATCAGGCGTCCCCGTATAATCTCCGGATATCCGGTGTCACGTTTTTCATATTCCTGCTGCATTCCCAGCAAAAGCCGGAGGATTCGGCCATCCGCATCGTGGAAAATCCGGTTTGCGGGGGTTTTGCCGAAGTATTGTCTGTGATAGCGGATCAGGCATACCCGCAGCAGCTCGTCGAAGGAATGGCGGCCTGTCAGGGTGCCGTCAATGATTTCTGCCAGAAACAGGCAGTTGATCAGGGTGAAATCCCTGCAATTTTGGTAGCTGTGGCAGCTGCCGTAATCTATGAAAAAATAATCACCTTCCGCGACGCCGCAGGTGACGCCGTTCAATGTCTGTGACGCATGCCCGCCTGTTACATAGGCCAGTTCAAAACAATTATGGTCATGTTCCTGAATATCCTCCTGGACGAAGGGTTTGATTGCCAGCTTGTCATTCGGATCGTCTGCGATCTGGCGGAGGGGTATTGTGTGGTGTTTCTGCATATGAGAAATCCTTTCGTTCCGCTTCGGCGGGAAGTTATAGGAAGCGGCATTTGCTTCCTATAGTATAGTTTATTTCTTTAGCAAAGTCTATCTTTTTTCGGGGTGATTACTTTATGGCTGATAAAGCGGGCGCTTTTGTAAGGAAGTGTCTACAAATAA